>JAWABC010000013.1:0-16044 GCA_038884815.1 Candidatus Nanoarchaeia archaeon | reverse complement strand
TTGCTGGTGTGTAGTTGTGGAAATGCACAAACACTACCGTGCAGCCTTTTTTCATCATTTCGTAAGCTGCTACTGGTGAATCAATTCCTCCTGATAATAACGAGATGAACTTCTTTTTCATAATTTATTTTTGTTACGGCAAATTTAATAAATGTTGTGTAATAGCAAGAGCGCATGGATTTTGGTAAGGTCAAGAAGGACATAGAATCTTTGGAATCAAATCGTGATAGTGACTTCTTCCATAGCTTGGCTCGTAATTTGTTGAAGTATCTTAAATTTAAGTTTAAAGAACAATGGTATGAGATTGATGTTGTGGGGGAGCAGAAACCTATCCAGTTTACAAATATTGAATACATCAAGTTGCTTGGTGATGTGCCTCAGGTCAAGAATTTTTCCAGGCGTGAGAGGTTTGAGAGGAAAAAAGAGTTTGTTGTGGTAACAACAAACCATGCTACTCTAGAAAGCTTTTTGAGTAATCATTATGTTGCAAGGAGCATTATGTCCAACTCTAGACTTGGTTTGGATAATAAGGTTTTAACTGCTGATGGTGTAAAGGCTTCTTTCCATTCCACTTTTAGGGACCCTTTGGCCATAGCTTTTGACAGGAATTATGTGGTTAGGCTTGGGAACCTTTATTTCATCCACCCACGATTTTTGTATGAACTCTGTTTGAAAAATAAATGATTTCACAAAGGAAAGTTTTATATAAATTATCAAGTTCAAAAATTTGGGGTGTTCTTATGAGAAGTTTGGAAAATATTGCTGATGAATTGCAGAAGGTTGAGTTTAACAGAGATGCTAATCTCTTCCACTCGGTTATTGGCGAGCTGCTTGAAGGTGTGGGTTTCTCCAAATCTTATGACTGTTACGGCTTTATTGTCCAAACTTGGAAGCAGGATGCTGATGGCACAATATATAATGGTGAGAGTGTTCTTCATGGCTTTGACCTTAACCAACTGTCTTTTATTGAACTTTTTATAAAGTCCTCAAAGTTTCCTGTCAAGTCTTATTCTCGCACAGCAAACTTCAAGCGTGAAGATGCATTTTTTGATGTTGGCACTTTTTACTTTAACTTTGATAACTTAAAAAAAGGAGTATATGACACAAGGTTGATTAGCTCTAATTCGAAGCTGAACACTACAAGGCCTGTTGTTGATTTTTATGTCATGAAAAGAGAGTTTATTTTTAGGCCTGATCAGGAGTTGCTTGACATAGTTTTAGAGAATGATGGCATAATGAAGAAGGGTGATTTTTATTTTATGAACCCAAAAGTTTTGTTGGACATTGTTTCAAGAGGTCCTAAGATTTTTTATTTTAACATAGTTGAGAATAATAAGTAAGGATTTGGTGTTTTTTATGGCATTGGAAGATGATGTGTACATGATTGAGGCGGGTGAGACTAAGGATGCCCATGTTTTTTATAGGGTTACTGAGGGTATTTTTAACATTATGGGATTCAAACTTGTTTCTATGAATTATTATGTTTCAAGTAACGTTGCTATCTCTGTTAGGCATGACAAAAGGGGTTTTGAAAAGGTAATTACGAGACCGGCAAAAATTAAGGGTATTAGGCTTGTAAAGGTGTTTATAAGACCAGACATGGTTAATGCAAAAGTTCTTACTTCATATGAGAATATGGAAAAGTTTAACAATCACATATTCAGTTATTATGTTATTGGCGTGAATTCAAAACTAAACTCGGATATGGAGGCCAAGGTTAGGGATAGGGTTATCGATGCGAATAAAACAAGCATTGCTGCTGAGGACTTCAGGCATGGGTACATAACGAAGGTTGGCAGTCATTACTTTTTTACACTTGAGCATTTGTTCAGGCTTTCTCAAACCCAGAAGCCTTTTTTGAGGCCCTTTTACCAGTTTGAATGCTAAGGTTTAAATAGTATGCTCTTAATTTTAGAATGGTCAGGGAGGTCAAAATGAAGGTAAGGTCAGCTTTATTTGTGTTGATGATATTTGTTGCAACCCTTTTTGTTCAGGGTTGTGAAAAGCAATTGCAACCTCCAAAGGTTGTTTGTAACAAGCCTTACATACTTGTAGGCGGTTCTTGTTGTTTAGATAACAATGATAATGGTGTTTGTGACGTGGATGAGAAAAAGGCTGAGGAAACTCCAATAATTCCTGAAGAGAAGCCTGTTGAAGAAACCCGGACTGAGTTTAAGTTGGTTAGGGGTGACAAGTTAACAGTTGCAGGTAAAAGTTTTACCCTTGTTGATTTTTCTGTGTTTGGAGGTAAGCTGACAACGACTGTTAACATTGATGGTAAAGAATATGACATCTATGAGACTAACAAGCCTGACATCATCAATGGTTTGAGAATCACACCAGTAAGCGTTGATAGGCTGCAGAGATATCTTGTTATCAAGGTTGAGCCTTTTGTTTTAGCCACCGACCAATACCTACTATTGTACAGGAAGGATACTTTGATTCTCGATAGGGTTGTGACACTGATGAAGGTTCAGGATGACGATGGCATTTCCTTAGATGTTGATGATGGAAAAAACGCCTATGAGGTTTTCATACCAGAAGGTGGTAGTAAGGTTGTTAGTGGTCTGGAAATAACCAACGTTGAAGCATTCTACAGGATTAACCATCAGAGTTCTTACGCTATTGTTAAAATAGTTAGGGCTTAAAACCAAAACTATTTTAAACTTCTTTCTTTCTTTTCTCTTAATGGTCATTTCAAAAGACACTCCTCTTGCTGAAATCACTTTAAGAAGGTATGAGAAGCCTTATGACATGCCTAGGCGTGAGTTAATAAAAAAGCTTTGTTTGTCAGTTGGACTTTTACAGCCAGGTGATTCGCGTGACATCATCGTTGATATTCTTTATGTTTTGCTTGAGGCAAAAAAAAGTAGGAAGGGTTTGGACTCTGATGAGATCCAGAATTTGGTTATTGAGCTAAGGAAAGAACACAAGTTACCTTTGAAAGGTGTAGCATCTTCTAATATAAGGAGGCAGATTAAGAGGCTTCGTGACTTGTTTTTGGTTGAGAAGGTTGATAGCAGGTACCGTATTTCTGAGTTTGAGGACTTAGAGGTTATTTTTAAGGACAAGATTGAGAAGTATTTTCTTGATAACATCCTTGGTAGGGTTAGGGAATACTTTAATGCTGTAAAATGATTTACGAGCCTCAGGAAGATTCTTTTTTATTGCAGAAGTACGTCCGGAAATTTGCTAGAGGCAAGGTTCTTGACATGGGCACAGGCTCTGGCATTCAGGCATTGACTGCATTGGAGAAAACCCCTGATGTTTTGGCTGTTGACGTAAGTGAGGATGCCGTTACTTTGTTGAAGGCAAAGGGCGTTAACGCTAAGGTTTCAAATCTTTTTTCAAAAGTCGAAGGAAAATTTGACTTGATTATTTTTAACCCTCCTTACCTGCCCCCTGATAAATACGATAAAGATAGGAGTACGAGTGGTGGTATAAAAATTATTGACAGGTTTTTGTCACAGGCAAAGAATTTTTTAAACAAAGATGGAAGGATTCTTCTTGTTTTTAGTTCCTTGACAGGAGACGTTAACTCGTTATTGAAAAAATACGGTTACAATTTTGAGTGTTTGGAATCAAAAAATTATTTTTTTGAGAAGTTATTTGTTTATATTATCTCATGACTGGTGCGCTTGCCAATTTTTCCAGTGTGCTTACCTCTTCCTCATTCAGTTTTTCTATTTGTGGTATTGTATTTGGCCTTGATATGTACTCAAATTTCGCTTTTTCAAAGCCGTATTTTTCTTTTAGTTGGAGTATTTTTCCAAATAAATCATAAATGTCTTTTCCCCTTAGTCCTTCACGTTCCAGCTTCATCTCTTTGTTTTCAGGGTACGCTACAAATACGTAACTCCTTTTAATGTCACTTCTTACAAATTTTCCTATTTGGAAAGTTTCTATTACATTTATGCCTTTAATCATCGCTCATTTCTAAACCAACAAATTTATAAACCCTTTCCCTTTTCAATTTCTTTACCCGTTAACACTACTTATGGTAGGAGGGCAATTATGAATGATCAAGAAGTTTTGGCAACGATAAAGAAACTCAGGGATTCTTCTCCTAAGCGAAAGTTTTCTCAAACTGTTGACTTAATCATTAATCTTAAGCAGCTTGACTTGAAGAAGACAGAACAGCAAGTTAATACCTTTATCGTTTTGCCTCATGCCCTTGGTAAGAAGTTGAAGGTTTGTGCCCTTGTTGACAAAGAATTGTTTAATTCAGCTAAGGAGTGCTGTGATAGGGTTATCATGAGGGATGAATTTGCTAAGTTTGACAAGAAGTCTTTGAGAAGACTTGCTAACGATTACGATTTTTTCATAGCCCAGGCTAACATAATGCCTGACGTTGCTAAGTACATGGGTAAGGTTTTGGGTACTAAAGGAAAGATGCCTAACCCCAAAGCTGACTGCGTTATTCCACCAACAGCCAATGTAAAGGATTTGTATAATAAGTTGCAAAGAACGATTAAATTACAGACTAAGAACGAGCAAGCTGTTAAGTGCCGTGTTGCTACGGAATCAATGTCTGATGATGAGATTAAGGATAATGTCATGGCTGTTTACAACTCATTGTTAAGATTATTGCCAAGAGAGAAGCACAACATTAAGGAGGTTTTGTTGAAGCTGACAATGGGACCTGCCTTTACTGTAGGAGCTAAAGATGAAGCGTAACATCCCTAAATGGAAGAAGGATGAGGTTAAAGAAATCAAGAAATTGATAACTGAGTATCCTTACTTTGGGATTGTTGACTTAGAAAACCTTCCTGCTTTGCAGTTCCAGCGTATGCGTATCAACCTTGAGGGCAAGATTCTTGTTAAGGTTACAAAAAAGCGTTTGATTAAGATAGCACTTAACGAGTTGAAGGACTCTAAGCCAAACATGGAAGGGGTGTTGGAACTTATGAAGGGGATGGTTGCTTTGATATTCACAAAGGAGTCTCCTTTCAGGCTTTACTCTTTGCTTGCTAAGTCAAAGACGAAGGCCCCTGCCAAGCCTGGTCAGACCGCTCCTTCAAACATAATTATTCCTGCAGGCCCAACACCTTTCGCTCCTGGTCCTGTCATTTCAGAACTTGCTTCTGTTGGGATAAAAACCTCTGTTCAGGAAGGCAAGCTTGTTGTTAAGGAAGACGTTGTTGTTGCGAAGGAAGGTGAGAAGATAAAGCCGAAGGTTGCTGAAATACTTTTAAGACTTGGTATTGAACCTATGGAGGTTGGTTTGAATCTGATTGCTGTTTACGATAACGGCATTATTTATAAGAAAGATGTTTTGGCTGTTGATGAGGAAGCTTATTACATGAACATAGTGAAGGCCTCTGCAGAATGCATTGCCCTATCAATGCACATAGGTTATGTAACAAAAGAAAATTTGGTAATGATGATTACGAAGGCTGAGCGTGAGTCAAGGTCTCTTGCTCACGCTGCTAAAATCCTGACACCTGAAACTGCTGTTTCGATGCTGGCATCTGCTGAGAGGGAGATGGAAAAAATAAAATCCCAACTCCCAGAAGGGGTTGTTGAGGAAATTTCAAAAACAGAATTTGATAAAGTTTTAGAGCAAGCTAAGGCTCAGGAGAAGGTTGTTGAGGATGCTTATAAAACCCTCATGGAGGGTGGAAGTTTAACTTAGGAGGTACGTGAAGATGGAACTGGTTTACGCTGCTATGCTTTTGCACAAGGCTGGCAAACCTATAAATGAAGAGAACATAAAAAAAATTGTAGAGGCTGCTGGCATCAAGAAGGATGATGCTCAGATAAAGGCTTTGGTTGCTGCCTTGGAAGGCGTGGACATTGAGAAGGCTATTAAGGAAGCTTCAGTTCCCGTGGCTGTTGCCTCAGCTGCACCTGCTGCAGGAGAGAAACCTGCTGAGAAGAAGGAGGAAAAGTCAGAGAAGAGCAAGGAAGAGGAAGAGGCTAAGGCTACTGCCGGATTGGGAGCTTTGTTTGGCTAAGCCGATTGCGAGTGTTGATAATGGAAGCTGCGGAGCAAGAAGAGATTTTGGCTAAGCTGAAGGATTTGAAGAGTCAGATTTCTGAGCTTAAGGCAAAGCTTAATGAGTTGAACGAGCAGAAGGAATCTTGGTTTAGCAAAAAGACTGAATTGCAGAAGCAGATTACCGAGTTGATTGCTAGTGTGAAGCAGATTAAGTCTGAGAAGGATAGTTTTAACAAGGAGATTTTGGAAGAGAAAGACCTTCGTGACAAATACAATTCTCAGGTTAAGTCCTTGGTTGCTGAGATAAAGAGGCTTAACAAGGAGAAGAAGGATTTCTTGGCTAAGCATAAGCTGAAGTTTGACCCTGTTAAGCTGAAGGAAAAGATAAGGAAGCTTGAGGAGTCTATCGAGACTGAAGCTTATTCTTTTGAGAAGGAAAAGAAGGTTATGATGGAAATCAAGAAGTTGAAGAAGCTGTATGAGGAAAGCTCTCAGCTTAATGTTATACTTGATAGGATTGATGAGGTTTCAAAGAAGATTGAGGAGGCTAAAGCCAAGGCTGATGAGGCTCATAACAAGTTTAGGGAATTGGCAAGGGAGAATAAGGGTGACTACCAGGAGTTCATAGAAACTTCAAAAAGGATTAACGAGTTGAAAAAGGAGGAGGAGTCTGCTTATAAAAAATTTATAGAATTCAAAAAGGAGTTTTCTTCTGTTAACAACCAGCTTAAGCTGAAGCTTGTTGAGCTTAAGGAGCTTCAGTCCAAAGTTAGTGGTATTAAGGAGGAGAAGCAGAAGCAGAGGAAGAGTAAGGAGGAACAAATCCTTAAGGAAAAGGCCAAGGGTGTTGAGGAGAAGTTGAAGAAGACTAAGAAGCTAACAACAGAAGATTTGATAGTTTTCCAGGGTAACAAGGAAGAGGATCAATAGATTTTTATTTTACTTTTCTTGTACAGTTCTTTTATGTCGCTTATCGCAGGTATGTTTTTTACTTTGAATTTTTTTATCAGGAATATCCACACGGCAGCAACGTATATGCTTGACACCACTTCCCAGAATATGAGGTGTAATGCCTGAAACATATTTATTCCTTTTTCTACCAAAACTATTAGCAGTATGTCTATCCTTACTATGTTCATCGCTAGTATCAACAAAGTTCCCGCTACAAACATCTTTATTCCTTTTTTTGGTTTTATGTCTTTTGTTAGCAGCAGTAGTATTGCAAGCAGGTAGTATGCTGAGGTTGCTGTGCAAGCGCTTATGAACCTCAAATAATGCCCTTCAATGCTTATCGTTTCGCCCTCTATTTTTATGTCGTAACCAAGAAGTTTTATAGGCGCATATGAGATGTACATCGTTGGTTTTTGCAGTGCTATGTTGAATATGTTTATGGGTATTAGGAATATCGCAAGTGCTATTGCAACCCTTATTATGAGTTTTGTTTCATACCTCATTCTTTTTCATCATCTCTCCTATGAGTATTCTTATGTCTGTTATTACCGGCATGTTTTTTATTCCCATGGCGAAGGATAGCATGACCCACATAATTATCACATAGAATATTGCGAGTATGGTTCCAAGTATGTCATGTGCTGTTGCAAATGAGTCAGTTCCTTTTTCTATGAGTGTTATCACCAGTATGAGTATCCTTACTATGTTCATTAGGAATATTGCTGCGTAGCCAAAAATAAGCATCTTTATCCTTTTGAGTATGCTCACGTCATAGACAAGTATTGTAAGTAGCGTGAAAAGGTAGTATGCTGATGCGGTTACGCAGTACTTCACTATGTTTAATGTGTACTCTCCATATATGTCTATTGCGTGTCTTATCCCATAATTGCCTATCACTGCTTCTATGTTTGCTATTTTCAGGAAAAAGTATACCGTTTTTATGGTTAACCCTTCAAAGAGATATTGGAAGAGGTTCGTGTTGAATATCATGGTTGGTACTGTTAGCAGAAGTAAAGCTAGAACGACCCTTATTACCAAGCTGTGCGTGTACCTCATTTTTTATTTTTTGAGGTTTTTTTCTTTATATTTGTTTCTGTTAGTAAGTTTTATATAATGCACTTTCCCCTTCTTTTTTCATGAAAAAGAGGTACCTGTTTTTTTTGGGCTTGATTATCTTTGTAGTTAGTTTTTTCTTTGACAAGAGCGCTGCCATGTATTTTTCTTCCTTCAGGCACCCTGTTTTTGATTACATAGCCTGGTTTTTTTCCTACACGATAATCTCCATCGCTGTTTTTTTTGTGATTCCATTTTTGATTTTCTGGTTCAAGGACAGGAACTACGCTTTGCTGTATGCAATAAGCTTTGGCTTGGTTATGCTATTCACTTATTTGATAAAGTTTTTAGTTATGAGGCCTAGGCCTTACACCGTATTAGACATACCTATGATAGCTTTGCTCTCTTACCAGTTTGCATGGTTCAACACTTCCTTCCCCAGTTCTCACGCTTCTGCTTCATTTGCTGCTGTTGCTGGTGCTCAGAGGTTCAAACTTTGTCAAATATGGATGTTCATTGCCTTGTTGGCTGGTTTGAGTAGGTTATATGCTGGTCTTCATTATCTGAGTGATATTGTTGGTGGTGCTTTGCTTGGTTTTTTTGTTGTGCACCTTGTTTTGTGGCTTGATAAAAGGTATAAATTTTCTAAATTATGGAAGAAGGCGCTAAGTTAGAGTTGAGAAGACAGGTGTTCCACATCGCATTAGGAAGTGCTATAATGATTCTTGTCTTTCATGGCTTGCTTAACCTTAAAATTCTCATGATCGTTTTTTTTGTTGGTCTTGCAATTGCCATGGTTAGTTTGAGGAGCAGGATTCCTTGTATCTGTTGGTTTTTGGACAAGTTTGAGCGCCAGAATGTTTTTCCCGGTAAGGGCGCCTTGTTTTTTATTCTTGGTTGCATAATTGTTTTGGTGCTTTTTGACACGAGCATTGCACTTGCTTCAATTGCTGTACTTACTTTTGGGGATTCTTTGGGTCCTTTGATAGGTTTGTATAAAAAGAAGAAAGGTAAAAAGTTTAACGGCAGGCTTGTTGAGGGCTTCATCGTTGCTTTTGTAGTATCTTTTTTGGCTGCTGCCTTTTTTGTTCCGATGTGGGTTGGTGTTGTCGGTAGCTTTGTTGCCCTAACGTTTGAGTTTTTTGAGATCAAGTTCAGGGGTCGTTCTGTTGACGACAACCTTTTCGTCCCTCTTATTGCTGGCAGTGTCATGTACATTGTTATGTTTGTGCTTTAGAATCAGGTTCTTGGCAGTATTATTGAGAAGTTCTGTTCTATGGTTAGTGTTGTGTTCTTTTTTGTGTGTTCCTGTAGTCTTTTTTTCAGTCCTTCTATCCTTATGTATGTCTTGTCGTCTTCTTTTTGTGGGTCATAATCTTTTAGGAATTCTTCGCTTAGCACTTTCTTTTCCTGGAGCCATTCTTTTTTTCCTTCATGTATAAGGTTTATTAAGACTAAATCTCCTATCCTTGAGTTTGACTTTATCACTTTTGGCACTTCTTTGAGGAAAGAGTCTATTATTGGTTCATAGGCGACAATTTCTCTTGGTTCTATCTGGTGTTTGAAACTTATTGTTGGGAATGGGTACATCAGGGCTACTGGTGTTTTTGGTATCCCTCCCAGAACTTGTAGCGAGTCTTCAAGAACTAATTTTTTGAACCTCTTTACGTATTCTTTCGTCCCTTTAACTTGAAAACCTATTGTTCTTTTGCTACCTTCTTCTACCATATTCTGTGCTTCCTGCCACGCCCTTCCATTTGACTCTGCTACTGCTCTGTAATCTCTCTCGAGGTTTATGTGCATTATTTCGGGTGTTGATGTTAGTATTTGTTCTGGCTTTACAAGTTTCACTTCTTGTCTTATTCCTTCTTTTCCCTCCAGGCTCGTGCTTACATACTCTTCTAGTTTTTCTTTTACCATCTTGCTGTTCACATAAAGCTCTTTCACTTGTAAAGGTAATCCTCTAGGTGCTAATGTCCTGAAGTCCTTCCTCAATCTTTCGTCGTTGTAGAATTCTTGCAGTGATTCGACGAATGTTTTGAATTTGTCATAGACTGACTTGTATGACGTTCTTTTTGCCTGTTGCGTCGTTATTACAAGAAATTCCAGCTCTCCTATCTTTATTCCGTCTTCCTTGACCTTTTGTTCAGGCCTGTTTTCGTCTGTGTACGGTAAGGTTGATAGTAAAGCTTCTGTGAACTTGCTTATTGGGTATTTGTTTAGCAGTTTTTGATCGTCCTGCCACATCATGTACTGCCTGAAGCTTTTTTCGTCTATGTTGTTTAGAACGTCTGGCAAATATACTGGGATGTTTTTTATTATGTCTACCATAAAAACCCCTTTTTAGCATATAAGTAAGGTTTATATAATTTTACTTACAGGTTAATATGTATGTTGGAATACATACTGCCTTTCCTGTCTTATGTTTCTGTCGGGCCTTTTTTCAATTTTCTTACCCATGACGTTTACGTTTCTTATCTTCTGAAGGTTTTTGTCACGTTTTTCTTGCTGCTTGCTTTCATGAGGAAGTTCGAGTTAAGGTTTAAGTTCATGTTTTCCTCTTTTGTTGTTGGTCTTATAATTTTCATCATTTGGGTGTTGCTTCCTTTTTCTTTTTCCAAGTCTGAATTTATTCCTCCTACCAATTTTTTCTTGTTGGTTAAGTTTTTCGGTGCTGTTTTTGTTGCACCTTTTGTTGAGGAGTTGTTCACGAGGGGTTTTTTGATTAAGATTTTTGTAAATCCCAGATGGCAAAGAGTTAAGACCGGTACGTTTACTTGGCCTTCTTTTATTATCACTGTTTTGTTTTTTGGCTTCTCCCATAACATGTGGCTTGCTGGGCTGGTTGTAGGTGTTATACTTAACTTGTGGCTTTACAAAACAAAGAAAGTGGAGCAGTGTATAATTGCCCATTCATTCGCTAACTTCCTCCTATTCTTGTATGTTATCCAAACAAATACATACACTCTTTGGTAGTATTAGTTTATTACCACTAATTCATCACAATAATATTTATATATCATTCCTTTATTCTAAAGCCCACCATTTATAGGGGGTTTTTGAATGAACAAAGTAGGCTTTATAACTTTAGTTTTGTTTTTGTTGTTGATTAGTAACGTTTTTGCTTTGAGTATGACCACTTCTGGCACTACAACTATAATTACTGGTACTGTTTATAAGTTTAAGATCTTGCCTGGTAATGAGGTTCCTTTTGCCCACGTTAATATCTTTTGTAGAGATGCTTCTGCTGAGCTGACCGCTAACTATAAGGGCGATTTTGCCGTCGGCTTTGATAAGAACGAATGTATGCCCGGTGACACCATTGAGGTTCAGGCTTATTCTCCCGACTATTCCCTTTTCGGTGAGCTTATTACTAGTTGCACGAAAGGTGCTAGGTGCAAGGACATTGTTTGTAATGTTACCAACGCATCTCCTGTTTTAACAGACTATAAACATGAAATTCCTGAGTTTTCACCCCTGGCTGCAGGACTTGCTTTGCTTGGTTCATGTTTAGGTTTTATAATTTTGAGGAGGAAGAAGTAAGATGAGGAAAGCTATTTTTTCAGTTATGTTTTTACTGTCTGTTTTTTTGTTTTCGAGCTTGGCTTCCGCTTCGGATAACGTTGTTAGCGGAACTATTTACAAGCTTCGTGACTCTTCGACGGTTTCAGATGCTTCTGTTACCGTTGTGTGCAACAACATAGTCAAGAAAACTACTTCTGACTATGACGGCAGTTATGTTGTTTTTTATGATCCTGCTGAGTGCAGCGAAGGTGATAAAGTAAAGGTTACTGCCAAGAAGGGCAGGTTTTATGGCTCTACCGTTGAGACCATGACTGACTTTGGCTTGATAATTGACATTGACATTGCTGTTGCTGATGTTTTTGTTAAGCGTGTTGGCAATGGAAATCCTAAACTGCAGCTTTCTGGCTTTGTGGATGACTACAGCAGGGATGTTTTTGTCCGCCTGAACAATTATGGTGCCAAGTCCGATACAACGTTGGTTGTCACGAACATGGAGACAGGTGAGCAGTTTACTGAAACAATGAAATTGAAGAAGAATGACAAGGTTTTGAGGGTATTCCAATTTGTTACGATGGACCTTGTTCCTGGTGAGAATGTTATTGAGTTATTTGCCAAGGCAGGCGATATTAGGTCAACTAAGTACATTAGTTACTACAATTAGTAGTAACATAATGTTTAAATAGTAAGGTGGTAACAAAAAAGCTAGCCAAAGAAGGGGGTGATGTAATACTGGAGGAAATTAAGGATGAAAAAAGTATTGTTTGTTATTTTGAGCGTTTTTTTAGTTAGTTTGGTTGGTGTTTTTGCAACCCCACCGCAAACATGTGATGATTCTGATGGTGGTAATCTGCCTTACACAGCTGGAACCGTTACTTGGTCCACACCAGAGCATACAGATTATTTTCCAGATACTTGTGTAGCCAACCCACAAGGTAAGGTTCAGCTACAAGAACATTACTGTGAGGGCGTACAGAAAAAAGTAGACGTGATTGATTGCAATTACTGTTACACAAACGCTCAAGGTGAAGGTTACTGTGCTGATAACGAAATACCTGAATTTTCAGCTGTTGCTGCTGGTCTTGCTTTGGCTGGTGCAGGTGCAGGGTTCATATTTTTGAGAAAAAAGAAATAGGCTCAGGGAGGATTGGATGAAAATGAAAAAAACATTAGCTTTGGTATTTGGAGTTTTTATAATTAGTTTGGCTGTTGTTTCTGCTGTTCCAGTGTGTACAGATTCTGATAACACAGCAGCTGACCCAATAAAATCTTATCAGGTTTGGGGTTATGCTCATAAAGTTTTTACTGTGTTTGATTACTGTAAGAATGGTCCTGGCACAGACATTTTGAAGGAAGCATACTGCAATGGTAACACTGTTGCTTATCAAGAAGTTTCATGCTCCACGACTTTTGGAAATGATTACAAGTGCATTTTTGGTAAATGTACCGAGTTTGTTTGGTGCAGGTTTGATGAACAAAACCCTAACATCTGTGACAGCTTGCCTGCAGAAAAGAAAGACAAATGCATTGAAGTTCTGAACGAGCATGAATGTGAAAGGCCAATACCACAGGAAATTTGCACATGGATTGGCGGGACTGCATATGATAGTCAAGAACAGTGTGAAGGTGAACCACAAGTTCCTGAGTTTTCAGGGATAGCAGCTGGTCTTGCTTTGGCTGGAGCTGCAGTTGGATTCATGGTCTTAAGAAAGAGGTAGACATAGGCCTATGGAAGAGGTGTTGGAGGAAAGAAATGAAAAAAGTTTTAGCATTGGTGTTGGGCATTTGCCTTTTGGCAACAGCCGCCCTTGCAGCAGACCCCTCTTGGGTTGGTACCGGTTGGGGGAACTGTAACACCGCTGGCAACTACGGAGGATGGGACAAAGTAAGTCCGTGTAAGGTTTCATGGGAACCTGGACTCTGTGATGAAGCATCAAGAGACGCTACTTTCATCGTGGGCGAAGCAGATAAGACCACAACTAAGATAACTATACAGCATCTTGACGGTATTGCTGATGACTCTTTTGAAATAAAAGATGCTCAAAACAACGTGTTGTGCAGCTACCAAGATGTTGGATCAACAGAAACCTGGAAGACTTTGAATTGTGATGTTAATCTGCAAGGAGTGCAGACATTGACAATGCACCCAACTCAAGGTCCATGGTATGGTTGTGGAACTTGGGGTCAAGTTGCTGTTAGCGACGTAACCTATACAGCATACAGCGGTCAAGAGATTCCAGAGTTTTCAGCAATAGCTGCTGGTTTGGCTCTTGCTGGTGCTGCTACAGGTTTCATCCTGTTGAGGAGAAGGAAATAATTTTTTTCCTTTTTTTATTTTCCTTTGGTGTGTTTCCTATTTGCTTTGTAACATTCAATAAACCACATGTGGAGGAAAAATAAAATGAAGAAATTACCAATAGTGATTTTGTGCATTTTAGCACTTGCCTTTTCAGCTAGTGCTGTGGTGTACACACAGCTTGACTACCTAGACATAGGCGCTGCTGATGACGGCTTGGATGGGCAAGGTTGGAGTGGCTTGTGGACTTGGGGTGGTAATTATGGTGGTGGTGATGACAGCAACCTTGGTGGGGGCACTCTTAGGACGGTTATTCCGAGAGACCCTAACTGTCAGCAAGATGATAAGTTGGCTTACTTTTCAATGAGCACTTCAGGAACTGCTTACGAACTTAAACTGAGACACCTTCAAGGAAGTCAGAATGACAACTACAACCTGTACTACGAAAGCTCACCTGGTACATGGACTCAGTTGACTTTAGGTTCAAGCACAGACCCTTACTGTGTTGGTGGTGAGTGCTGGTACACAGACTCGTATGCATTGCCTGGCTTGACAGGAACGATAAACTTTAAGATAGAAGCCACAATAAACCCGATACCAAGTTGGTGTACTAGTTGGGGTATTAATGCGTTCAGCTATGCTCAGTTGAACGGTGTTGAAACCCAGATTCCAGAGTTTTCAGCAATAGCTGCTGGTTTGGCTCTTGCTGGTGCTGCTACAGGTTTCATCCTGTTGAGAAGGAAAAAGTAATTTTTTTCCTTTTTTTATTTTTTTAAGGTCAGGAGAGGGAATGAAACGAACAGTATTGATTTTTTGCATTATTTTGTTAGCTAGTTTAGTCTATGCCAAGGAGGTTAGCTTGGAACAGATGCAGCCTATCCCTCCTGGTTTTGAGGACAGCTCTGTTGTTTTGAACTATGTTTATAATGCAGGTGAGTATTCTGAGGTTGTTTTGACAGGCAGCGATTTGGTGCCTAGTTCAAAGTACAAGATTATCATGTTTGGCAAGCCTTCGTGCATGTATGATGTTTATGATGATGCTACTAATCAGCTAATTGGTTCCAAGGGAGGTTGGGTGTGTACTGATTGCACCTGCGAAGATCCCAAGGACTGTTACAGGACTAATCTTGAGTATTTTGCCAATAAGGCTAAGCTTGATTCTGACCCCACTAAAGAATGCATCCAGGGTTACTTGATTCTGGATCATTTCGTTTCCAATAGTGATGGTACTGCTTATGAGGTATTCAACTCTGAGGGCAATTCCCATTTCTTGTGGTGCCATGACTACTTCTGTTATGAAGACTTTTTGGATAGTTGGGGCTATGACATCAAGTTCGGTTTGGACAGTCCTTACAACGGTTCTTTGGGTTTGCTTGGTTTTAGTGTGTTTAATGTAGGTAATGGGGGTTCGGGTGGAGGTTCTTCTGGTAGTTTTGGCGGCTCTTCTGGTTATGGTACTCAGGAGTTTGGTGAGGTTCCAGAATTCTCTGCAGGTGCTGCTTTGGTTACTTTGCTTGTTTCCATATCTGCTTTCTTCTTGTTGAGGAAGGCTTTAGGCCTATAATTTCTTTGTATTTTTTTCTTATATCCTTCAGCTATGTTTTTTAGTAATAATTTTTCGTAGAATTTCCGATGTTTATCACGAACATTATTATCGTTATTATTGCGTAGGTTGCCAGTGCGTATAGTGTTGGGAAGTGTAGCATTCTTGATCCGTGCTCCATGAGGTTGGTTGGGTTTATTGGTATGCCTTCCCTTATCAGGGTTATTGCGTGGTCCAGGTCCATTAATGAGCTTATCATTCCCGAGTATATGAACACCATGTATTTTTTCATCAAAACCACTCCAGTTTGTAGTCCACTATTATGTGTATGAGTATTGATGTGAATAGTGCCAGTGCGAATGCCATTCTTTCGCTTTGTTTGTTTTTTGTTTTGATGGATGCATTTACCAGGAGGTATGTTAGAAGTCCTGCTGTTGCCGATGTTATGAAGTGCAGTGCTACTTGGGTTAGTGGGTGCATGCGTGCTTGATTTTTGTTGTGTTTTTAAAGTTTTCTTTATAAGAAATCTAACAATTTATGGCCTTCATCTCTTTTACAATCCATTTTGGCAGCTCTTCTTTCTCATAGTTTTTTATGCTTACCCACCTGTATGACTCGAGTTCTTTGTTGAGTTTTATTTTTTTGGTTTTGGGTTTGCACAGAAACGTTATGCCTACTATGTAAGTGTTTTTTTCTTTCCCCTTTACCATCCATGCTGTGTTTGTTTTGATTACCTCT
>JAWABC010000012.1:0-16296 GCA_038884815.1 Candidatus Nanoarchaeia archaeon | reverse complement strand
TCCGCATATTTTGCTTTGAAGTTTTTTCATGAAAACGTACTAAATACCGGATTTGAAGAAAAACTTCCCCTTGCAAGAAAATCGTTGAAACTGCCTTTAGTTTTGAGCAAAGAAGAAATAAACAAGATGATAGAAGCTACAAACAATTTGAAGCACAAGCTTGTTATCATGTTTCTTTATTATGCTGGCTTGCGTCTGGATGAAGTAAGAAATCTCAAATGGGAAGACGTAGACTTTGACAGAGAAATAATCCATTTAAAAACAGCAAAGGGGGACAAAGAAAGGATTGTATTCCTTCATAAAAAACTGATCGATATGCTGAAAATGTATGGAACCAAGGAAGAAGGCCTAATTTTTGTTTCCCAACGTGAAGGAAAATACAACAAGCGGACAATCCAACAAATTGTCAAATCTGCTTCCAAGAAAGCAGGGATAAAGAAGAATATCACGCCGCATACGCTAAGACACAGCTTTGCGACTCATCTATTAGAATCCGGCGCTGATATTCGACACATTCAGCAATTATTAGGCCATAAAGATTTGAAAACGACGCAAATCTACACTCACGTGGCAAATAAGGAAATAAAGAAACTTGCGAATCTGCTTTAGGATTTAGAGCTATTTTAAGTAGAAGATTAATCACCTACGATAAGTTAACAGAACCCCCTTTTAAAAACAACCCTGCCACCAACAATAGAATCTTCAACCGTGCCAGCCGGAAGCTCTACGACGTACTTTGCAGGAAATTTGGGTTTAGTGATGCCAGAAAAAGGCTTAAGATTTGTTTTTACATCAACAATCCTAAACTTAGAGTCGAGCCACAAAACATCTATCGGATAAAAAACGAAGAACATATCGATTGAGGAACCACTAACACTTTCTGAATTGGATGTCAAAACAATCGCATGGTCCTTCTTTGGCTTGCGAAACCTCAAACCAAAACCACGTGCAAATACGTTCCTGTAAAAAACAACGTCCTTAGCAAGGACTTTGCCAGTCTCGACAAGCATCAAACTAACCACCTTTCTTACTTTTCAGCTTAACGATCTCATCCTTAAGCAGCAAAGAATTCGGAATGTAAATAATATCACCATTATCAAGCTTCAACCTTGTTTCAGTAATATCTGTATGAATCACAACGCCCTCAGAGTTCCTGACACGGATACGGTCACCTTTCCTCACAATGCCCTGCTGGTGGACATAGAAGCCTGCAGTAACATTTGGAATGAAATCTTTGAAAGCGAGAATAACAAAAGCTATCAGGATAACAAGGATGACGCCTAAAACTATGGAAAAAACAAAAGTCCTTAAACCAAGCTGAGAAAGAGCAAAAATAAGAGCGATGAAATAAACAACGTAGCTGACAAAAGAAGAAATGAGCTCTTCAAGAGGCATCTTGAAACCCTGCTCCTTAAGGACTTTATTCAATTCCAACTCATGCAAAAGCCTTCTTGAAAGCTTCCCAACTATGTAACCAATTAGCAGGCCTGCAACAACTATTGAAATAGCTGCAATAAGTTTAATTATAAACCCCTCACTTGAGAAATTAAAAAAAGCCTTTATGCTTTCGAAAGTTATCATCAAAGATTAACAAAGAAAAGAGATATAAAAAGGTTATGGTAAAAAGTGAAAGCCTCGCCCACCTCTACACAGGATCCTGCTTCTCACCTGGCTCGTCAGGCGAGGCTTAAACGAAAATGAGTGCTATCTGTTGGTAGCAATTAATATTTAAAACTTTCTACTAAATAGTGGTGTTTAAAAAGTTGGTAAAGTATTTAATGGGCAAAGAAATAACAACAAAAAGATGCCAATAAACGCAACACCTGAATACCAGGCAGCAGAAAGAAAATACAAAGAGGCAAAAACAACGCAAGAAAAAATAGCTGCATTAGAGGACATGCTGAGAAAAGCTCCAAGCCACAAGGGAGCAGAGGCTTTAAGAGCCGACATAAAAAGCAAGCTAGCAAGGTTTAGAGAAGAAGCTGAAAAAGAGAAGAAGGCAGCAGGAAAAAAATTCCACATATCGGTGAAAAAAGAGGGAGCGGCACAAGTAGTTCTTGTTGGGCTGACAAATTCTGGCAAGTCATACTTGCTATCACAAATAACAAACGCAAAGCCGGAAATATCACCTCATGAGTTCACGACAAAAATGCCAGAAGTGGGGGTAATGGAACACATGGGAGTAAAAATACAAATCGTTGAGATACCGGCAATAACTGAAGATTTCCTCAATAAGGAAAAAGGACCAACATTCTTCAGCATAATAAGAAATGCCGACCTAATCGTTTTCGTGATTAAAGAAGAAAATGACATGAAAATCCTCAAAGAAGAGTTTGAGAAAGCAGGAATAATAACAGACAGGGAAAGACCCAATGTTAGGATAAAAAAAGAAGGAAGCGGAGGTATAAGCTTCATCGGAAAAATTAAGGGGAACATAGAAGATGCGAAAAGGATATGCAGAGATTACGGAATATTGAATGCGGTCGTGGAAATCGAAGGTGAAATTACATTAAAAGAACTAGAAGAAGTTGTGAATGAAAGAAATGTTTTTATGAAAAGCATAAAGGTAACGAGCCAAGAAAGACCTGACGATTTGAAATGGAAGATATGGAAAAATTTAGGGCTCATAAAGGTGTACACAAAACAGCCAGGAAAGGAAAAAGACTGGCCACCAGTAGCTATGAAGAAAGGAGCGACCATAAGAGACCTGGCAGAACACATTCACAAAGACTTCATAAAAAAATTCAGGTTTGCAAGGGTGTGGGGGTCATCAAAGTATCCTGGACAGCAACTAGGTCTGGATTATGAGCTGCACGACGAAGACGTCGTTGAGTTTCATATAAAATAAAAAAGCAATAGTCAAAAAACCACCAAAAGCTTTATAAATAACCTATTTCTCCTAAACTTTACTATGAAAAAAGATAATTAGAGCATCTTTTTGATTTAACTTCTGATAACTTCTTGATGCTTATTAAAACACAACAAAAATCACTATGCCCGACGGTGATTTTGGGCATAGAATAAAGGAATGAATACTTGAAACGAATGTTCAAGTACGATGTATGAGCAAAGTGAGATGTTAAAGTCCCAACAATTTTTTTGCAGTCTTGCATTCGTAAGTCCCGTTGATCCTGCGGGAGACTGCTGCTATCGGGATTCGTTAAGCCATGCAGGTCGGAGGGCTTCGCAAGAAGCACAGGCGTAAGGCTCAGTAACACGTCGATAATCTAACTTACGGTCCGGGATAACCTTGGGAAACTGAGGCTAAAACCGGATAGCGGATTGGTGCTGGAACGCTCTTTCCGTGAAAAGCAATGCCGTAAGGTGAGTCGGCGGCTGATTAGGCTGTTGGTGAGGTAAAGGCTCACCAAACCTAAGATCAGTAGGGGGAATGAGAGTTCACGCCCCGAGAAGGGCACTGAGATAAGGGCCCTAGCCCTAAGGGGTGCAGCAGGCTAGAATCCTTTACAATGCGCGCAAGCGTGATAAGGGAATCCCGAGTGCTTAGTTTTTAACTAGGCTTTTGCCAAGCATAAATACCTTGGCGAATAAGGGATGGGTAAGACCGGTGCCAGCCGCCGCGGTAACACCGGCGTCCCGAGTGGTGGTCACATTTATTGGGTCTAAAGCGTCTGTAGCCGACTCGAAAAGTCTTTTGTGAAATCGCTTGGCTTAACCAAGCGGCGCGCGAAAGATACTGCCGGGTTAGGGACTGGGAGGGGTCAAAGGAACTCCTTGGGAAGCGGTAAAATGTTTTAATCCTTGGAGGACCACCTATGGCGAAGGCATTTGACCAGAACAGATCCGACGGTGAGAGACGAAAGCGGGGGGAGCGATCAGGATTAGATACCCTAGTAGTCCCCGCCGTAAACGCTGCGAGCTATGTGTTGCATGCTCTTCGAGAACATGCAGTGCCGGAGCGAAGGCGTTAAGCTCGCCACCTGGGAAGTACGGCCGCAAGACTGAAACTTAAAGGAATTGGCGGGGGCGCGCTACCAGGGGTGACGCGTGCGGTTTAATTTAACTCTACCCAGAGAATCTCACCAGCAGCGACGGCAGAATGAAGGTCAGATTGAAGGTCTTACCTAACAAGCCGAGAGATGTTGCATGGCCGCCGTCAGTTCGTGCCGTAAGGTGTCCTGTTAAGTCAGGTAACGAACAAGACCTGTGTTTGCAGTTGCTAGCGACTCAACCTGAGGATCGAGCACACTGCAGAGACTGCCTTCGTAAGGAGGAGGAAGGTGCAGGCAACGGTAGGTCTGTATGGCTCGAATCTGCTGGGCTACACGCGCGCGGCAATGGTAGGGACAATGGGATGCAACTCCGAAAGGAGAAGCCAAACCTCGAAACCCTATCTTAGTTCAGATTGAGGGCTGTAATTCGCCCTCATGACGCCGGAATCCCTAGTAATCGGGTGTCAACAACGCCCGGTGAATACGTCAACGTGCCTTGCACACACTGCCCGTCACTCCAACCGAGCAGGGTTTAGATGAGGATTGGCATTAACCACTCCGAATCTAAGCTCAGTGAGGAGGGATAAGTCGTCACAAGGTAGCTGTAGGGGAACCTGCAGCTGGATCACCTCCTTTTTATTTTTACAAAAAAATGGGACTTACACACTTTATTGCTCATACATTAAATCACGAATGGGCCTGTAGCTCAGACTGGTAGAGCACTGCCCTTGCAAGGCAGGGGTCTCGGGTTCGAAAATAAAAATCAAAGAAAATTTGGTTTTATCGAAGAGTCCCGACGGGTCCATTTTTTACTTGATGCGAATGCGGATCAGAAATGAATTTTTTTGGTCTAAGGGTATCATTGATGGCAAGTGTTTTGTCATCGGAAAACTTCATGTTTGTGATACCGTGCAAAGGTGAAGTACAAAATCCTACTACCTCATCAGGCGGATGGCTTGGTTCGAGAACACCGAAGAAGGGCGTGGCAAGCTACGAAATGCCTCAGCGAGGTGCACGCAGCCTTTGAACTGAGGATTCCTCAATGAGACTTCTCCATGTATTCCGAAAGGAAGGGGAACCCGGGGAAGTGAAACGTCTCAGTACCCGGAGGAAAAGAAATCAAAAGAGATGCCGTAATTATCAGAGAGAGAAAGCGGCAGAAGGCAAACCGAATGACTGCATGAAAGTGCAGTTAGATGTGGTGTTACAAGACTCGCTATTAGTCCTCCTGAGGAAAGATGAATTTCTCTGGAACGAGGAGCCCTAGAGGGTGACAGCCCCGTAATTTTTTCTCAGAGGATGTGCGAGTATCTTGAGTACCGGCTATCGGATATTAGCCGGGAATTTGGGACACATCAAGTTCCAACCTTAAATATGTCTCGAGTCCAATAGCAAACTCAGTACAGTGATGGAAAGCTGAAAAGCACCCGTAACAGGGAGTGAAAAGACCCTGAAACCTGGTGAGTATGGAGTGATACTGTTCTAAGGAATTGTATCGTACGTTTCGAATAACGGGCCAGGGAGTGCTACCGAGTGGCGAGAGGAAGACAAAAAAGTCTGACTCGCAGCGAAAGCAACAACCCGCAGGCAACGAGGGGTGAGGTATGAAAATGCCTAAAGTCACTTGGTTGCGACCCGAAACTGTCCGATCTAGTCCTGGGCAAGGCGAAACGGGGTTAATACCCTGAGGAGGCCTGAAGCCGTTCTACGTGCATGTGTTGGTGTGACCTGGGACTAGGGGTGAAAAGCCAATCGAGGGCAGTGATATCTGGTTCCTGCCGAAATATGCCGCAGTATAGTCTCGACAGAGAACATTATGATGGTAGAGCGACGGATTTGGAATGTAGGGAGGGAAACCTCTCGCTTCCTTGTCCAACTCCAAATGTCATAATATCGTAGAAGTCGGGAAACAGGCGCAGGGGGTAAACTTCTGTGTCTAGAGGGGAACAACCCTCACTACGGTTAAGGTCCCTAAATGCTGATTAAGTGTGAAAGGCAAAAAGGTGTGTACAACCAAAGACAGCGGGGAGGTAGGCTCAGAAGCAGCCATCCTATAATAAGTGCGTAACAGCTTACCTGTCAAGGTTGTATGCCCTGAAGATGGACGGGGCTAAACCAGCTACCGATACCGTAGACGAGCATTAATTTGCTTTGTGGTAGGCAGGCGTACTGTCAGGCAAGAAGCACCTTCGTAAGAAGATGTGGACCTGGCAGTAATGAGAATCCTGGCGGTAGTAGGACCTGAATAGAGTGAGAATCTCTAATACCGAAAGGGGAAGGTTTTCTTAGCAACGCATGTCAGCTAAGAGTAAGTTAGTCCTAACCGAGCCCACAACTTGAAGCTCGGGAAAGGGAAAAGGGTTAAGATTCCCTTACCATCCGAATACTCGGCAACGAAAGCCACGTTTCTGACGATTCGGGTTAGGTTGACATTCACCGTCGTGAATGCTAAAAAGAACAAATCAGGGAAGTATCTTAACGATGAGAACCTGATTAAATCTTTGAATGGCAGGCCTTAAGGCTTGTTCAGCCGATACCTGGATCCCGTGAAAAAGGAACATGGAAGAATATCGGATGACTATACCAAGAACCGGCACAGGTCCCCTAGGTAAGAAGCCTCAGGTATGTGGGGTAAATCCAATTTAGGGAACTCGGCAAATTGGCTCCGTGCCTTCGGTCTAAGGAGTCCCTGCGATCGTATGCATAATGCGATTACAGGGTGCAATAACAAGGGAAGCCCGACTGTTTAATAAAAACGCAACTATCCGCAAGCCCGCAAGGGTTGGTATGGGTAGTGACTTCTGCCCAGTGCCAGTACTTGAAACCTCTTTTCAAGGAGGCTAAGAGCTGGTAAACGGCGGGAATAACTATAATTCTCTTAAGGTGGAAAGACTGCCTTAGTAAAATCTGACCGTATGCTGGAACATCTGAGTATCCCACACTACTGAACCGAAAAACATTCGGTAAATTTCTGGAAAGACAAATAAATTCCAGAAACAGTAAAAATGTGATGGGTGCAGACAATCAGCAGGAAAGATTAAACGCAAACTGGGTCGTCGGTTTTGTAGACGGAGAAGGGTGCTTTTACGTTGGAGTAAATCATCCAAGAGACTATCTACAAATCTTGCCTGAATTCAGAATAGTCCAACATGAAAAGGATGAGGCTGTGCTTTTCAAACTCAGAAACTTCTTTGGATGTGGCAAAGTAACCATAAACAATGGAAACAGGAAAGAGTTGAGAATAAGAGGGATTGAAAACCTTAAAAACATTGTCGACTTTTTTCAAAAATATCCATTACAAACAAAGAAGCAAAAAGATTTTGAAAGGTTTGCAGAAATCATCAAACTGATGTATGAAAAAAGACATTTATCAAAAGATGGGTTGGAAAAAATTTCTGGATTGATAAGGCAAATGCGACGAAGAACAGGGCGTTTAATATCCTCAGAGACTATATGTCAGACACAGAAATGTGAAGATATAGTCCGACCCTAGCAGCGATGTTAGGAGCTAAACAGAAATGTTTAGCCGCCTCGAGAGAGGTCATTAAAGTAACAGAGTGAGCGTAATACCTTGTCGTTTGATTGACGACTTGCATGAAAGGAGTAACGAGGTTTCCACTGTCCCGAGTTGGAACCCCCCGAACACAACATTCTGGTGTGAAGTCCAGAGATTCCCAGTGGGAAGCGAAGACCCCGTAGAACTTTACTGTAGTTTGTGGGTGTGATGTAAGCTGCGTTGTGCAGAGTAGGTGGGAGTCGCCAAAGCTTGATCGCAAGATTAAGTGTAGACAACGATGAGACACCACCCTTCATGGCTCGCATTACTTACTTCAGAAATGGAGGACATCTGCAAACGGACAGTTTGGCTGGGGCGGCACCCCGCTGAAAAGATATCAGTGGGGCCCAAAGGTAGGCTCATCCCGTTCAGAAATCGGGAGTTGAGTGCAAGAGCAAAAGCCTGCCTGACTGTATCCCAAACGATACGGGATGCAGAGGCGAAAGCCGGGTCTAGCGAACCCGTATGTCCCCCTTGATGGGGGCTACGGCTGACAGAAAAGCTATCTCGGGGATAATTGAGTCGTAGCGCCTAAGAGCTCAAATCGACGGCGCTGTTTGCTACTTCGATGTCGGCTCATCGCATCCTGGGCGTGCAGAAGCGTCCAAGGGTACGGGTGTTCACCGGTTAAAGCGGTTCGTGAGCTGGGTTAAATACGTCGTGAGACAGTATGTATGATATCTACTGGGAATGCAAGCATCTGAGAGGAAGGACCCTTTAGTACGAGAGGAACAAGGGTTCGACGCCACTGGTCTACCGGTTGTCCGACAGGGCAGGCCGGGCAGCTACGCGTTAACTCATAAATCCTGAAAGCATCTAAGGATGAAAGACACCTCAAAAAGAGATGCTGGGTACGAACAAAACAATCGTTTGATAGGGCTGGTGTGTACGCACCAAGGCAACGAGGTGTTCAGCATGCAGCTACTAACAACCCAAACTTTTTGTACTTCACCAAAGCACGGTTCTTTTCACATTTTTTCAAAAAAAAATTTGATGAAAAATTTCTCATTGTTAATGAATGAAAAAGGTTAGGGTGGATTATGGAATTAAAGGAGAATAAACCAAAAATTGCAATAAAGAAAGGTCATGACTACTTCGAAGCAAAAACCTCAAAGGAAGACCTTGAAGCAATTCTTGACGGAGCAGACAGAATGAACAAATACCAGATAAAAGGAGTGGTTGACAACTTACAGACAGGTAAAAAAATCGATTTTAGTAAATATAATTTGGTAGGAAGGCAACTACCATTAAGTAAACCAATAATGGCTTTTAACGGAATTGTAGAAAGACAAAAAATTGTCAGCGTACTGGAAGAATTCTTCCATTCAGCAGTAAGCTATGCACAAGTATACAACGGTGTTTATGTTGTGATTGACAGAATAGGGATATACGACCTTGGGCATGGCGAGGAAACAGTTTACTATGTTTCCGGCCTTGCACAACTTATGAGGGAGAAGCAACGATAAACAAAAGTTATATAAAACTGCATAATAATTCTTGTTTCTATGAGAACCTCAAAAAAAGAGATAACTGATTTGTTGAAAGCTTGGATAGCCATATCCTTAGCATTCGCAATTTTATTGAAAAAAAACTGGACAGCACCAGAAATAATTTACTCATTCACCATATCCGCATTTACCGTTGGGATAGCATTTTTACTGCATGAGTTAGCGCACAAGGCATTAGCACAGAAATACGGGCTTTTTGCAGAATTCAGAAGCTTTGACACCATGCTTGTGTTGGCAATAGCGATGTCTTTCTTTGGTTTTGTGATAGCTGCTCCAGGAGCTGTCATTATAAGGGGGTTTGTAACCAAAGAGAGGAATGGCAAGTTATCTGCAATGGGGCCTTTAACCAACTTAATCCTTGCGGCTGTTTTTTTTGTAATAAAAATAGCAACACCAGCAGGCATAATTTCAGAAATAGCAAATTATGGGGTTGTAATAAACAGCTGGATAGCAGTATTTAACCTCATTCCAGTATGGAATTTTGACGGTGCAAAAATATGGCAATGGAGCAAGGCAGCTTACTTGGTAATGGCTTTTTTCGGCCTGATTTTTCTATTCTTCTTCTGAATAGCCTCATCAATCCTCTCCATAAGCCTTGACTCCTCAATCATCTCTATAACCTCTTTTGATACCTCTTTATCCTTCTCTCCAAGCAAAGACTTGATCAGCCTTGTGAGGCTATCTAAAGCCTCATCATAATCTTTCATTATGTACTGGGAAAGAGAAATGAAAAAATAACTTCTGTAAGCAATCATGCGGTCGGCAGGATTTTCCTTGTCAGCCATGGAAGTTGACTTCTTCAGCAGGTCTATGGCGTCTTTAAACTTTTCCTCTTCAAAGGTAAGGAGACCTAATTTATGATAAGCATACATAACGTCAGGATCATTTTTATCTAAGCTGATGATCTTCTTGAAATACTCCTTTGATTCATCATACCTTTTCATATGGAAGGTGGCATCGCCCGCATACCTTAAAGCTGTAGTGTCATCAGGTTTTCTTGAAAGGATAAACTCAGCCTCAAACAACAATTTAGGGTAATCAAATTTTACCAAGTGATAAGACGCAAGATTTCTGTGAGCGGGCAAGTACTCCCTATCTATGTTAACGGCATCCCTGAAATAAAGGAAGGCAAAATCAAACTTCCCGTCCTCAAAAAGCACTTCACCTATTGAATTACAGATTGTAGCAGAATGAGGTTCAAGGTTGTAAGCCTTAAGGTAACTTCTGAACGCAGCATCCAAGTCATCATTTTTCCTTTGCAGATTACCAACCAAGAAATGATACATAGCTTCTGAGCTTGGCTGGGCAAAAGCAGGCTGCGTGTTAGAAAAATGAAAAGCGGCATAAGCAGAAAAGGCTGTAAAAAAACATTTTTTCAACAATTCACTTTTTAAAACCCTCTCTTCAAGCTTCATTCAGCATCGCCAGAATCTTTAACTTAACAAAAAAAGGCACCTCAACCTTATCACGGTATTTTAGATAGGCCTTTAATGGGTTCTCCCTAATCCAAATTAATTTTTTATCATTCAAACTTTTTAAAAATTTGTAGTCTACACTCATCACAAAGTCGGGATTCTTTATACCTTTGAGGATGATTAACTTTTTATTCCTATATACTGATGTAACCTCATTAACAACGTTGCCCTTATCAATTACCTTTATGCCGATGGATTTATAGCCTGAGTCAGCAATTATCCTGCCAAAAAAAGAGTCATTTACAAGTCTATCGACCAAGCGATTATCTATTGTAACCATAAGCCCACTACCTTCAGGTGTTTTATAAAGTTTTCTCGTAAAAACGAAAGATTTATATAGTCACCAATAAGTAGTAATTTTATGAAAAAGGAATATGGCATCATAGAATACTTCATATTGTACAAACAATTCCTAAAAGACAGGGATTTGCCGATAAGGGGAGAAAAACACCTAAACGAATTCTTAAGGGCAAGATACGGAGACAAGATAAAAGGAAGGAAACTTGAAGAGATCACAGAACAAGAAAAATACAACATAGCAAAGAAAGAAAGTTTCAGAATAATAAATGAGCTTAACCTTAACCCACAAAGGGAGAGGCTGCTAGAAGGCATACTCCTTGTTAAGGAAAACCCTGATGACTTCAGCTTATACAACAAGGTTCTTGAAGCAATAGAAAAAGGGCCATACGACCTACTCCTTGAATTCTCAAGAGTAACATCAACCAATGGCAAAGAACCAGAGCAACTAAAATTTTGCTTTTGAAAAAGAGAAAAACTTATTAAAACAAGAAAATCTTACGCTCAAAAAAGAGTAAAGGATTCTAAAAAATGAGCAGCCTAAAAGAGTCGATAGAAGAACTTGAAGAGTCACTAGTGAAAGCAGCATATCAAGGGATAGAGTTAAAACCCCCCCAGAAGAATAACATCATACTGAACTTCAAGCAGAATAAGGAAGATTTATACCAAAAAAACATACACAGAAACTTACAAATCGTAAAGAACAAGGCATGGTCATTAACGAGAGAGATAAATGACGAAAGCAGCAAGAACAAGCTGATGGATGTTCTAGATGCTTTAAACCAGCTCGACAAGCTATACATAGTAGGAGACTTGAAAGGAATGCTGAAAATAGTACAACAAGTAAAAGTAACAGCAGAAAGGATAAGCATCCAAAAAAAGGAAACTCTGAACATAAGGATGCCTTACGTCCCTCAAGAGATAAGAAACGAAGTAAACAAAGACATAGAAGACATGAAGAAATGCTTCGAAAATGGACTTTACAGAAGCGCAGTGATAATGTGCGGTAGGGTACTAGAGACAGCACTCCACAGAAAATACTACGAAATTACAGGAGTTGATATACTGGAAAAAAATCCGGGCATAGGACTTGGAACACTGGTGGCAAAGCTTACAGAAAAAAATGTAAGATTCGACCCTGGTGTCACACAGCAGATACACCTAATCAACAACGTCCGTGTTTTTACGGTGCACAAAAAACAAGAAGTTTTTGAACCAACAAGAGAGCAAGCATACGCTACCATACTTTTCACCATTGACGTTGTGAACAAGCTTTTCGCAAGATAACCCTCTTTTTAATTTCACAAATTTTATATAAACAACGCCCCAAAATAAACAAGGGGGTAAGATGGGAAAGGTGGTCATAGCACCGGTAGGCGAAAACATAAATGCACTATTCCAAGGAATAAAAGAGTTCCCCACAGAAAGAATAATATTAGTAACGCCAGAAGACAAAATCGACATTGCTGAAGATGCAAAAAAACAGCTAGAAAAATTCAAGATACAAGTCATGATAAGGACAATAAAGTCTGAAGGCGAATCAGCACTCTGGGAAGAGATGTTCGAAACAGTATCAAAAATAAGAAAAAACGAACCAGACTCAGAAATACTTGTAAACGTAACAACAGGAGACAGGACAACAAACTGCGCTGCAACCTCCGCTGCTTTTGTCAACGGCCTGAAAGCATTCTCAGTAGGACAGAAGGGGGTAATGCTATTGCCTGTACTAAAATTCTCCTACTACAAACTGCTGACTGACAAAAAGATGGAAATCCTAAAAGTATTGAACCAGCCAGGATGCTGCCTGTCCCTTGAAGAACTGAGCAGAAGAACGAAGATGTCACTACCACTAACCTCATACCACGTTAACGGCACACTAAAAAGCGAAGGATTAAAGGATTTAGGACTCGTTGAGACAAAAGAAAACAACGGAAGGACAGAAATACACCTAAGCATGCTAGGAAGACTCTTGGTAAAGGGTTATGTTGAACAGCCTGAGGAATAAAAGAAAGGTTTTTAAAGCCAAAAAGAAAGCATAAATTCTAGGTAGGAAAGGGTCTAACTATCGCTCTAGAAGTGAGGAAAGTCCATCCACCACAAAACGGTCGCTTAACAAAAACTAAGTTGGGGAAACCCAAGGCAACCGCTCAGAAACGACACGGCCTTTCACGAGCAATGAAGGCTGCGAAGGTTTTCGCAAGAAAACCGAGATAACCAGCAGAGCAATCTGAAAGGATACGGTGAAACGGCGAGTCCCGACTGGTGCAAGTTCGCAACGAACGCATAGTCGAATGTTAGAACAGCCTTTCTAAGACTCACGACACGTGACGAGGGGCTGACAAAAGATGGCTTATCCTTTCCTACTTTTTTATTACCACAATTCTTAAATAATTATAAAACTATATATTATTGCTACTGTAGAGATTTCTTTAAATGAAGAGTAGCCATAAACAAAAAGAAAGGGGGTTGAGGTATGAAAAAAGTATTCTTGATAGGAATTGCTTTGGTATTGGCATCAATGATGGTGTTTGCAGTAAAGCCAAATGGACCGTCAGCAGTTAATGGACTAGCCCACCCTGGGCAAGCATCCCAACTGTACTTGTATGAAAAAGACCCTATCTTATGGGAACCTGTTATCGGCGGTGCGTGGGGTAAGATGACATTCAGTGCTGATAACTTTGTGTTCAATGGACATGGGTTAGGAACTGGTGTGGAATACACACTAGTTAGGGTAGCAGACCCTTGGCCACAACAGATTCTATGTTTAGGTACAGGGATAGTTGATGAATATGGTGACATACATATTCAGGGAGCTTGGCAAGAAGGAACTTATCCAAAAACATGGTTGGTGTTGAGTGCTGACACAGATTGTACAAAAATGATAGGTTGGCATCAATCAGAATATCTGTTTGAATATGCCCTAATTTAATTTTTTCTTTCTTTTTTCTTAAATTTTCTTTAATATTTTTACCAAAACCTTTTTAAACCCCGACGACGTATAATTTTGCATGGCAGAACGAATACAAATGCCCACCTCTGGTGGTGGTTTAGTAAGATACTTTGATGATTACAAAAGCAAAATAGAGATAAAACCGATAATCGTGGTAATAGCAATAATAGTCGTAATACTACTCGAGTTGTACCTACACAATTTTAGGGTTCTAGGTTAGAGAGTATGTTTCCTGGAATAAATCCGAAAGACTTAGAAAAGGCAATGAAAAAAATGGGGATAAAACAGGAAGCAGTCGATGCAACAGAAGTCATAATCAAAACAAAAGACATCGAGTACGTTGTCAGGAATCCGGAAGTGGTTAAAATAAACATGATGGGAAAAGACAGCTTCCAAGTATCTGGCGACATACACGAAATAGAAGTCAAAAAATACACAGAGGAAGATGTAAAAACAGTCATGGAAAAAGCTGACTGCACAGAAAAAGAGGCGATAAAGGCATTAGAAAACAATGACGGGGATATAGCAGCGGCAATATTGGAACTAACACAATAAAACTTATTAAATAAGACACCCTTCAAAGGAATATGGAGAGGGTGTACGCTCTGCTGGAAAGAGCAAACAGGTCAATCAAGACAGCAGATCACTTAGCGTAAGTCACATATCCTATGTTAAAGGACACAAGACTGGTGGTAGCCATACTAGAGAACATACACAACACACTGACACTAAGCGTTGAAGCAATGATAGAGTATGAAAGGCAGTTCAAAAGAATAATGAACGTGCCACCAGACTTTCAATCTAAGCTAGAACTTTTCAAGATGAACACTGCACCACGCTTCAATATCGAGCGTGAGCACATAGCAATGATATCAGAAATAAATGGAATCATGGAAACAAGAAGAAAAGGAATGATGGAATTCATAAAAAACGACCGCTTAGTCGTTTGCGGAACCGACTTCAGGACAAAAACAGTGGACATAGAAAAAACAAAAGACTACATAAACAAAACAAAAAAATACATGCAAAAAATAAACACAATACTAAGACAAAATGCGAGAAGATTCTGATAATGCAAAAGGGCAACTGCTAAGGGCAGAACACCTGTTTTACGTTACTTTGAAGTATACAAGGACGGCAGACGTAATAAGGAATGCGATAAAGAGACTTATAAGCGCTTTGGACTACACTGTTGAAGACATGCTGGAAGCGAAGAAAACAAAAAACATACCAACGATACCGTTGATGAGAGTAGATTTGTTAAAAAAAATATACCCCAAAGACAAAAAAGTAAACGAGCTAATAGAGTTCTATTACTTACTTAGAAGGATAGACAAATCAAGATACGATGTCAAGGAAGAATTCAGGAAAAACGTTGCTTTGATAGCGGAAGGAGAAGTTGTGAACATAGAAAGATTAAAAGAATTTTTGCACAAAACAAAAGAGTTTGTAGAACTATATTCAAAAAAATGAAAAAGGTTATAAATACAAAAAAATAAGAGGTGCATAATGACCCAGTACATAGGGATTGTGAGCGGAAAAGGGGGTGTTGGCAAAACAACAACAGCCATAAACCTAGGTTCTGCACTAAACTATTTCGACAGGGACGTAACGATCGTTGACGGAAATTTGAGCACACCCAACATAGGTGTACATTTAGGGGTTCCAGTCGTTCCAATAAACCTCCATCACGTTCTTCAAGGAAAACACAAAATAAAAGAAGCTCTGTATGCACACCCAGCAGGAACAAAGATAATACCTGCAAGCATATCATTGGATGACATAAAAAATACAAACCCAGATATGCTCATAAAAGCAATAAAAAACCTTAACGGAAGCAGCGACATAGTAATAATAGACGGAGCAGCAGGTCTTGGAAGAGAGGCGTTGGCAACCATCAACGCATCAGACCAACTAATAATAGTGACCAACCCTGAAATGCCGGCAATAACAGATGCGCTAAAAACAATAAAGCTCAGCGAAGAGCTAGGAAAAAAAGTTCTCGGTGTTGTACTGACAAGAACAAAACCAAACAACATGGACGTAGCAATAAAAAACATAGAAACGATGCTTGAAAAACCAATCCTAGGGATAATACCAGAAGACAAATCAGTAAGAGAGGCATTAGTAAGAAGAGATGCTGTTGTTTACACACACCCAAAGTCCGGAGCTGCTGTTGCTTATAAAAAACTTGCAGCCAACCTTATAGGACAGGAATATTCTGAGATGCCGGACAGAAACGATGGGTTTATGAGAAAGCTGATGAGGAGAATAGGACTACTTTGAAATTACCTGTATAGTAAACTTGCCAGGCAGCCTGGGCTTGGCCATTGCGAGAGCATTTCTTGCAACGTCAACACCATCAGAATCGACCTCAGCAGAAAAAACAACCTGGCCTTTCTTGACACGGGCAGCAAGACCAACAGGCCTGCCAAAAGCATGCTGCATACCACTCTGCATACGGTCAGCACCAGCACCCGTCAACATCTTATTCTCACGAAGAACATGATGGGGATAGAGCTTAAGCTTCAACCTAAAATTACTACCCAGATTTTCA
>JAWABC010000011.1:0-17543 GCA_038884815.1 Candidatus Nanoarchaeia archaeon | reverse complement strand
GCTGCCACGGCTTTTTTTCAGCTAATCTTGGACCTATCAATGATTCCAAAACCATACAAACAGAATAGCCAACAGTCGTTTAAAAACTTTTGCCCTAACTAAGAGATACTAAAACAACACCAAAGCAGATTATGAAAATGCTAACCCATCGAAGCTTTGAAACAGTTTCTTTAAAGAACAACTTGGAAGCCAAGGCAATGGCAACGTAGTTTATACTGACTATGGGGTAAGCATAACTAACGTCAAGCTTTGAAAGAACCACAAGCCACAAAGCAAGGCTTGCAACAAAAACAATGCCCCCAACAATAATGTACGTGTTTGTTAACATCCTAAAAACAGTACTTAAAACTTTCCTGTTAAGCAAGCTGACTTTTCCTATAACATTCATACCCCTCTTCAACAACAGCTGGCCTAATACAGAAAGGAGAAGAGAAAAAAACATTGCAATTACGTACGCTTTCATTTTCAACTCCTGGACATCAAAAAAACTCCAACACAAATAGTGAATATGCCTGACCAACGAATAAGGCTTAGGTTTTCATCAAGAAAAAACATCGATGCCAAAGCAACAAAAATGTAACCCAGACTAAGGATAGGATAAGCATAGCTAAGATCTGCCTTAGACAAAGCACTTAGATAAATAACCGTTCCTACAAACAAAGAAGCAAGACCAAGAATGAGGTAGGGATTAAGAAACAATGAAGATATGTTAGCTAGGCTTATAGTCAGACCTGAAACCCCTTTTTTCATAAGCAACTGAGCAGCAGCTATCAGCAGGACAGAAACAACTATGGACCTAAAAGCCTTCATAACCAAGGTTGAGAAAACGAGTCCTTAAAAATTTTTTGCTTGAGAAAAGTTTAAATACAAATAAGAAAAACAAACTAGCATGGATTTTAATCAAATACTGAAAGACATAAAATCCTTAAAAATTCAGGGGGCAGAAAACGTAGCGCGTGCAGGCATCAAAGCTCTCAAATTAAGGCACGACAATAGTTCTATAAGCAAGATAATAGCAGCAAGGCCAACTGAACCCTGCTTAAGGAATGCGATAAATTTTGTATTAAGAGACATAAAAAAGAATGCTGACCTAGCACTAAAACACTTTGATGACGCACAAAAGATGATAGCAACTATAGGAAGCAGGAAGATAAGAAATAATGATATCATCTTTACACACTGCCACAGCGAAACTGTAGTGGGCATACTGAAAGAAGCAGCAAAAACAAGAAAATTCAAGGTTTACTGCACAGAAACAAGGCCAATGTACCAGGGAAGGAAAACAGCGATAGACATGGCAAAAGCAAGAATTCCTGTGAGGCTTTTCACAGATGCAGCAGGAAGGTATGCAATAAAAAAATCAAACTTAGTGTTTTTTGGCGCTGATGCAATAACTGCTGAAGGAAAGATAATCAACAAGATGGGAACAGAAATGTTTGCGGACATAGCTGAGAAATACGACATACCTGTATATTTCTGCACAGACTCGTGGAAATATGACCCAATGACAGTTTTCGGCTTTGAAGAGGCAATAGAAAAAAGAGAAGCAAAAGAAGTATGGAACAGACCTCCAAAAGGCATCGAAATAAGCAACATAGCATTTGAGATGGTGGAGCCTGAACTCGCAACCGGAATAATATCGGAGCTTGGCTCTTATTCACCAGCAACTTTCATAGAAGAAGTCAAAAAGGCTTATCCTTGGATTCAAGGAGAGAGGTGATTGGAGGGCGCCTAATCAGAAAATGAGATGGGCGCTCTTCAAATATCTAATCATATTATAAAATCTTAATTGGTGAAAAAAGGGTATGAAAAAAGGTTCTAAAAAGCTGATATGCTTTGACATGGATAACACTTTGATTGATGCTGACAAGCTTCATATTCTAGCTTTTAATAAAGCATTCAAAAAAAATAACCTAAAACCTGTAAAAGCGACTAAGCTAAAAAGACAATTCGGAAAACTGGGAATTTTAATCGTGAAAGAGTTGTTCCCAAAACTAACTTATAAACAAGCATTCAAAGTCCTGATGGACCATGACTATTATGTCTACACAGAAACAAAGAAATACGCAAAACCATTCAAAGGAATAAGGCAAACTTTAAAAAAACTAAAAAAAGACTACAAACTAGGAATAATATCAAACTGCAGACACAGAGAAATTGTGGAAATATTAAATGCAGCAAAACTCGACAAAAAACTATTCAAAATTTTGATAGGAAATGACGATGTTGAACATGGAAAACCTTGGCCTGATGAGATATTAAAGGCAGAAAAACTTGGACATGTAAAGGCAGCATACATGGTTGGGGATTCCATCTATGATATGATAGCAGGAAAAAAAGCAAAAGTGAAAACGATAGCGGTGCTGACTGGAAACTACACAAGAAAAGAATTACAGAAATATAAACCGGATTACATTTTAAAAAGCGTCAATGACATTCCAAGAGTGATAAAAAATGGGTAAAGGCTACATAGACTTAAGCTATAAACCAGGGAAAAATGATGTGGTTTGCGAATTCTTACTAGAACCAAACAACATAAGCATGGAAAAGGCGGCAAACTACATAGCAGGGGAATCAAGCATAGGGACATGGACAGACATCACCACAACAACACGAAAAATTCAGAGAAGACTTGGACCACATATATACGAGATAGACAAAAAAGAAAAAACCATAAAAATTGCTTACCCAGAAGAATTGTTCGAACCAGGCAACATGCCACAGATAATGAGTTCGATAGCAGGTAACATATTCGGTATGAGTGCAATAAGAAACCTGAAGCTTGAAGATGTGCACTTCACAGAAAAATTGGTAAGAAGTTTTAAAGGACCTGTTTTTGGAATCAAGGGGATTAGAAAAATACTCAAGGTTCCTTACAGACCTCTGGTTGGAACTATAATAAAACCAAAGGTAGGGTTGGATGAGAAAGGACATGCAAAAGTTGCACACGATGCCTGGTTTGGTGGTTGCGACATTGTTAAGGATGATGAGAACCTATCAAACATGAGATTCAACAAGTTCACGAGAAGAGTAGACCTGACGTTAAAACAGAGAGACCACGTCGAAAGAGAAACTGGTGAGAGAAAAGTATACATGCCGAACATCACAGCAGAAACAAAAGAAATGATCAAAAGAGCAAAATACGTCAAAAAAGCAGGCGGGGAATACATAATGGTAGACATAATCACTATGGGATGGGCAGCATTACAAACAATAAGGGATGAGAATTTGGGAATGGTTATACACGCACACAGGGCAGGACACGCTACAATGACAAGAAAAAAACACGGAATAAGTATGACAACTATAGCAAAAGTAGCAAGATTAGTAGGGGTGGACCAGATACATGTCGGAACTGCACACGTTGGAAAGATGGAAGGGGGCATTAAAGAAGTACAAGAAATAGAAGATGAGATAGAGAATAAGGTGATAGCACCAGACAAGGAAGGACACCTGCTTGAACAGGATTGGTACCATATAAAACCAGTGTTCGCCGTAGCATCAGGTGGTCTACACCCAGGATCTGTAAAAAAGCTTATCCAAAGAATGGGGATGAACATAATAATGCAATTCGGTGGTGGTATCCACGGACATAAGATGGGTACCGTCGCAGGAGCAAAGGCGGTAAGACAGGCTGTGGAAGCAGTTATGAAGGGAAAAACGCTACAAGAATACGCAAAAACAAACCTAGAATTGAGGGTGGCATTAGAGGAATGGGGTAAATGATCATAGATCAAAAATTGAAAAACTTAATTGAAAATAACGCAATGTCCTTAGCCACTGTAGATGATAAAAAACCCTATGTTATTGGAGTAGCGTTTGTAAAAGTAGTAAGAATGAAAAACCAAAAGGCGCCATACTGGTAACAATCAACAAAATAAAAAACTTAACTAAAACAACAACTTTTTTAAACAAACATCTTTTTTCTACTAAAATGCTTAAAATAGACCTACACACCCACACAAATAATGTGGTGAAAAGATATGACAGCACGATAAACCCAAAAGATCTCATAAACAAGGCTGCAAAACTAAAATTCGACGTAATCTCAATAACAGAACACTCAGCTTACAAAACAATTTCTGGAACAAAATACATCAAAAATCCGTTAGCCACGTACCAACAATACAAGGACTATGCAAAAAAGAAAGGAGTAATACTGCTTCCGGGAGTTGAAATATACGTTGAGGGAAAGGACATATTGCTAATAAATTTCAAAGGAGATTATAATAAGTATAAAAACATACAAGATTTGGAAAAACTCAAAAAAGAAAACGTAATAGTAATAGCACCTCACCCTTATTTTATTGGTGGCTCATGCCTCAAAAACAAGCTCGAGCAGAACATAAAAATCTTTGATGCCATAGAGTACTCACATTTCTATCTAAAACACATAAACCCAAACAAGAAGGCAGTGGAAATAGCAAAAAAATACAAAAAACCAATGATAGCAACATCTGATGCGCATTTCCTGTTCGCCTTTGGGAGGAATTACAGTTTTGTTGATGCAGAAAAGAAAGTTGACAGCATACTTGAAGCAATAAGAAAAAATAAGATAAAAATTGTAACAAAACCCTGGGACTTGCCAAGGTTCTCATTCCTTTTTGTTTACCAGATTTACAGCACAACACTAGAAAAACTACAATAACTTTTTTATCAACTCAGCAACTAACTTACCATCAACCTTACCACGATACTTCTTCATGACTTCACCCATCAAGGCGTTGAAAGGGGCACCCTTGTTATCATCAATAATCTTCTTGATGTCCTTCTCAAGTTGTTCTGTCGAGACGGATTTGTACTTAGAAACATCAATTTTCTTACCAGAAGCAACATCACACAACAACTCTATAACCGCATCCTTAGTTACAAGGCCATCATTTAAGTAAGTCAAAACATGTAACATATCCTCTGAACGAATCTTATCACCATCAAGCTTAAACCTGCGCTTAATCTCCTTAGGAGTTTCTACCAAGGTGTGCGCTATGAAAGAAGGCTCCACGTTAGGTAGTTTCCCAACCATAACCTCAAATTCAATCTTAGACTTTACTATCTCCCTAGCCAAGTCAGCACTAATCTTGTACTTGTTCTCAAGCCTCATAGCGCGCTCACTCAATAACTCAGGAAGTGTTATCTTCGAGAGCAGATCATCACTAATTATGACTGGAAGGACATCTGTCTCAGGATACATGCGAGCTGAGCCTGGCATAGGCCTCATGAAAGACGTTGTATTGTCAGGGTTAGCCTTCCTAACATCACTCTGAACTTTCTTACCAGCTTCAATCAACTCAAGCTGACGCTTCACCTCATACTCAACGACTTTTGGAATGCTCCTCAAATCCTGAAAACCCTTAATCTCAACACGAGCACCACCATTAATTGAAAGGTTGATGTCCTGCCTTATCGAACCAAGGCCATGCTTAACACGACCCGTAGAGCGAAGAATCATACCAAGTAATTCAGCAACCTCCTTAGCATGCTCAGGAGTTTTAATATCTGGTTTTGTCTGGATTTCAACAAGAGGTATGCCAAGCCGGTCAAGACGCCAGACACGAGAATTTTCCTCCTCCTTAACATTCTTAGCTGCTTCCTCCTCAAGATAAACATAGCCAATACCAACCTTACCCTTAGAAGTTTCAACGTAACCATCCTTGGCAATCAAGGCTGTCCTTTGGAAGCCAGACGTGTTTGAACCATCAACGACGGTTTTCCTCATGACATGGACTTCATTCACAGGCTTAGCGTTAAGAAGAAGAGCAATCTGCAAAGCAATCTCCAAAGCATCGAGGTTTAAAGGACCTGGCGGCTGCTCATCAAACTCAACGTTACAAGTTGTATCCGAGTAACCCTCATAAACATACTGCAAACCTTTTTCCATCTCAAACTTTGCGGCAACGTCTACATCTCCCGCCTCTCCTGCAACAGCCCTTAACCTTCTAATCACAATGATGTCAGGCTTGTCGTCACGCATGACAGAAGGGCAATTACAAAAAAGTTTGTGAGATTCTAACCTTTGATGGATCTCAAGTCCGATTTTCAAACCAATTTTTTCGTAATCCATTTTAGATCAAAAACTCATCAGCAGATATTTTTTTGCTAATCTCTCCACGAAGGTCTTGAACAAACAACTCCTTAACTTTATGCTTGGGATAATTGCTTAACAACCAGGCAAGCTTTATGAAAGCAGTTTCAGGAGTCATGTCACAATAATTGCCAATTACACCAGCTTCTTGAATTTCCCTACCTGGCGAGTAAACATTCATCTGCAGCTGACCATAAATAGTTTGAGGTGACATAACAACAACAGTTCCCTTAAAGCTCAAATTCTTTATTGCAGCAAAAATCTTCTTGTGTTCCTTGGTAAATTCGTCGATAACTGAGATTGGAGCATGGCCAAGGCCTGTGCCTTCTAAAACCAAACCATCAAACCCTTTATAGTTTTCGACTTCTGAGGCATACATGTTAGGATGAATCTTTAAAATTCCCACCTTTAAGTTTGGCTTGAACAATTTCAACACAGGCTTTTTCTTTTCCCTTTTCTTGTAATCCTTATTCAAAAATTCAACGTTGCCATTATCATAATTCACGCGAGCCCAAGGCTTTGTATTAATAGGCCTAAAAGCATCACGCCTAGAAGTATGCATCTTCCTAGTTTTTGTAGCTGGAAGGATAAGACAAGTTGTGTCACTAATAGATTCGTGCATACAAATTGCGATGCCAGCAAAATCGGTTTTAGTTATGAAATAAGCAGCAGTTATTATGTTAACAAAAGCATCAGAACTCCCTCTGTCTGACGATCTTTGGGCGCCTACTAAAACAACGGGGATTGGTAACTCCTCAAAAATAAAATCAAGAGCAGCAGAAGAATAATGCAAGGTATCCGTGCCATGGGTTATTATGACACCATCAACACCAGACTTAATCTCCTTTTCAATTTCTTTTGCCATTAAGTTATAATGAGCGAAGCGCATGTCATCAGACATCATATTCCTTATAAGCCTTGACTTGATATTTGCAATTTTTCCAAGCTCAGGAAACATGGCAATAAGGTCTTCAGGAGAAAACTTTGCAACAACAGCACCTGTCTTGTAATCAACAGCAGAAGCAATTGTGCCACCCGTGTGAAGTATTGAAATGGTAGGAAGGTCTTTTTTAAATTTTAACGGTTGCTTTTTCTTCTCTACCCTTTTTTCCTGCTTCTTAATCACTTTAAAGGACTTAATTTGAGCTACATTGAACGATGTATTGTAACCACTCCCCTGTTTTAAAATTATCGTAGAAGGATTTTTTGAAGGCATTAAAATTCCTGAAACTTTTTCAGAATCCGTTTGAATCTCGACGGCATCACCCTCTTTAGCATTAAACTTCCTCATAATTGTAGGTTAGAAGAGAAGGGATTAAATAATAATTTATATGATGGAATATATATTTTTTAGTTTAACAATGCTTAAATATAAAATTCTGACTTATTTAAAGGTTAATAAAAAAGAAGTTAAATTTCATCAATTTGTTGGTTTTATTTGGCGGTAAAACCAATTTGGCGTTTGATGAAATCTGTATTTGATCTAACAGGTAGTTAGATTTTTGGCGTTGAATAGCATAAGACTTGGCGGTCTTAAACTACTTCTTAAAAGAGAGTATAACAAAATTGGTTAATAAACATTATTATACTCTAATATATACAATGAAAAAAACAAAACCAAAAGGGGGCAGAGAAAAATGGACTTTCTGGTAAAATCGGCACTGGAACAACAAGCAAGTATGAAACCAGTAGACATGCTCATAGGGCATGCAAACATAAAAGTCATCGGAGTAGGTGGCGGAGGAACAAACGCAACAACATGGCTCTACAAAAAAGGCATCAGAGGAGCTGAGATTTGTGCCTTAAACACAGACAAACAACACCTAGACCTAATGGAAGCAGACAGAAAAATATTACTGGGAAAGGAGTTGACAAGAGGTCTTGGTTGTGGAGGCTTCCCTGAAAAGGGAAGAGAGGCAGCAAAAGAAAGCATGCACGAGCTAAGAGAGTTCTTGCACGGTGCTGACATGGTCTTCATCACAGCAGGAATGGGTGGAGGTACGGGAACAGGGGGAGCACCGGTAGTAGCGCAAATAGCAAGAGACATGGGTGCCATAGTTATAGGAACTGTAACCATGCCATTTGACATAGAAAGAGCAAGAATAGACAAGGCTGAATTTGGGTTAGCACAACTAAGAGATGTATGCGATACTGTAATAGTTATAGATAACAACAGACTGGTAAACATAGCAGGAAACCTGCCAGTACAACAGGCATTTGCAGTAGCAAATGAACTAATCTCAACTATGATCAAGGGAATCGTGGAAATAATAGCTGTGCCATCACTAGTCAACTTAGACTATGCAGACGTAAAAGCGATCATGGCAAATGGAGACGTATCAGTAATAGGGATAGGAGAATCCGACTCAGAACACAGGGTAGATGAAGCAGTAAAGAGAGCATTGAGCAACCCCCTACTAGACGTGAGCTATGAAGGAGCAACAGGCGCCTTAATCCACGTAGCAGGTGGACACGATTTGACATTGGACGAAGTAAACAGAGTAGGAGAGCTTGTGACACAATCACTTGATCCAGACGCAAACGTCATATGGGGAGCAAGAGTTGGAGACGACATGAATGGAAAGCTAAGGGTTATGACAATCGTTACGGGAGTAAACTCACCATACATCCTGGGGAAAGTAGACCACAGCAAACCGAGCCCAAGAGCTGTACAAGTAAGCCAGGAACTAGGCATTGACTTACTGAGGTAAAAAAGAGGTGATTCATAGTAAAAAGGGCAAAACCCCCTAAGTAAAATTGCCCTCCCTTTAATCTTTGCCAGTGCTTGCAAAAGCATTGGCAATAATTTTTTTTATTTTACAAAAACTAAGTCTAATCAAATCAAAAAGTATAATAATAAGTCCCTAGAGAGTTTCGCTATGAGAAGGAACTATAAGGTAAGGCCAAATGACAACACCATGAAGATTTTTTCTTACATAATAAAACACTTTTATGATGAGGATAAAACAGTGCTGAACACTGCAAGACAGATATATGCACATACCACACCGCTGAGGAACATGACAGATGTACAAAATAGGATACAACACCTAAAGGATTCGCCGCATGTCGTGGAAGATGAGGTTTACATGAAATTGGAAGAGGCTTTGAATGCTCTCGAACATTTATGCTCCCAAGATGACAACATAGAACTCTGGGAGGATGGTATAGGGATAATAGACAATTACCTATCCCAAATAAATTTCAGAGTGATGAACAAAGAAACTTATGAATCGCTGAAGAAAACAAGCATTGAAGGTATACTGGCTGAAATACTGACTAAAAAAACAGAAATAAACCCTCAACCCTGCTGAAAAAATTACGAAAATTCTTGGTAAAGAGTTATTAAAGAGAAGGTTTATAAAAAAATTAGGGGGTGAAACAATGGTTTTGACATCAAAAAAGATAGAACAGCTCAAGAGGCAACCGATAATTGAGACTGTAATAAAGAAGAGTGAGGATGGTGAATGGGTGCTGCATCAAACCATAATCACAGACATAAAACCAATAAGCTATTTTGAAAGAGTCCTTGAGGATTAGGATTCTTTTTTTATTTTTTAAAAAGCAAAAACAAGAAACAAGCAATCAGGTAAACCAAAACAAGCCTAAACAACCAACCAACATGGAAAATATCAAGGTAACCCAAGTAAGGGATTCTGAACAGAACCTTAGCCCTTATTTTATTTTCTGACAAGTTGATTTGTCCTGGCAGAGACATTGTGTTGTAATCGCCCTTAGTCGTGAAAGTCCTCTTCTCAATAAGAACTAAAAAATAATTACTTTTTTCCAATTCGGTTTTATAAAATCAACAAACTTCATTTTTTCAGAACAATAATATTACCTCTGCCTTTCTTAATTTTTTCAACAATGCCGTTATGCTCAAGCTCAGCAATCATAAGGCTTATCTTGGCTTCAGAAAGAGGAAACCTCTTCCTAATATCCTTCTGAGTTACGCGACCACCCTCCTCCTTTATGAAATTAACAACCGAATCAAGCTCGTTATGCTCCTTCTTTACCTCTTTGGCTTCTACCTTGGATTTCTTCTTGAACTTCAAGAAAAGGAAAAATGCAAGGGCAAGAACAGCCACAACAACTATGATAAAAGCAGCAGAATAAGTTGGCTCATCAAAAAAGGAATTGCCAACCTCAAGATTTGTGTCATCAATTAATTCCTCCTCTTCCTCAAAACTAGGGAAAAGAAAAAGATCTAGAACATAGTCCCCAGCATCATCCTTAATAGATACGCTCTCCTTAGCGACCATACCCTCACACTTGGCTACTAATTCATAAGAGCCAACATTCAAATTAAAAGAATAAGAGCCGTCCTTGGCTATAAGCCTCTGCTTAGGCTCCGAGTCAACCTCAACCACACAATCCTTCACAGGGTTCAGATTAGTATCATAAACAGTGCCGTGGATAGCTGTAGCTGAAACAAAACAAGCCAAAAGCAGTACAGTAAAGAAAAGCAAAACAAAACCTCTTTTCATGACATAATTTCAGCAAAAGAAGTATAAAAAATTTTCTATACACAGAAAGGAGGCAGAAAAACCCTCTGTAAAGTGTCATAAAGCGATATGAACTATTATTTTTTTTCTTTAGAAAGTATGCTTATAAACAAAATTTCTATTTCAACTCCTAATTATAATTTGAAAATATACTTTGAAAAAGAGTGTAAGGAGGACAAAATGAGAAAAGTGATCAGCTTGGCAATACTGACAATATTCCTGTTTAGTATGCTGCCTTTAAGCCTAGCAAAAGAACAAGAAAGAAACACTGAAAGACTGCAAGAAAGACTACAAGAGATTGAAGAGGAAAGGATAGAAAGGATGGAGCAGCTACAACAACAAACAGGATGGGCAAAATACAACCAAAGCTTAGGTTTTAAAGCAAGAGTTCTGAACAGGATTCAAATCGAGAATGCAAGGATGAACTTCATAAGAGCAAGAGAAAGATTCCAACTTGCCAAAATCAACCTTGAGCAGGCAAAACTGAGGTTCAGAGAGAGACAAGAGATCAGGAAGCAGTGCAAGGCAGGAGACTGCAACGTAACAGATGAAGAGTTAATAGAGCATGCAAAGAATTTTCTTGGAAATTCAGCCGACGCAATAATAGAACACCTGAACAAGGTCAAGGAAAAGATTCAGGAAAACGAGGACTTGACTGAAGAAGAAGCCCAAGAAATGATAAACAAAATAGATGCAAAGATAGCAGAGATAGAAGCAGCGAAGGAACAAGCAGAAAATGCGACAACAAAAGAAGAGATTAGGGAAGCAGCACAAAAGATAAACGCAGCTTGGAGAAATATAAAGCAACTAACAACATTCCATGCGAACGTGCTAATAAATGCTAGGATAGGCGGAATAATAGTAAAGTCAGAACATCTGAAAGAAAAACTGGACAGGATACTGGCCAGGATGGAAGCAAGAGGCAAGGATGTCACTAAAATACACCCATTAATTGACGAATTCAATGCGAAAATAGACCTAGCAGGAGAAAAGTACGAGGCTGCTGTGGACAAGTTCAAAGAATTTAGAGATACAGAGGACACAGACACACTTAGAGAAGCACAAGACCTTATGAAAGAAGCGAAAAAGGCTTTGCAAGAAGCAAATGAAAAGCTTAGAGAGATAATAAGAGCGATAAAGGAAAACAACGGACAAGAAGAGATGAATGAGGAAGAAGAAGATGAAGAGGATGAAGAGCAAGAGGAAGAACACAATGAGACAGAAACAGATTAAACTTGAGAGTAATTACAAAGGCTTAAATAAAAAGGAGTGAAAAGTTTGATAAAAATGAAAAAAGCAATAGCGATAATCCTACTTGCTCTGATGGTATTGACATTGAGCGGGTGCACAAAAGAAGCTACCAAGCCTACAACAACACCAACTACACCAGAAAGCACAGAACTAGACAAGGACATAGAAAACATAGAAACAGTAAGTGAAGAGATAAACACTTCAGACCTAGAAGGGTTGGAACAGGACCTTGAAAACGTCAACTGGTAAAATTTTTTTTCTTTTTTATTTAAATACAAATATTTAAAAAGACTATTCCTGTAGTTTTTTTCTATACACATGGTTGGGGGGAATTATGACAAAAATAAGGTCACCCATATGCATCATGATGGGACACGTGGACCATGGAAAAACAACTATACTCGATTCTATTAGAGGGACTGCTGTTGCGAAAGGAGAAGCTGGCGGCATAACACAAGCGATATCCTCAACCAACCTGACTATAGAGACAATAAAAAAGATTTGTGGCGAATTGCTAAACAACTTAAAAATAAAAATAACAATACCAGGACTTTTGTTCATAGATTCACCTGGCCATGCAGCATTCACAAACCTCAGAAAAAGAGGAGGTAACTTAGCAGATATAGCAGTACTAGTAATAGACATAAACGAAGGAGTAAAGCCACAAACTCTGGAATGCATAGACATACTAAAGCAATACAAAACACCCTTCATCGTAGCAGCCAACAAAATAGACCTAATACCGGGGTGGGATGTAAAAAAAGGATTCCTAATCAAAAGCATAACCAGTCAGGCAAAAGAAGTACAAGAAAAGCTCGACATAAAACTATACGAGCTTGTAGGAAAATTACATGAATTGGGATTCAGCTCTGAAAGATTTGACAGAGTAGAAGACTACACAAAACAGATAGCAATAGTACCAGTATCAGGGAAGATGGGGGAAGGACTTGCAGAACTAATAATGGTGATAACAGGATTAGCGCAAAGGTACCTAGAAAAAGGACTTAAGTACGACTTAAGCGGACCTGGAAAAGGAACTATCTTAGAAGTTAAGGAAACAAAAGGTATAGGACAAACCCTCGACGTAATAATTTACGACGGAACAATAAAGAAGAATGACCAAATTGTGATAGGAGGGCTTGACAAACCCATAGTAACGAAAGTAAAAGCACTATTCCAACCAGACAAGGACAACAAAAAGGTAAAAACAGTACAAGAGGTTCACGCAGCAATAGGAGTAAAAATATCAGCACCAGACTTAAAAGACACATTGCCCGGCATGCCATTGAGGGTAGCAAACAAAGACTTAGAAAAGATAAAACAAGAAGTACAAGAAGAAGTGGAAGAAGTAATGCTAGACGTAGACAACGAGGGGGTTGTAGTAAAAGCAGACTCATTAGGTTCTTTGGAAGCGTTAATAAACTTGCTAAAAGACAACGGTATCAAGATAAAAAGAGCATCTATTGGGGATATATCAAAAAAGGACGTAGTAGAAGGAAGCGCAGAGCTGGAGCCAGTAAACAAAGTAATAGTAGGATTTAACGTAAAAACCATAGAACAAAGCAAGGAAGTCAAAATAATAACGGCAGACGTAATATACAGGATAATAGACGAAATAAAGAAGTGGCAGGAAGAAGAAAAAAGAAAGTTAGAAGAAAAAGAGCTTGCTGGAATGACAAGGCCTTTCAAGGCACAGATTTTAATGAACTGCATATTCAGACAAAGCAACCCAGCAGTCGTTGGGGTGGAAGTTCTCGGCGGAACATTAAGAGTAGGAAGTCCTATGATTAAGGCTAATGGCAACAAGGCAAGTGAAATAAAAAGCATGCAGAAAGAAGGAGAGAACATACAAGAGGCAAAGAAAGGAGAACAGGTTGCAATAGCCATCCCACATTTAACCGTCGGTAGGCAAATAAACGAGCTTGACATACTCTATTCGGACATAACTGAAGAGGAATTTGTCAAGTACAAGAGATTAAAAAGGTTTTTAAATAATGATGAAATCGCTATACTCAAGGAAATAGCCGAAATTAAGAGGCAGGAAAACCCAGTGTGGGGGGTATAATGGCAGAATTCAAACTAACAATAAACGACCCTAAAACAGGAAAAAGTTATAGCAAGGCTGTAGACACAACAGCGTTCAAAAACAAAAAAATAGGAGATGTTGTAGAGGGAGACGGTCTAGGGCTTAAAGGGTACAAGCTTGAGATAACAGGTGGAAGCGACAACTCCGGCTTTCCACTTAGGAAAGACCTTGAAGGAATAGCAAAGAAAAGAGCACTTCTAATAAAAGGACCCGGCAAAAGAACCAGGATAGGGATAAGGACACGAAAAACAGTAAGAGGAAATGCAATCACATTAAGCACAGTGCAAGTGAACTTAAAAGTAAAAGAATACGGTCCAAAAAGCCTCGAAGAAATCTTCGGAGTTAAGAAGGAAGAAAAGGTAGAAGAAGCAAAGGCAGAATAAAATGCAAAAGTCAAAAACTTACAAAACAAAAAGCCTCATCATAGGAAGGAAGAAAGGAGGGACAGAGGACTTCAAACCGTGTTTTTTTGCATTTTTTGATGTTAACAACCCACACCAAAAAAACCTAGTGCCAAAAAAAATTGTGGAATTTGAAAGAGTACACAAAGTGATCATTGAAGGATTGGATGTTAACTACCTTTTACCTGGTAACGATATAGTAATAAACAACCTAAAAACTATAGAACTCAAACAAGACGGCGAGCACATACACATAAAAGGAAAGCAAAGCCATATTTAAGATGAAAATAGACCCACTCAAACTAGCATTCTCAATAATACTAATAAGCCTAGCGGGCCTTATAGGAGGGTTATCAACCTCAAAATACATACCAACATGGTATGCCAGCATAAAAAAACCCAGCTTCAACCCTCCAAACTGGATATTCGGGCCAGTATGGACAACACTTTACGTACTCATGGGTATATCATTCTACCTTGTATGGAGCAAAGGATTAGAAACAAAACAAGCTAAAACAGCAATAACACTATTTATAATACAACTAATACTAAATGTGGCGTGGTCAATAATATTCTTTGGAATGCAATCACCCCTTTATGCATTCATAGAAATTATAATACTTTGGGTTTTCATACTACTCACAATAATACACTTCTATAAGATATCAAAGCCAGCAGCATACCTACTTATACCTTACATACTTTGGGTGAGCTTTGCAGCAATACTGAATTTCTCAATATATTACCTAAACAAATAGAATTATTCCAAAACCTTTAAAAACAAACCTAAATGCTATATTCTCAATGATAAAGAAGGAAAAACTTGGACAACCAGAAATCAACATAGGGTTGGTAGGGCATGTGGACCATGGAAAAACAACCCTTGTTTCAAAGCTGTCAGGAAAATGGACAGACGAACACAGCGAAGAGATAAAGAGAGGGATAACAATAAAGTTAGGGTATGCAGATGCGGTGTTTTACAAATGTCCGAAATGCAAAGCACCAGAATGTTATGGAACACAAAAAAAATGCACAAAATGCAAGAGCGAGTGCAAGCCGACAAGGAAAGTAAGCTTTGTAGACGCTCCAGGACACGAAACTTTAATGGCAACCATGCTTTCAGGAGCAGCCATAATGGACGGAGCATTACTGCTAATAGCAGCAAACGAACAATGCCCCCAACCACAAACAAAAGAACATCTAATGGCACTGGAAATAATAGGAGTAAAAAACATAATCATAGTACAAAACAAAATTGACCTTGTTTCTGAGGAAGAAGCAATGAAAAACCATGAGCAAATAAAAAACTTTGTTAAAGGGACCATAGCAGAAAATGCACCAATAGTCCCTGTTTCAGCACAACAAAACGTCAACATAGATTTGCTCATACAAAACATAGAAGAACACCTTAAAACACCGAAGAGAGACCCTGAAAAACCACCACTCATGTTCGTAGCAAGAAGCTTCGACGTAAACAGGCCTGGAACAGAGGTCGATAAGTTAGTAGGCGGTGTTTTGGGCGGGGCACTAAAACAAGGCATACTAAAAGAAAAACAGAAGATAGAAATAAGGCCAGGGCTGAAAAGAGAGAAAGAAGGTAGAAGGATTTATGAACCAATAATCACCGAAATAGCAGGATTGAAAACAGGAGGAGAAAGCGTTAAAGAAGTTGGACCTGGTGGCTCAATAGGCGTGCTAACTTTATTAGACCCATCATTAGTCAAAGCAGATAACCTTGCAGGAAGCGTTGTTGGCTTGCCTGGCCAACTGCCTCCAGTGTGGGACAAATTCGAATTAGAGTCACATTTGCTTGAAAGGGTTGTTGGAGCAAAAGACGAACTGGTTGTTGAGCCTATAAAAAAAGGAGAAGCATTGATGCTTAACGTTAATTCTTCAGTGACCGTGGGAATAGTTGATGAGATTGGAAAAAACAAGTTTCATGTTGTACTAAAAATAGGGGTTTGTGCTGATAAGGAAGACAGGATAACCTTATCAAGAAAACTCGGTGACAGATGGAGACTCATAGGTTGGGGTAGAATAATAAAATAAGCTGTTGGTGTCAAAGCCAAGACGATTCTGAGGAATCAATCTTGGTAGCTCCACCAACATATAAAAAATAAGAAAACCTCTATTTAAAGGTTTCTAAGAACGCCTTATCCTTCTAGGCCATTTCGCCTCTCTCTTCTTAAATTTATGCTCAACTTCCATTTTCAAGTTATCAAAAATCCTGTGCAAAGCTCGCTGCAACTCCCAGTCCGAGTGTTTGGCATGAAGCTTAATTGACGGAGCATCAATCCTTGCATTAATTTCATAAGTAGCCTTCTTACCATCCCTGTTAATTTTTTTAATATCAACAACTAGGGAAGCGTTGGAAAAATTTCTCTTTATTTTTCCAAACTCCCTAGGACATATTCTTTGTAGGGTTGCTATCTCAACAGCATCCAACCTATCAAGGTTTCTGTATGTGATTTCGTCCATCATTCCACCTTCACTTTCTTTGCTATTTTCTTGGTCTTAGACTTCTGCAACTTAACTTCAAGAACGCCATTCCTGTATTCAGCCTTAGCCGAATCCGGGTTCACGTTAGCGGGGAGGGGAACAACCCGATAGAAGCCCCCATAGGAACGTTCATGCCTGAAATAGCCTTTCTTCTTAACCTTCAGCTCATGCTTCTTCTGAGCTCTCACCTCTATGTTGTTATCTGTAACTGTCAAAAAAATGTCCTCCTTCTCAACTCCCGGTAGGTCCATCCTAACTATAACATGGTCATCTTTCTCAATAACATCACTGTAAGGAGTGTGAATGTCTAATGGTAACCTCTTCATTTCAGGCCTATTAAAGAAAGACTCAAAGGCTTTGTTCATGCGTTTTTGGAATTCACGCATTTCATCAAAAGGATCCCAGTACATAGTCTCACCTCCTATCATTATAAAATATACCAAATAATAATTAGAAAAACAAATTTAAAAAACTTTCTTTTAACTTACAAACGCCTCAAATTTTCTAACTTACCAAAATCATAAACCTTATCGCTGACAACAAAAACGTTAAACTTTGAAAGGTCCTGCATAAGGAAAGGGCTGAGGATTTCCTCCCTAAGCACGTCAGTGCCTTCGTTAACAAGGTTAAATGACGGGACCACTATAAGAGTTATTTTATTCCCAGTCCCTTTTAAAAAACATTTGAAAAGCTCAACACGAGAATCCTTCTCCAAACCC
>JAWABC010000010.1:0-18762 GCA_038884815.1 Candidatus Nanoarchaeia archaeon | reverse complement strand
ATGAAATTCTTATTAAAGGGAAATTAAGAATAAAGGTAATACAGATAGCAGGGCTTGTTGCAAGAAGGATAGAGTGCTGGACAAAAGAAGGGCAGGAGATAAAAACAGGTGAGAGGATAGGAAGGATAAATCTTGGTTCGCAGGTAGTTATAATAATGCCGACATCAATAGATTTAAAAGTCAGGAAAAACCAAAAAGTAAAAGCAGGAAGCACAATAATAGCTACATACTGAGCCCTCGTAGTATAGCCTGGATAGTATACGAGCTTGCGGAATTAATCAATTTGCAAAAAGCTTGAGGCCTGGGTTCAAATCCCAGCGGGGGCAATCACTTAACCCTAAAAATTTTTATTTTTCTTTTATTATTCTTTTGTGGGATACCAACCCTTACAAGCTTTACACCTTCAGGAATGGCTTTCTTATCAAACAACTCCTCAGGATAGTACCTTGGAAGCCCTATAACATCATAGACACGCTCATAGACTTCTATGTCCATATCGTAAACTTCTGTAGCAACTTTTCTCCCGCTCCACACCAACCTGTCCAAGTCATGAATCACTATAAGGACAACCAGCACAGCAAAGATAAATATGCTACCTATTATAACCCCAAAAATTCCAGGAGGCTGAATATACAACCATAGTGTTATAAGAAGTGAAGAAAGCAACAAAAGAGCAATCCACTGGTATAAACCAATACGGTCCTTCATCCTTGCAATTATCTCCTTCCTAGTCCTTGTGAAATGGTCAAGTATATTCAATATCCTGGTGTAAGGCACATCACCACCCTTACCCTTGATTTTACTCAAAAGACTATAAAAAGCAAAATACTCAGGCCTCAACTTTTCCTGATATTCGCTAAACTTAGATTCCAAAGCTTTCATGATGTATTTGTCTATGAGCTTAGCGGACTCATCAGCAAGCTTCTTGTCAACCAGACCTAAAAATTCGTAAATGTTCTCCAAGCTGCCGCTCTCAGAAGAAAGCAAAGCCCTTATCTTAGTAAATCTGTCCCACAAAGAAGAAATAAAAAATCCTGAAAGGATAGCAAACAAAACACCTATGAAAGAAAACACCATACGCATCTCATCTGAAAGTGCGTGGCCACCCCACGGGTTTAGAATTGAGATAAGAATTACTCCTAAAAAACGCAGAAAGAATACCACAACCCTCTTTACTTTTTGTTTCACAAAGAAATTAAACAAAATGCCATATTTAAGTTTTTGTTTCTAAAATGAAGTAATGAAAATAAATAAAAATTATTTCTTCCTTCTAACAGGTCTCTTCTGCATTGCAGGAGCTGGCCTAGCAAACTTCTGAACAGGAGGTCTTTTCTGGAAGAAGGCTAAGTATATTATTTCCAAAAGACCAACTGTGTTTAGTATTAACAAAACAACGAACCAAGCAGTCTGACCATGTCTAGCAGACTTCCACAAAGCAATGCCCTTCCAAATCAAGCTCCAAATCATCGCAATAACAAGCAGAAAAACAATCAATCCCCAATCATTCATTTTAAAAACCTCCTAAGTTTTGTAATAGTAAAAAATTTAATAAAGTATATAATCTTTACTGTTCTCAACTGAATAAAAGATGAGATATAAAGAACTAGTAAAGGCACCGGACTTTCTTACTTTAGGTAATTTGACATTGGGAGTATTAAGCATAATCTTTAGCATAAAAAAAGACTTTAACACAGCTGCAACGATGATGATAGCAGCGGTATTCCTTGATTTCCTTGATGGAAGAGTAGCAAGGATGATGAGAAGAGAGGGAAATTTTGGGAAAGAGCTGGACAGCCTTTGTGACTTAGTTTCGTTTGGTGTTGCACCGGCAATTTTTGTCTACCAAGCTGAGGTTTATTCAATACTAACCCTTATAATACTCGTGTTTTTCGTATGCGCAGGAGCATTAAGACTTGCAAGATTTAACATTACAGAAATGAAAGATTATTATAATGGACTGCCTATAACAAATGCAGGTTGGATAATACCCTTATGGTATTTTATAAGGTTACCATACATAACTTTTGTTATTTTAGTTATAGGAATACTTTTCATAAGCCCAATAAGGATAAAAAAGGTGATCTGAAATAATAACTTTCAAAGAAGTTCTGATGGCAGCATATTATGCTGCACCCATATATTTTGCAAACATGGCGCCAGTAATAACAAAAAAAATACTGCCATCATTGGTAAAGCCAATAGACTTTGGAAAAACATGGAAAGGAAAACCAATACTGGGAAAGAACAAAACATTTAGAGGGCTTGTTATGGGTGTGGTTTTTGGAATCATAATAACGCTTCTACAATATCGGTTTTATGGGTTTGAAAGTTTTAGAATGATAAGCATTTTTGATTATAAACTTGGGATTTCTATACTGCTTGGAGCATTGATGGGATTCGGAGCTATGTTTGGTGATATGTTTGAAAGCTTCTTCAAAAGAAGGATTGGGATAGAGTCAGGAAAGCCGTGGATACCTTTCGACCAGATCGACTTCATAGTTTTTGGCTTATTATTTAGTTTTATAATTTTTATACCACCGATAACTTACATGATTATAATTTTGATTATAAGCCCTTTGGGGCACATAGCAATAAATCATTTAGCATTTTACTTAAAAATAAGAAAAGAGAAGTGGTAGTTAACTTATCTTCCTTCTCAACGATTCCAATTCTTCTTCAAAGATGTAGCTATCAAGGTAACCTATTTTAGGAACAAAAAGTTCTACTTGAACATCACCGATGTCCTGCCTCAAACTTGAGTAAATCTGATTGGGGGCTATGATAAGAGACTTTTTTGAATGCACCCCTCTTGAGTTTGGGTTACAGACATCTATAACCAAAGCATTGAATCTACCATCCATATTGTTTACCCAACCTTGAACGCTATAAGATTTACCCTTATCGGTATAACGCCACCCCCTAACGCTTTCCTGTCCGTGGGCATACAACAAACCAAACCCTTTCAACCCGCTAAGTTTTGAATATAAACTGACATACTCCTTTATGTCACCTTTAACAAAATCTTCTAAAACCATTTCGATGTTTAGATCTTCATCAAAACAACCAACATCCTCTTCAAACTCTTTAATCAAGTCGTCTGATACGTGAAATTCGCTGTGTTTAGACCTGAATATTTTCATTTTTGGACACAACGGCGGATAGTAAGAGGTTTATAAAATTTTCTAAATTAAAAAAAGAAAAAATCAGTCAACGTCCTTGATGCCCTCTTCAGTCACTTGGAATATCGCTTCACCATCAGGAAGATGCGGGCTGTCAATAAGCTTAGCAACTCTGGTTCCTTTCTTCCCCTTTCTCAAATAGACCCTTGTCTGAGAGTTATGGCCCACAATATTACCACCGATGGCAGCTGTGGGGTCACCAAAGAAAACATCTGGCTTTGCCATGACCTGATTGGTAACATAAACACAAAGGTTATACTTAGTAGCAAGCCTCATCAAAGTGTGCATGTGCTTGTTAAGCTTCTGCTGCCTGTCAGCAAGCTGACCACGGCCAGTAAAGTCTGCTCTGAAATGGGCAGTCAAAGAATCAACCACGATTAACTTAACGTTGTTCTCCTTAATCAGCTCCTCAGCCTTCTCAGCAAGAAGCATCTGATGGTCTGAATTGAAAGCACGAGCAACCTTTATGTTCTTCAAAGCTTCGTGAGGGTCTAAACCTGCTGCCTTAGCAATCTGCATTATACGCTCGGGCCTGAAAGTTGACTCACCATCTATGAATATTGCAGTACCTTCAGCACCTCCTTTCTCTCTTGGCAGTTGAACATTAACAGCCAATGCGTGGGCAATCTGTGACTTGCTTGCACCGAACTCACCAAAACACTCAGAAATGCTACCAGACTCAAAGCCGCCTCCAAGCAAAGCATCCAACGCCTTGCTTCCTGTAGTAATCTTGATTATATTTTGTCTTTTCCGCAGCAACTCATCACCAGACTCAAAACCCATGTCAAGAGAATTCCTTGCAAAATTAATCATCTTCCTTGCAACAGCCTCGCCAACACCCGCAACCTCCACAAGCTCGCCAGGAGAAGCCACGGCAATTGACATCAAATCAGAATAGCCAGCCTCGAGCAACTTTTCTGCTGTGGCAGCACCGACACCAGGTAAGTCATAAATAGTAAGCTCTTCCTTCTTTTTCTTCGTCTCCTTTTTTTCTTCCTTAACAACTTTATCCTCTTTCATGCTACCACCTCATTCCTCATCCTCTTCCTCTCGCTCAGACTTTGGCACCTCAAAAAACAAGTGGTCCTGAACCTTCTCAAGTATGGCAATCAACTTTGGGATGTCATTCCTCCTCAAGTTATTTATAACCTCACTACGCCAAACACCTTCATCCTTCTTTTTATAGCCCCTGCTTAAGGACACAGTCCAATAAGTAACTTCGGCGCCGTTCATGCTTTTTTTATTTTCCCACAGAGCAGCCTCCATGTTACCTATCCTCCATTTTTGCACAGGTCTGTCCCCCATTTTTCTTTACCTCCTTGCTTTCGCATTTTTTTTCAGAAAAGTTAGGAAAAGAGAATATCATCTTTTACCTCCCTTTTCGGATTCTATTTCATGAGGTAATACGTTAGTATGTTGTATTGCTTATAAATAATTTGTGTGTGAGTGACGGAACGTCTATTGGCTGGAATATATATTTTGGAGTTATATTATGATTTTATGCAATAAAGTAACTCCTTATTTTTTTCTTATTATTTAGCCAAAACGTAATCGGTCTGCAAAGGGGTCCACTCATTATGCCAGTTGCGAGTCTTACCTGCAACAGCTTCAGCAGTAACCTTGACAAAGGCATAAAGGAATATGGCTGCGTTAAGGTACTTAAAGAAAAATATCTGAGGGTAATGAAGCAATGTTTTCCAAAACTTCTTAGGCATCAAAACAACAGTACCTGCCAAAGAAAAAACGGTGTCACCAACCAAGAAAGCACCTGCGTAAAAAGGATAAAAAATCAAAAGCATCGGAAGCAAAATTAAAGGGGTTGAGTAAGACAAGGCTTCTAAAAAACCAGGCAGTATAGTTGTGTAAAACAGCCTCTTATTCTTAGGAAGCTTTCTTCCCTCACGATAGATGCATTGCACAGTGCCAGCACTCCAGCGGTAAGACTGCTTAATCTGATTCTTAATACCGTTCAAACCCTCACCGTCAAGCTCAGGAGCGGATGCAACAGCATCATCAGCAACATTAACCCTGTAGCCGTTCATCTGAAGCTTCCAAGTGTAATGAGTATCCTCAGTCTTAGTTCCATAAGGGATGGGTATCTTCTTCAAAACGTCTCTCCTATACATGGTGGAAGCACCACAAACAACAAAAAGGGCTTGCCTCTTCACTTGCGCATTCTTCCTAAACCTACCAATCTCATTAATCCATGACTTTCCATAATAATAAGACCTCGAAAGGAAGTTTTTAGGAACGCTCAAGCGACCATAAGAAGTCACAGCAGCCACCTTTTCGTCTGTAAAATAAGGTATCATGCGTTCTATGCAGTCATAGTTGCCAGTAACTTTAGAGTCACGAACGTAAACAAACTCACCCAAAACATCGCCAAGCACCTTGACAGCATAGTTTATCTTCTTAGATTTTGAAACATGAGGGCACTCAAGATAATAAAGAGTATCGTACTCTGTAAGTAAGGATTCAACAACTTCTTTTGTGAAAGTAGACTCCTTATCAGAACAAACTATTATGTTCTTTAAAGGATACCTTTCATTGTATAAAGCTCTTATTGTTTTCTCTATGTGCTTTCCCTCCTTATGGGCAGGGATTATTACAGAAACTTCTCTAACAGGGTTGTATGGATCAATCTTCTTTTGCTTATCACCTTTGACTTCGTAAAGTGCGTGCGTAAAAGTATCTATCCATATGGTCAAACCGAAAAAACCCCAGATTGAAAATGGACCTTTCATCTTAATACCGCTAACTGCAAAGCTTTTTTAATATTTTTATTATTCAATATATAAACTGTTTATCCACATATTTTTCAAAAACAGACCACTCATTAGTATCGGTAGTCCACTCGGCAAAAATGCATAATCCGATGAAATTTTTATTATCATGCAAAACATCGTTGTAAGCAGCAAGTGCATTATCAATAGTTTCAGGAGGTTCTTTGTGTGTAGGGATGGCAAATAAAAATTTTGAATTGAAGCCAGCAGAAGATATGGAAGTTACTTGACCCTTAACATACGCCTTATAAGATTCGTTATCAGTCATATCGGAATCATAAAGGGGTGCAGAAATTAAGTCAACACGCTCAGAAACCGATTGATAAAAATCATGATTCCATTCCCAAGGGTTATCAGAATTTGATAAGGCACCAGCGTAAACAGCAATGATTGCATCATCACCTAGTTTTAACTTTAACCTATTCAATAAATCAAGATAATCATCTTTCATATCCGGATCTATTTTCTCTATATCAACAAGCAAACCATCAAATCCCATATCATACAAATGAACATAATCGTCAATAAAATTCTGCTTGAAAGTTTCGGAAGTTATATCATAATTATCGGTTATAATCTCGCTGTAAGGAAGGAGAATAAAATTATGATTCTTCTCAGTTTCATAACTTTTTATTAACTCCAAAAAATTTATCAACTCTTCTTCAGAGGTTTTAAGCTTGCCATCCTTGCCAGTGTCACCAACATCAACAAAAAGGTACTTGATTTTATTATCTTTTAAAACATCAAGCCTCGAAAAACTATCTATCCAAATATTCGTTACAACACAATCGCCTGATTCTAAACCAACTTCTTTTTTAGAAGGAAAGCCTTCAGAATTGCCAGAGTTTTGCATCATAAAAAAGGTGATGAGAAATATAAAAAATAAAACAAAACATATCCCAAAAACCAATGTTGTCTTTTTCATATCCTTAAGCCTTCACCACTACAATATCTGCGCCTATCGGGAAAGGAATGTCAAACACAACATAGTTAGGCTCGCCTTGGCCAAATGAGTATGGCACTGCTTGATTGTTAACCCTAACCTGACTAACCTGACTGGAGCCGACAGGAACCCACATAGTAAGGTTTTGCCTATAATAAGATGCATTCATCGAATTATCATTAACCCTAACATTGAACCTTATCTCATTATCTACCTCAGCATAGTTGTATACCTCTGAAGCATCCCTCAGCCTTATGTACCTAGCAACATTACCTATAGTGTCAACCCAAACATTCTTGGATGTTAAGTAATTAATCGCACCATCATCACTGCATTCGTTGTGGAAAACCAAGTTGGCCCACTTACCCTGGCTCTCTGCACTATCAATTACTGTTAGCAGGTTTGGCGGTTCCAAAGAAGGCTCATGGTAATGAGGTGTGTTAAAGCTCTTCAAGTTGAACCACTGCTTGGGCGTAGAATCCTCAAGCTGATTGAAGAAATAACCACGAGCAGAGATAAAGTTCGAGTTGTTGATGAGTAGGGTGGGATAGTTCTGGCCGACAACACCACAGGGGTACGCATGACTCACTATGTCCTCCCTCTTAGCATTGGTATGACTTATTATGTCCACTATGTTATTCTCTATGTTGTCATAAAATACAGAATCAGAAACCTCATAACAGAGATGATTTTGCATATGCGTACCTAGCTCATGACCTTTGTTGAAGCCTTCAGCGAACAGGCTCCACTTAGCGATGTTATAATTCTTTGTGTTCGTCAGGAAATAAGTCCCTCTAAATCCATTAGCTTCAAGCTTGTCCATACAAGAATTATACTCATCATCGACTGAAACTGAGACAGCACCCTTCCTGCAGTTCTTCCACTTACAAACTGTCACGTTGGTTGAATTTTCGGGTGGTGGTGGCGGAGGTGGTGGGGTTATTGTCTGGTTTGTGCTGCCGCACATCTCAACGGCATCGGTAGCACACCAAGCCCAACCACAAGTCTCCAAAATAACTTGATCTGCCTGGAAATCTTCTGCCAAGTTTAACTTCACCACACATGATGTGACTTCATTACTAACCTTCTTTGTTGCTCCTGTCTGGCTGTTCTTTAAAGTGATAGAGCTCCAGCACATGTCATAATCACCAACAACTGTGAGATTGCTTACATAAATGGGGTAATCATAAGTTAAGGTCAATGTAGCTTTTACATTCCAATTAGAAGGTGACCAATCATAACCATAACCACTAAAGGCAGCGCAATCGCCACCATTAGGGGCATCAGGAGCACCGGTAGCATAAACAGCCAAAGAACCTGCAACATTCTCTGAGGTGGCATTAGCAGAAGTAGCATACTGACATAAAGTTGTCTGCGTTTGGTTTGTCTCATTCTGACAAACACCACCAGAACAGCTGTAGGAACATTCCTCAATAACAACCGTTGAGTTAGAAGAAGAACAGCTTGACTGCTGAGTACCCGGATTATTACAAATAAAAGTCTGATAAATCCTAGTAACATTATTACCAGTACAAACAGGATCAGAAACAAAACCATCAACACCACAATCAGAACTGGAACTACAATTGGTTACAGGTGGCTGTATGGGACCATGCCTAAGCTCATAAACCTGTTTAGGGGTAACCAGCCTTATCTCAGGGTCATTCTTAAGAGTAAGTAAAGTATCTGTGTAAATACTCCACTTTGCAGTATCGTATTGCGCTGGTACTACTCTGCCTTCAAAATCCTGCTGGTGGGCATAGAGAGGGACAACCATATGACCATTTATGTATGTGATCGGTACATCAGTCCTGTTGTAAGTTTTAATATCGTTAATTATTTCAGCCTTAGACCTGAAGTCAAGATCACTTCCAGAACCTCCGGTTGATGTAAAGCTAACACCATACTGCATAACATCAAAATCGTCAGCAGGCTGGACAGGTTGCAATCCAGGAGCAAGATAGAAATCCAGATAAGATTTGAAGCCCAAATCCTCAAGAGCCTGCCTTGTAACCTCTGTGAATTTTGCACCTTCCTGATCATCTGTTATAGGCATAACCACTGCACTCTCAGGTATACCAAGTATAACACTCATGTTAGCCCTAAAATCATCCTGACCTTTTTTTAATAAAGCCTTTTGCTCTTCATAAGGAAGCTGGTCTATATTCCAATCCTGAACACCGTCATAACCTTTCTGAATAAGCTCAGTATAATTGCTTAGGTACATCTTCTTCATAGCTGCAGTATAGTTTACATGATTACTCATTGCACCGGGAAAGAAGCTGAAGCTGATGTTAATCTTATTTGCATCATGGAAATCAATTAGCTGGTGATAGAAGTAGAACCATTCTGGATTTTTGAAGCCGTCAATATCTCCGATGTAAGGGATGACGTAAATATAAGTCTGGTTTTGGCACATACCATTTGAACATCCATCCAAACATTGTTCGATTACAACCGTGGAATTAGAGGCAGAACAGTTAGCCTGACTAGTTCCAGGATTGCTGCAAGTAAAGGTTTGATAAGTCCTAACTACATTATTACCAGAACAAAAAGGATCAGAAACAAAACCATCAACACCACAATCGGAGTTAGAATTACATATGGCTGGTGAAGTACAAGTGCCATTAGAGCATTGGTAGGAGCATTCTTCAATAACTAATGTTGAGTTAGAAGAAGAACAGCTTGACTGCTGAGTACCCGGATTATTACAAATAAAAGTCTGATAAATCCTAGTAACATTATTACCAGTACAAACAGGATCAGAAACAAAACCATCAACACCACAATCAGAATTCTGACTACAAACAGGCGGAGGTGTTGATGTGGTCTTGCCGCACATCTCAACGGCATCGGTAGCACACCAAGCCCAACCACAAGTCTCCAAAATAACTTGATCTGCCTGGAAATCTTCTGCAAGATTTATAGTTGTGACACAAGTAGTAGTGTATGTACTTGAAATCAATTTTTCCTGCCCCGTCTTACTGTTCCTAAGCCAAACACTATCCCAACACATGTCATAATCACCAGTAACTGTAATGTTGCTGGCATTAACAAGCGTATCATAAGTCAAAGTCAAATTAGCCTTCACATTCCAATTAGAAGGCGTCCAAGTGTAACCATAACCACTCCACGTGTTACAATTACCACTTTGAGGAGCATCAGGAGCGCCGGTAGCATAAACAGCCAAAGAACCTGCAACATTCTCTGAGGTGGCATTAGCAGAAGTAGCATACTGACAGCTTATCTGGGACTGTGTATAATTCTGACACACACCGTTGGAACACTGGTAGGAGCATTCTTCAATAACTAATGTTGAGTTAGAAGAAGAACAGCTTGACTGCTGAGTACCCGGATTATTACAAATAAAAGTCTGATAAATCCTAGTAACATTATTACCAGTACAAACAGGATCAGAAACAAAACCATCAACACCACAATCAGAATTTTGGTTACATGGCTGGATGCATGCACCATTAGAGCAGCCATGAGAGCATGTTTCAACTATAACAGTAGAGTTACTAGCTGAACAGGTTGATTGAGGGGTGCCTGGATTGTTGCAAGTAAAAGATTGGTAGGTCCTAACTACGTTGTCACCGGAACAAACTGGAGCATCAACATAACCATCAACACCACAATCAGAACTGGAACTGCAAACTATAGCTTCCTTGTCACATTCTATGTAAAGGTAGAAACCATCATTATCATAATATACAGCACTATACCAAGTAGCATTACTGCTTCCATTACTCCAAAAAACCTCATCATTATTACCACCCCATGCGTAATTCCCGTTACCTTGGTTTTCAAGCTTGTTAAGCTGTTTAGGAGAAGTAACAGCCCTTCCATTATCGTTGCTGAAATTAACTATTTTAGCATTTTCCAAAATAATCTCAGCACCCACTATTTCCTTAATGGTTCTGCTCCCACCAAAAAGAAGGAACCTCAAAGCACCATCCTGCCTCTGCAAAGCTATCCCAGGAACGTTCTCAACGTAACCCGCATCAACAACGAACTGACCATTTTGAGAAAGTGGTATTGGTTCGCTATCATTAAACTGCAACTGAGTTGTGCCCACATAGACTCTTGGTCCCATGTTGCCACCGCTGGCATTCATAAAATGAACTTTAACAGTTGCAGGAACTTGACACTCTAATGCGCTAACAAAGAATGATGTAATTACTAAAACGATCACCATACAAAAAATAGTTTTCGCCCCCATTTGGGCACCTCCATTTTACCAACTTTTTTTATTGAGGTATACTTTATTTCTCATATCTCCAATTTACAAGTATACCTGCAACGTTAAAAACTGTCCTGTTATCGATAAGCGGGTCCATCAAAGGATATATTGGAATTGAAACTGCAGTTTGGTAAGCTTTTGTGGTATTAGGAAAATTATCGTCTGGAAGGTTTAAATACTTATGTAAAGGGAGGAAAACAGGCCTCGCAACATCAACGCCACGACTCTTAACATTTTCCATAAACTCCTCACTATTAGGATGCCTTATTATATACCTAAAAAATATGTTGTCTTCATCAAATTCAGGAAATTCAAAATCAACCTTGGAATTCTGGAACATCTCAGTGTATTTTTTTGCAACGTTCCTCCTTGCATTTACGAAGCTGTCAAGCCTTCTCAGTTGACTCATAGCAAGAGCAGCATTAAAATCACACATCTGATAGTTATAACTTTCTCCACCCAGAACCCTGTTATCATAAGTGGCAAGATCATCCAACCTTTTTTTTAAGTCTTTATCATCTGTAAGGACAACACCACCCAAACCAGCAGCAAGCATCTTAGTGGCACGTAACGAAAATATTGATAAACGACCAAAGCTCCCTACCTTTTTTCCATTATAAGAAGCACCTACTGAGAGAGCGCAGTCCTCAATTATGGGTGTACCTTCAAAAGATTTCAAAAAATCATCAAGGTTTTTTATGGGCTTACCGAACATATGGGGTAAAATTATAGCCTTTGTTTTGTCGCTCTTCTTCGCAACGGCATCTTCAAGAGATATGTTGTAATCATCAGGGTTTATGTCAACAAGCACGGGATTTGCATTACAGTAACTAACAGCGTTCAAAACAGCATTACAAACATAAGAAGGAAGAATGACTTCATCACCAGACTTGACATCCAACGCCCTTAGCGCAAGATGGAGTGCAGCACTTCCGCTGTTTGTTGCAACCCCAAACTCTTTACCTATATACTCAGTGAAAGCATCTATAAAGTAATTAACCATCCTACCAGTTGCCAAGTCACCATGCTCTATCGCCCTAATCACAGCCTCCTTGTCATCAGAAGAAATTGTTGGCTTGGAATGGGGAACCCTCTCCTTAAGTCGAAAAGGATACATGACTGTGTGGCGAATCTTCTTGTCAGTGCCGATGGCATCACCATAAAACAAACAGCCACGCTTCTTGTAAAAGCTTATAGCAGATTCGTTATCTGGCAAAACTTTAAATTCAGCACGCTCAACTTTATTGCGCCTGCAATCCTCAAGAAATTCTTTCCATAGCATGTCACCTATACCTTTGTTCCTAAAATCAGATGCCACAACAATCTTATTTAGTCTTCCAACGTTACCATCTATAGAAGCTATGTTATAACCAACTATGGTACCAAAAACAGATGCGTACCTGCTCATCTCCCACTTTTTAGGAAGTTCCCTTTCAAAATTCTCAGGGGCCCAAGGAGCATCTCCAATACCCACCCAATTATTCTCAAGCCTGATAAGTTCAGGCAGGATCCTATGTAGATTATCCTTAGTTATTTTTTCTAAATTAATTTCTAATGCCATTTAATTTTCTCCGTCTGGGGATTTTGGAATTTTACCAACACAAAACAAAGCATCTATCGCACCCATGTAAGGAAGGAAACCAGGGTATTGCTGGGGGTAAACGGGGTGCTTGTAATCTTGAAACCTTACCTCAATGCCCTCTCTCTTGAAAGGTTCGAGGTTCAAATAGTTTTTACCTCCCGCACCTGATAGGTAAACATTGGCTTTGACAGCTTTGCATATAGCGACCAAATCTTCTGAGGCATCAGACTTCTCGTAATGCTCAGGTTTTAATCCGAGGTCAGTTGCCATAATCACTTCTGTTTTAATTCCGAAAGCTTCCCTCAAAAAATTTATAATCTTCATATTTAAGGTAATCAACTTCTCATCAGAATTGTCAAAGATGCCCTCAATTAGGGGGAAGTATTGCTTGAAGTAAGGCGACCTTTCATAATTAACCTTTATGTCATGCAACATAAGAACATTCCAAGGTCTGTTCTTCTGTTTTGTTTCCCTCTTAATTGTTTGGTGTTTTATGTAATCCTCAACCTGACGAACTGGGACAGTCAACCATTTAAATTGAGGGTTGTTATTGTTGTCATTGCCGTTAATCCTTATCCTGTTCCTATGGTGAAAGTCGCGCTCTACAAAAAGAACCTCATCCCTAATAACAAAGATGTCAGAATTCTGCATCTTATCAAAAAATCCTAGGTAAGGTATAAAGTTAGGCTGGTGAGCAGCCATGACCCTTTCATACATATAATCCCTCCCTGAATAAATGGTTAATAGCAAAAGCCTCTGCATACTTCTTGTTACAAGTGGAACCGTGTATCATAGCTATGCTTTTAATAAGCTCAGGTTTCACGGTGCCTTTCCTAATCTGGGTTTCATAACATTTTATTGCAGCCAGCTTTTTTTCAAGGTCCTTCTTTGATATCTCAATAAAATAATGTGGTTCAAAATTAGTTGTTGAAGGGCCTTGGAAAAGAAGTATTTCAGGCCGTTTCCTTGCTGCAGAAGAAACTGCGAAGCTACAATGCCTATGGTCTTGATGTCTATCGTTAGGGGAATGTGTGTAAACTCTTGTTATGTTCAATTCATTTATGTATTTTTCAATAAAACTGACAGTCTTATGGTCATCTCTTAAGAAGCCATCATCAAAGTTGCCAAAGATTACGTTGTCTTTTATGCCAAGAACTTCCAATGATTTTAAACATTCCCTTTTTCCTGGACTATGATTCCCCTTTTCTCCGTTCGTCATAACCATAGCATAAACCTTATCCCCCAATGACAGGTGTTTTGAAATAGTTCCGGCGCAGCCAATTTCTATATCATCTGGGTGTGCACCAACAACAAGCACATTAATTCTCTTCACGATAAAACCCCCTATCAAGATATTATATGCAATACCCCGATTTTTGTTATCATTAAAGAACTGCAAAAAACATAATAAATGTTTGTGTGTTACCACTTATTTAAAGTACTCCCGTAATTTTTGTTATGAAATTGTAATAAAAATATCAAAAACGATTATTATAAGAGTTGATAAAGAAAAACCTCAATAAGAATTACCGATTTCAACCTTGTTAACATCATATAAATTCTTGTAGAAACCAACGATGGCCTTATAAATTCCTTTCTTATGAAAATGCTCTTTTTCAATAACAGCAAGATTTGCTTCAAGCCTTTCAGCAAGTTTTATTATCTGAGAAATAGCATTATTCTTGCCTTCATTCATAAAGCCTTTAGCATGAATCTCCCTTCTGCCCTTAAAAGCATGATGCCCCACATTAACGAGGTGGGCTATGTCAACATCAAGCTCTTTCTTATCCTTCACTATAATGTCTTCAACACGGATCATTTTTTAAACAAGAACACCCCACACATGGGTTTATTGGAGGGGTATAAAAAGCTATCGGTTGTAGGATTAAAGAAAAATAAAATAAAAAAATTAATCAGCACTTACCCGGGTGTTTATTACACCACCAGTCAGGGCTGCCCTTACCACTTTTGCCTTCCTCAACAGGTTTTGATTCTGACTCCGAGTCCTCGCTATTGGGTATGCCATCGTTATCTTTGTCGCCATCAACTAAGTCTAACAAGAGATCATTGTCCGTATTCTCAAATAAATCTTTTGACTCACCTTCCATTGCAACTTTCTCATCCTGCTGGCAATCCAAACTCCAACCAATCTGCTGAGTCCAAACATTCACTGTACCAATTGTACAACCAAACTTTAGCTCACCCTCATCACCACCTGGCTTACAATAAAGCACCTGATCACAGGTACAGCCATAATTTAGGACTGAGGCAGGCCAGTTACTGCTATCATAATGGTTAGGTTTCAAATTTTGAGCAAACCAAGGAACACTTCCCAAACACTTGTCATCTGTGCAATCATAAACTCCATCACTATCATCGTCTATTTCATCTACCAAATCATTACAGTTGTTATCCTTGTTATCACATATTTCTTCTGCACCAGAATTAATAGCTGAGTCAGCATCGTCACAATCACCAGCACACAAGGCAAACCCATCACCATCAGAATCAGTCTCATCTGAAGGTGTGATGCCATCACAATCATTATCCTTACCATCACAAAGCTCTATCGCACCAGGATAAATTGTGGATTCCGCATCATTACAGTCACCAGCACATACAAAAACACTGTCACCATCACTGTCAACTTCCCCTTCAGGTATTACATTATCACAATCATTATCCTTACCATCACAAAGCTCTACTGCACCTGCGTATATTGTGGCATCCTCATCATTGCAATCGCCACAACTTACTGAGTAACCGTCACCATCCCCATCAGACTCACATGTCAATTTACAAGTGTTCTCACTGCATACATAAGGTTCTAAACAATAGTTTGGAACTGTCTCTGGGTAAATACCAAAAATGTGAGCCCCACAATCACCAACACCACAACCGCTTTCTGGGCAGATCGTGTTAGGGCATGGGTAGAATGGCGGTATTATCACACCTACAAACGGGTCGCACATTGCACAAACATCAAAGATTTGCCAAGGGTAACTTTGTGCGTTTGTATCGTCACAGTCGCCACAGCTTGTAGAATAACTGTCCATATCCTCATCTGGCTCGCAAGTTGCCTGGCACTCAAAAGCGCTACAGCTGCCGTCCATCAAACAATAATTGAACATCTCACTAGGCATCACACCAAACACGTTAGGGCCACAATTGCCAACACCACAACCACTAGCAGGCGAACAAATCGTAGGTGGACAATAATAACCAGGCTTAGGAATCACCATACCAAGTAAGCCGTCACACATACCGCAAGCACCCACATCAGTCCAGGGGTACACTCCAGAGTTTGTGTCATCACAATCATAGTACATTTGGCTAGCAGGACAGGTTGATATGTCAGTACCAACAGCACCGTAGCCATCATTATCTTCATCAACGCATTCCGCAAAAACAAAAACAGAAAACAGCACAACAAAAAATAAGAAAACAAAACGTTTCAAAAAAATCACCCCCTAAATTTTTTTTAATGTTTTAGCAGAAATACGTTACATTTATTAATTTTTCTAAACTCAAGGAGGGTATGAAGGTTATGATAACAGGAGGAGCAGGGTTCATAGGAAGCCACGTTGTAGACGGAGCCCTAAAAGGAGGGTATGAAGTTATAGTAATAGACAATTTCTCATATGGAAAAGAAGAGAATGTACAGCATTTGAAAAATAACAAAAATGTAAAAATTTACAAAAGGGACATATGTGAAGATTTGAGTGACCTTTTCAAGGGTATTGATGTTGTCTTCCACCTTGCAGCCTTGCCCAGAGTACAATATTCCATAGACCATCCAGATGAAGCACACAAGACAAACGTTGACGGAACGGCAAACCTGCTTGAAATGAGCAGAAAAAATAATGTAAAAAGATTCATATTCATGTCGAGCTCATCTGTGTATGGAGACCAAGAAAAAATGCCTTACACAGAGGATATGGAACCTAATCCGATGTCACCATACGCATTACACAAATTGGTAGGTGAGTTGTATTGCAAACTTTATCACCAGCTTTATGGTATGGAAACCATTAGCATGAGAGGCTTCAACATTTTTGGACCAAGACAAGACCCATCAGGCGGTTACGCATGCTTGATACCAAGATTCATACACCTCATAAACAAGGACACAAGACCAACAATAAACGGAGATGGAGAACAGACAAGAGACTTCGTTTATGTAAAGGATGTTGTTGATGCGCTAATGCTTGCAGCAAAAACAAAAAACAAGCAAGCCTTTGGAGAAGTTTTTAACGTAGGTTCGGGAAAAAGATTTTCTGTAAATGAAGTGACCAAAATAATTTTAAAAACTGCAAATAAAAACATACAACCAATACATGGACCTCCCGTCATAGAACCTAGGAACACTTTAGCAGGTATAGAAAAAGCAAAAAAAATACTTGGCTGGCAACCAAATTACAATTTTGAAAAAGGAATGGAAGAAACCTTCCAATTCTTCAAGAACTATTAGCAAGAAATCATGGCAAACTCGGGGTTTACAATATTAATCAAATCACTTCCAAAAAGGATTATACCAGCATTATGACTTCCTGAGCTAACACTCAAGTTTGTTTTATACTTCAAATCAAAATCAAAAACTATTCTCATAGGGTTCTTCAATAAAAGAGGGGTCACAGCACCGACCTCATAACCCGTAAATTTGATAACGTCAGGAGCTTTAGCCAAGCTAAGCTTACCACACTTAAGGTAAGACCTCAACTTTTCCAAGTCCAACCTTTTGTCTCCTGGCACACAAGCAAGAAAAACATCCCTGCCATCTGTAACAACTATGCTTTTCACCATTTCATTTTTTATTATACCCCTCTCTTTAGCAGCATCCTCAACTGTGAAAACAGGCTTGGAGTGCATAACCAACTTATACCTTATACCTTTAGAATCCAAAAACTGAGTAACCTTGTTGCTAAACATAAAAATTTAAATAAAGAGAACAAATAAAAATGTTACGAAGGGGCTGTAGTCTAACTTGGTTTATGATTCAGCGTTCGGGACGCTGCGATAGGGGTTCAAATCCTCTCAGCCCCATCACAATAAAACATATAAATAAGCATAGGCAAGTAAAAAGCCATGGACATATACAAATTCTTGGAGGACAAACAGTACACACTAAAACAAAAAATAGAAGAGATAAAAGATTTAAGCAGCAGAATGTCAGAAAAAGGAGCAAGCATAAACGATGTGGGGTATGCGATGCTGTTAAAGACAGCATTAGAACACACAAACATAGGGAAAGAAAAAGACTTGGCAGAAAAAATAAAAGGTATGGTAGAAGAGTTGGAAGATAGCGTAAAAAACAAGAGGCCAGTAGGGATGAGTAACTATGGATTCCAAAAAAGGATAAAAACAATCCTTAATCAATAAATATATTCGTGAAGTTGAACTTCTCAACATCAAACAAACCCTTATCAGAAATCTTAAGTTTTGGGATGACAAGCAAAGAAAGGAAAGAAAGGGTCATGAATGGTGATTTTAACTTACAACCCAAAAACCTAGCTTCATTATTAACGTTATTTAGCGCCTCTGCAACTTTTTCAGCAGACTCGTCAGACATCAAACCAGCAAAAGGCAGCTTCAAACCAGCAATAACCTTACCCTCATAAACAACAACAAAGCCACCACCTACCTTTTTCAAATAATTAACTGCAAAAGCAATGTCATTATCATTAGTTCCGACCACAACAACGTTATGAGAATCATGTGCAACAGAAGAAGCTATGGCACCATCAAAAAGAGAAAAGCCCTTAACAAAGCCAACCGCCATGTTGTTATGACCATACCTCTCAACAACGGCAATCTTCAAAACATCAATCCCTATATCAGGCTCAACTATGTTATCACGAACGTTAAGCTCTGTCGAGAGCTCCTTAGTAGTTATCTGGTTCTCAACAACACCAATAACCTTAACACGCTGAAAAGGCTTCAAAGACCTCAACCTAAAGTCAGAAGCGAACTTGTCATTGAAATCAAAAACGTTAACAGGCTCAGCAGGAGAAGAATGGAACAAAGCCTTACCA
>JAWABC010000009.1:8924-19741 GCA_038884815.1 Candidatus Nanoarchaeia archaeon | reverse complement strand
GATTGCAACTAAAACTACTAGAATAGCCCAACCATAAGTCATCAAAAACTCCATGGCTGCTTGTCCTCTTTTCACTTTATTCGCCTCCTTTTTTTTAATTTTTAGTATCTCTAAGTTAGGATAATTTAATGATTATCCCGTATATAAACCTTATTATACCACTCTATAATGAATAAGAAGTAATAAAAAATGTGTTTTTATACCTATATTTTGAAAAAATGAGGGCGCAAGTTAGTATAGAGTACATCTTTCTTGTTGGCATAATAATCCTGATAACAGTGCCCCTGTTTTTTTATGGTATAAGTGAGGCAAACAACAACGTAAGGATTAACCAGGCTGATGATGCTGTTAGCACTTTGGCTAACGCTGCTGACACTGTTTATTCTCTTGGCCCTGGCTCTAGGAAGTACGTCTGGATTTCTATCCCCAGCGGTGTTACCTATACCTCTGTTAACGGTTCAGAGTTGTTAATCCAGTTAAGCATTTTCGGTGGTTCAACAGAAGTTCATCGTTCTAGCAAGGCTGCACTTGTCGGTTCTATTCCTACTGATAAGAACACTTATAGGATGTCTGTTGAGGCCCTTGAAGCAGGTGTTGTCAGGATTGGAGAGGAATACAATGACACAACACCTCCGATAATTTTGAGGGTTTACCCTTACACACTTCCAGACCAGTTTGTCTGTCCTGGCTTTACCATTGTTGGTGCTGACACTGATGAGCCCGCAACTTGTAAATATGATACTATCGATACCGATTATGACAGCATGGCTAACATTTTTGATGGCCGTGCCCTTACTCATACAGTTGAGATTTACACAGACCCTGAAAGAAACTACACTTACTACACCAGATGTATGGACACTTTTGGCAACAAGATGACATCTTCAAGCATGATTTTCTTCCAGACAAGCATGCCATGTGGTGCACCAGGCACTGGTAATTATACTATTAACTGGAGTGATGATGTTGGCCCGCCTGAAGTACATCTAATAAGTCCTATGAACAACAGTTTCCTTAACTGGTCTTTTGTGGACTTTTATTGGAATGTTAGCGATACCAACAACTCAGTACTTTATTGTATAATACAGGCTGACGGAGTTCTTGATGACGGTGTTGAAGCCCACTACACAACTTACAAGATTAATATCCCACAGAATGTTACAGTTAACGCTTCCCAGATTATCGACTTGGGTAATTACACGTGGTACGTTAACTGCACAGACAACAGCAGCAACCTTAACACAGGGCAGTCAGAAATTTGGTCTTTCAGGATGAACAAGACCATTTTTGATTCTTTCCTCAACAGCTGTGCCGGTCAGTGTGGATATAATGGTTACTGGTACGGTAACTGTAGGCAGAACATTGCTCAGTGTAACATTAACAATGAGATATATTTACCTGTGGGAGATGCATATTGTCAGACCGGTCCTACAGGTGACTATTGTTGTTGCGTGCCTATAGGTGGTTAAATGAAAAGGGCGCAAGGTAGTTTTGAAATCTTGGTTGCAATCGCTTTAATGACTTTCATGTTTCTCATACTTGTGTTTCTGACTTTTGATAGGAGGAGTGATTTGTTCCAGATTGAGGACTTTGTTACTGAGAAGTCTGAGTGCATGAAGGTCTCCAACATGATTACTGGTTTGTATGTTAGCGGCCCTAAAACGAACATAACTTTTAAGCTTACAAAGAATGTTAATGTAGATGGCTCTTCTGGTGTTGTTGAAACTGCTGGTGAGGGTTACATTTGCAAGTTTTCCCACACCATGGTAGGTTCTCCTGATGGCAATTCTTCCTTTGACCTTTACGAAGGTTATGTCATTGCTGAAAACATAAACGGCACGGTGGTGATGTACAACGTCTAAAGGGCAAATAGAAAGCGTTGACCTGATAATATCATTCCTTGTTTTCATACTTCTAACTGTCATACTTCTCGTTGTTTGGAACGTTTACAACTCGAGGTTGGCTGATGACTTGGAAGACGAGGAGATGCAGCTTCATGCTTTTCACATTACAGATATGCTGGTTAAGACTCCTGGCGTTCCTTCAAGGTGGGAAGTTAGTCCTCAAAACGTTACCGTTCTTGGCTTGGCTTCTGATGACAGGGTTTTGTCTGCTGAGAAGATAGATGCCATGGCTAATTTAAGTTATGAAACAACAAAAGATTTGTTTGACATCCATCCTTATGATTATTCTTTGAAGGTTAAGACTTTTGGCGGTGTGACATTAAAAGAGTTGGGTCTTAACTACACATCTCAAGATACGAAGAGGGTTAACCTTTACAGGTATGTGATTTTCAATGGGCAGAGGGCTTTGTTCGAGTTCACGGTTTGGAAGTAAGGGCTTCATCCTATCTTTGGATGCTGCCGTTGCAGTTTTTGTAGTCTTCATTTTCTTGGTTGTTGCTTCTTTTTACGTTGGCCGTGCTAATGATGAGCCTTTGTCTAAGCTGCAGATGACCCGTACTGGTTATGACTTGTTGGCTGTTATGGATCATGAAGGTGATTTGGTTGGTTTGAATCAGAGTGATGTTTCTGCACAAGTAAAAACTCTTTTGCCTGCTACTTATCATATGAGGGTTCAGATTAATGGGACATTCCTTCCTGGCATACTTACTGTGGAGAGCACTACAGAGCCTCCTGGCGAGCAGCTTATTGTTGGTGGCAGTCGTAACTTTGTGATTCCTAATGAGACATCTGGTGAGGCAACAGTTGAGTATTTCGCTACTGCACATTATTGGATGTGGTTGAGATGAAAAAAGGTGTTATGATTACTCTTGGTATGTTTTTCCTAGCCAGCGTTGTTTTTTCTTTGGGTATTTTGATGTTTCACAACACGAAGTCTTTGAACGATCGCTTTGGTGAGCTTGCTCTTTTTGACAGGCTTTACGAGCTTGACTCTTCAATAGGTATGGGTTTGAGAAGGATTTTTGATTACAGGTCAGGCCTTGCTGTTGACGTTTATAATGAGTCTGTTGTTTTCACAGAAACCCTTCCCAGAAGCAGCAATTTCGGTAACGTTATGGATCAGTTCAAGTCCTATGTAGAGGATAACTATAACGTTTCTCCCAAAGTTGTTTTTGACAGCTCTGTTTACAGCAGCGTTAAAAATAAGTTGACTCTGAACGTCGAGCCTAAAGGTATTGTTTATACCCATGACGCTTTTGGCGATGAGGAGATAATGGTAAGTCCGCAAAGCGTTGACGATGTTAAGAGTTATGTGATTACAATAACTTCTACTGCTCAGAGCGCTACGATAACCTGGAACTACGTTTCTTCCGGTTCAATGCCTTTCACAATAAAAGTGGAGCATTCCTCAGGCTCTTTGTCTTCTACTGTGAACGTTAACCCTGCAGCTTACAGCAGTGCTTACGTTCTTTTGTCTTACCCTTCAACTTGGAGGATTGACATAGACATAAATAATCCTGCTATGATGAACTTATCAACCAAAGATAACCATGATGTTATTTTCTCTACCAACATAACAATGAACATTCCTCAAGATGAAAGGATCATAGTCACTTACCCTCAAAACCTTTACAACATAACTTTTCCTGAATCTAATCTTACTAAGTTTAGCACAGCGAGGATTGCATAGTTACTATTAAATAAGTAAAACAAACATTTAATAAATGAAATATGGTTCATATTAGAAGTAAGAAAAAGGGGGGATTTTGAGTTAGATGTTGGATCAGAGGATTTACAAGATTTTTGGAGTTTTTTTCTGGCTGGGTTTGGCTGCTATTTTAGCCTCTTTTTTCTATGACCGCTGGTTTGTCATAACTGTTGTTCTTGGTTTTATTCTCATGCTCATAGGTTTCATTGCCGAGGGGGTTAAGCTTACTCATGCTGACACTTTCACAAGTCTTATCATGCAGAACAAGGAGAAGATGGTTTACAGGATACTTCTCGGCTTCATAACTATAGCTATAGTGATTTATTTCTTGTATGCTAGGACTTACCAGATTACAAAGCAGTATTACGACCTCATATCCTCGCCATTAAATCTTACTCTTTGGGTTTTTATCCTTGCTGGATTAACTTTTGGTGCTATTGTTTTGTTCATTTTTGCTAAGGCAAGAGGTCTTCATGTTAAGGAAAAACCTAAACTCACAAAGGAGAAGGTTGTTAAGAAAGAGGTTAAGGAGCCTAAGAAGGAAAAGCCCAGAGGTAGAGGCTTTTTTACAGAGGTAAAGGAAAGGATTGTTTTTAACGTCAAAGATATAAAAATAAGGTTTGTTGGTTTGTTCAGCAAGAAGGCTGCTAAGAAAACCGAGGAGAAGGTGCAGGAGAAGGAGAAAAAAGAAGGAAAGAAAGAGAAGAAGCCTATTATTCAACCTCATCATTATCCAAAAATTTACAAGCACGTAACAATAATTTCTTACTGTATTTCTGTTTTTATACTTGTCGCTCTGCTTATTATCAACAGGAAAGCCAAAATACCATTCCTTAATTGGTACGCGTGGATAACTCTTGCTGTCTTGGCAGGGCTTTTTACTGGTTTCGTTTTTTTGAAGATATATAGGAATATTAGAAAGAGAAGGCAGCAGGAGAGGGAAAGCAAGATTGAAACTTTAAAAGCAATAAAGGAGAGCGTTATTGCAAGGGCAAGTAAATACAAAACCAATATCGATAAGGTTTATGAGCTTGTGGAGAAGCGTGGTAAGGTAACGGTAAGTGAGATTGCCGCTGGTTTTGGCATCTCAAAGGAGCTTGCTGAGCAATGGGGCAAGATCCTTGAGGAGCACGGCCTTATCAGGATTAATTATCCTCCGTTGGGGGAGGCTGAGTTATGCAAGAAGTAGAGTCATACAAAGTTCAGTCTGACATGATTGAGATTACAGTTAAGATAATGAGGACTGTGGGTAGGAATTTGCGTTACGAATTGGTGATTCCAGAACTTTCTGTTGCTACAGCTGCCCTTCTTGATGAGATAAGGAATCAGCTTGTTGTTGAAACTACAATAAGCACGTCTGAAATATTGAACCCGCAAATAATAGATGCTCTTAAACAGAGGTTTAGTGTTAGGGCTGATGCCTTGCTTGATAAGCTCCTTCCGAACCTTGAGCCTGATGTTAAGACTTATCTTGTTAACACTTTACTTCATGAAATGCTTGGTCTTGGAGATGTGGAGTTTTTGATGAACGATTCAAATCTTGAAGAAATTGTTCTAACCTCTTCCAAAGAACCTATCAGGGTTTTCCATAAGAAGTACGGCTGGCTTGACACCAACATTTTTGTGAGGACAGAGGATCAGATTCATAACTATGCTAGCATAATTGCGCGTCGTGTTGGTCGTCAAGTTACAACACTTAATCCTTTGCTTGACGCTCACCTTGTTACCGGTGACCGTGCTAACGCTGTTCTTTACCCTATTGCTACCAAAGGTAACACCATAACTATAAGGAAATTTGCGCGTGATCCTTGGACCGTTACTGACTTCATAAAAAACAACACTTGTGATTCCAGTGTTTTTGCTCTCGTCTGGTTGGCTGTTCAGTATGAGATGAACATCCTGGTGAGTGGGGGCACTGCTTCTGGTAAGACCTCTATGCTTAATGTCCTCATGGCCTTTATCCCCCCGAATCAGAGGATTTTGAGTATTGAGGATACTCGTGAGTTGCAGCTTGCTGAACACTTGTACTGGTGTCCTCTCATAACTAGGCAGCCCAACCCAGAGGGGAAGGGTAAGGTTTCTATGTTTGACTTGCTTGTCAACTCTCTTAGGATGAGGCCTGACCGTATCATCCTTGGTGAGATGCGTAAGAAGGACCAGGCAGAGGTTCTTTTCGAGGCCATGCACACAGGTCACTCTGTTTACGCTACTGTTCATGCTGATACTATTGCTGATACGATTAGGAGGCTTACGAATCCTCCTCTTAAAGTTCCTCCCAACCTTTTGAGTGCGGTTAACTTGGACATTGTCATGTTTAGGGATAGGCGTAAGGGTATTAGGCGTACCTTCCAGATAGGTGAGTTCATAACTTCTGAGGAAGAAGAGGGCAGGACGTCTGTTAAGCCTAACATACTTTATAGGTGGAGGCCTGACAGTGACAAGATCGTGGTGCATGGCAAGGCTCAGAAGTTGTTCGAAGACTTGAGTAGGCATACTGGTATGAGTCAGAAGGAGATTGATAAGGACCTTGCCACCAAGAAGTTCATCCTTGATTGGATGGTTAAGAATAACTTTAGGAGCATAGACCAAGTTGGTAAGATAATGAACGCTTATTACGTTGATCCAGAGTCTTTCCTAAAGATTGTTGAGAAGGGTAATGTTGATGAGCTGTTTAAATGATTCATAATGATAAGAATTCCATACAACTTTTTACCTCCAAAGGTTCTTAGGAGGTTCGCGAAGGCATTCATCGGTTTAGGCCAGGCTGTAAAACCTGTTTTTCCTTTGTTGGACTTGAACCTTAAGCAGTCAGGCATGGACGTTGATGCTAAGGAGTACATTGCTTTGTGCATTTCTTCAACTCTTTTTTTCTTTGTAATCTTAGGTTTCATACTCACTTTTGTTTTTTCCACTCCCACTGTAATCTCTTTGATAGGTTTTGAGGCTCCTCTTGGTGTGGGATTCATCGTATCTGCTGTTTTCTCTTTGTTTGTTTTTGCTCAGCAGATCATGTACCCAAGGATTTATTCCAACCGTAAGATTCGTGGTTTGGAGAAGAACCTTCTTCCTGCCTTGCAGAACATACTGATTCAGCTTAATTCTGGGGTTCCTCTTTTTAACATACTTGTTAACATTTCTAAGGGTGACTATGGTGATTTGTCTAAAGAGTTTAGCAAGGCTGTCAAGCAGATTAATACAGGAAGGCCTCAAGTTGAGGCTTTGGAAGAATTAGCTTCTGAGAACCCTTCCCCTTTGTTCAGGCGTGCTGTTTGGCAGATAGTCAACAGCATGAAGGCAGGTAGTGACTTAGCCACTGTAATAAATGACATAATTAATGACTTGTCTGAGGAGCAGCTTGTTCAGATTCAGAATTATGGCAGCCAGCTTAACCCTCTTGCTATGTTTTACATGCTTGTAGCTGTTATAGCCCCTTCTCTGAGCATAACATTCATCATAATAATTTCTTCTTTCATTGCCCTTTCTGAGAACGCTACAAAGATGGCTTTGTGGGGTTTGCTTGTTTTCATAATTTTCCTGCAGATAATATTTTTGGGTATGATAAAATCTAGGAGGCCTCACCTGTTGAGTGAGTAAGATGTTTTACAGGCTTATATCCAAACTTTTCCCAAGAAGGGTTTTTGAGTCTTACAAGAAGCTTCTTGACTTTGCCCACATAAGGATCGACCCATATAAGTTTACTGGTTTTATACTTTCTTTTGGTTTTGGCTTTGCTTGGGTGCTTGCCTTTGGTCTTGGCTACATGTTTCAGTGGAATCTCTGGCTTACTTTCATTATAACGTTTGTTGCTTTTGAGGTGACTGTTTACGTTTGGCTCTTGCTTAGCGTTGATGCCAAGGCTAAGTTTATTGAAAAGGTTTTGCCTGATGCCTTGCAACTCATGTCAAGTAACATGAGGGCTGGCTTCACTCCTGAGCGTGCTCTTCTGCTTTCAGCAAGGCCTGAGTTCGGTCCGCTTACTGAGGAGATAATGAGGGTGGGTAAGGAAATTACTGTTGGTAAAAACATCGATGATTGTCTTTTGGGTATGGCTAGCAGGATTAACTCTGACAAGTTTAAGAAGACTATGATGCTTATAGTTTCTGGTTTGAGGGCTGGTGGCGAGTTGGCTTCTTTGCTTGACCAGACGGCTCGTAATCTTCGTAACCAGGAATTCATCAATCAGAAGGTTCGCGCTAACATTAGGATGTACGTAATTTTTATTTTTGCTGCAATATGCATTGGCGCTCCTCTTCTTTATGGTTTGAGTTCTTTTCTTGTTGAGGTTATGACCAGTATACTTTCTGAGGTTGAGATTCCTAAAGAAAGTTTAGCCATGAATCTTCCTATTACAATAACGAAAGTTTCTGTAACTCCCGGCTTTGTCATAACTTATATCATAACTTCCATTTCCATAACTTCTATCCTTGGTGGGTTGATGATGGGTTTGATCCTACATGGAGAGGAGAAGTATGGCTTTAAGCTTATACCTTTTGTTTTGTGCATAAGCATCGGCTTGTTCTTCCTTGTCCGCTTTGTAGTTTCTAACGTTCTTGGCGGGCTGTTCACTTTTTGATAAACAAAAATTTATAAACCTGTTTTTCATTCCTTTTTTTGATGAACTCAAAAAATGGTGAGAGGGAGGAAGCTCATTCTCCCAGTGAGGCTGTGAGTCATAACATCTCTCTTAAGGATGGTAAGGTTCAGATTACTAGAGCGGAGTTTCCTGTTGTAAGACCGGTTACAGTTGTTACTGAGGAGAGGCCTGTTAAGACAGGAATCGAGGGTTTGGACAAGGTGATGGGTGGTGGGTTTGAAGAAAACTCTGTTAACATAATTGCTGGCGGTCCTGGTTCTGGCAAGACCATTTTCTCAATTCAGTTCCTTGTTAATGGGATAGAGAAGTTTAACGAGCCAGGTGTTTACATAACATTTGAGGAAAGAGAGGAGGATGTGTTAAAGCATATGTCTAAGTTTGGTTGGGATTTGAAAAAGTATCAGGATGAGCACAAGCTTGTCGTTATAGAGTACACCCCTGAGCAGGTTAAGAAGCTGCTGTCTGAAGGTGGTGGTGAGGTTGATGTCGCTGTTGAGAAGATAAAGGCCAAGCGCATAGTTATTGATTCCCTAACTGCTTTTGCATTTCTTTTCAAGGATGAATTGACCAGGATGGAAGCCTTTCTTGATTTGTTTAAGCTTATCAAGAGGTGGGGTTGTACTGCTATCCTTGTTGCTGAGGAGGAGCAGAACGTTGACAGGCATCACCCAAAAACAGTTGAGTTTGATGTTGATGGTATAATACTTCTTTACAACATAAGGAAGGGTGACATGAGGGAGCGTGCCATTGAGGTTTTGAAGTTGAAGGGTGTTGAGCATTCCACTAGGATTTTTCCAATGAAGATTACGGATAAGGGTATCGTTGTGTTTCCTGAAGAAACTGTATTTTAGTAGTAAAGTTTATTAAGAAAAAAATTAGAAAGATTACTTAAAAAGAGGTTTGTTTATGAGTCTCGAAGGCTTCCAGTATTTCATTTACCCGTTTATGGACTTCTTTGCTTTGATGAGTGCAGTCTTCGCCTTACTGGTTTTTTTTAAGATTCGTAAAACTTCTTTACCTTTTTTTAAGCAGAACAGATGGCTTGTCAGAGTTTTTGTCTTGTTGGCTTTGGCCGCCATGTCTGCTGCCATTGCAGAGTTTTCTTGGGACATCATTGAGTGGGTTTATGGCAGTGAAGCTGAGTTTGGTTTACCTAACCTTTTTTACGTGATTGATTCTTGCTTGCTTGTTTTTGCATTTTTTTATTTTTCCATTTCTATTTACAAATTGGAAAAAAAGTTAGGGCTTGGTTTGTTTTTGAATTTGACAAGCAGCACAATTTTGGTTATAATGGTTTACTTTTTCATAAATAAGTATATATTCAGTGTTTATGCTGAGGAATCCTTTTTGTCATTGTTTTTGGGTTATTTTTATCCTATGATGAGTAGTTTGATCTTTTTCAACACCCTTTCCATTTTCATCTTTTTGAGGCGTTTCAGTTTTTTTGCATGGCCCCTTCTTTTTTTCGCACTCGCAGGCATTTTTGTTTTTGTAGGTGATGTAATTTATCCTGTTTATTTGTGGCATGGCGTGTATGGAGTTTTGGGTGTCATTTTTGACACCTTTTTCACTCTTTATTATGCATGTATGTGTTTAGGTTTTTGTTTCTTGTTGGCAAGTCTTAGAAAGCGTAAGGCTATCAATAAATCCTTTGTTGAGAAGATGGTTCCTCAGCATCATAAAAGAGAAGTTCATGAACCCATCGTAGGTCATGTGAAGCTGAGCACAATTTTTGTTTTGTCTTTCATCACGATTGCAGTTTTTTTCACAGCAGTTGGCAATTACGCTTATTACTTTAACAACAAGAAAGTGTTATCAAATATTTTTGAGAATAACATTCAGGAATTGACTGATCTTGAGGCTGAGCACATTTCTATGTATTTGGAAGAGACGAAGCAAAGTCTTAATATGATCTCATCTTCCATGGCTAAAAATTTTTTAATCTCTCGTAAGCAAAATAAAAGCTTTTTCTTCAATTCGCCACAAACTAAGCTGATGTTTGACCCCTATGTTGGTGACGGACTGCCTTTTGATGCTTTGTTTATTTTGGATGAGCATGGCAGGCTGCTCCTTTCTGCCGGTAACGATTCTATAAGTGATGACTCTTCCAACTTTGATTACTTTGTGAATGCTAAGAAAAAGGATTACGTGACGGTTCGCATTTCAGAATTTACTGGTAATAAGCACGTGGTTTTTTCAACCCCCATATTTGATGATGGAGGAATTCTTTTGGGTGTTCTGGTTGCTTATGCGAATCTGAGTGAGGTAGATTACGTGACGCATCTTAACGATGCCGCATTAGAGTCTTACTTGTTGAACGAGGAAGGTTATGCAATCACCAACCTTGCTTATGTCAATGACTCCCTCCTTAAGGTCAAACCTCTTTCTGAAGAGCTTTTTTATTCCAAATGTGTTAATGCTGAGTCTGTAAGTAAGTTCTACAAAAATTATGCTGGGATGAGGGTTTTGGGAAAGTGTAAGGCTGTTCCCAGCACTTCTTGGTTCGTGGTAGTTGAGGTTAGAGAGGCTTTGATTTTGGGATTTGTTCATTCTATGCTTATTTTTTCTTTTGTTACTTTTGTAGTGTTGGCTTTGATTATCAGCATTATTG
>JAWABC010000009.1:0-8914 GCA_038884815.1 Candidatus Nanoarchaeia archaeon | reverse complement strand
CTGTTATTAGAATAACTGATGAGATTACTAGGATAACGAAGGGGGAGTTTGATGTTAAATTGGGTAATAGTAGTATCTATGAGATTCAAAAGCTTTATGATGCTTTAAGCAGGATAGTTGTTAGTTTGAAGCTTGCCGTTCTTAAAGTTGGGACTAAGAAAGGACTTGGTTTGGGTAAGTCCCTGAGTTCTGAGGATGAGATGAAACTTAAGTTTGATGTCTTGTTCGAGGCATCTAAGGACGTTGTTTTGATTATGGGTGTTGATGGTACGATTAGAAATGTTAACCGTAGCGTTTACGATTTGGTTGGTTACACAAAAGATGAGGTTGAAGGCAAGAAGTTTTACGATCTTAAACTTTTAACCCCTCAAACCAAAAAGATTTGCATCGAGAATTTTAGAAAAAGGCTTAAAGGTGAGGATGTGCCTCCCTACAGGGTTGAGTTTGTTAGGAAAGATGGTAAGAAAGTTATTGGTGAGATAACTTCATCTAAGCTTATAATGAACAAGGAGCTTATTGGCTTTATAGTAATAGTTAAGGAGGTTAAATCCTTTGCTTCCTAAAGCACCATGTTTTTAACCTTAATCGTCAGAAGTCAGAACCGAAACATTTATAAATAAAGGTTTGCCCACTATTTACAGACGGATTCTGATGGGATTAAGGAATAAAAATCAAGAGGGGTAAAAAATGGATAAAAAATTGTTAAAGACTGGTACAACTACGGTTGGTCTTGTTTGTAAGGACGGTATAGTTCTTGCAGCGGACAGAAGGGCTAGCGCTGGCTATATGGTTGCTGACAAGAAGAGCAGAAAAGTTATAATAATTAATGATGACATTGCCATTACCACTGCTGGTCTTGTTTCTGATATTCAGCTTCTTACTAAGATAATCAAGGCTCAGCTTAAGCTGATCGAGATTAGGAGGGCTAAGAAGACTACGGTTAAGCAAGCCGCTAATCTTCTTGGTGGCTTGGTTTACTCGAACATTAGGCGTATGTCCATGGTTCCGGGCATAGTGGGTTTTATACTTGGCGGTAGGGACCTTTCAGGTTTCCACCTTTACAACCTTGGCGTTGACGGCTCTATCACCGAGGTCGAGGACTATGCTGCTGACGGCTCTGGCATGCAGTTCGCCACAGGGGTTTTGGAGTCTCTTTACAAGAAGGATATGACCGTCAATGATGGTATAAAGCTTGCCGTTACCGCTATCAACACAGCCATTCAGCGTGACATTGCTACGGGTAATGGCATTGATGTTGTTACAATAACTAAGGACGGTGCTAAAGTCGTTTTAGAAAAGGAGATTAATGCAAGAATTACAATGTAATTCTTAATTTGGGTAAGTATTTTTCATGATTGGAGTTTTAGGAGCGATAAAAAAAATGCCTGACATACTGAATGAAGTTTTGAAGATGATTCCTGAGTCTGATAAAATATCGGACTCTTGTTTTGAAGGTGCTAACATTGTTTTGTACACGAAGGATAAGAATTTCTTTTTTAACAATAACGGTACCATAGTAAAGATAGTTGATTCCATAAAGAAGCGTGTTGAGCTAAGGCCTGATCCTGCCATCACGATGGACCAGGAGGACGCAAAGGCAATAATTGAGAAGCTTGTCCCTAAGGAGGCTGGTCTTGCCAACATAATCTTTGACCCTCAGAGGTCTAGGGTGATTATTGAGGCTGAGAAGCCTGGTCTTGCAATTGGTAAGCAGGGAGAAATTCTTAAGGAGATCAAGCAGAAAACCCTTTGGGTTCCTCATATAATGAGGACTCCTGCAATCCGTTCCAAGCTTATTGAGAACATAAGGTACGTCTTGTATGAGAATAATGACTTTAGGCGTAAGTTCCTTAACAAGGTGGGTAAGCGTATTTATGGTGGTTGGACTAAGGAAAGACGTAATGAGTGGATAAGGGTCACTTTTCTTGGCGGTGCCCGTGAGGTTGGTAGGAGTTGTTTGTTGTTGCAGACTCCTGAATCAAGAATATTGCTTGATTGTGGTATTAACGTTGCCGCTCCTAATGATTCTTCGCAGTTTCCCATGTTTGATGCTCCTGAGTTCAAGCTTGAAGACTTGGATGCCATTATTATAACTCACGCGCACCTTGACCATTGTGGTGTTGTTCCTTACTTGTACAAGATGGGTTTTGACGGCCCTACTTACTGCACCGCTCCTACTCGTGACATCGCTGCTTTGCTGCAGCTCGACCTTATCGGTATTGCTCAGAAAGAAGGTGAGAAGCCTTTATACACAAGCACCGATGTTAAGGAGATGGTTAAGCATACGATATGTCTCGATTATGATGAGGTTACCGATGTCACTCCTGATGTTCGTCTTACTTTTGTTAATTCTGGTCATGCTCTTGGTGCTGCTATGGCTCACTTGCACATCGGTAATGGTTTGCATAACTTGTTGTACACTGCTGACATGAATTATGAAACCTCTAACTTATTATCCGCAGCTGTTACCAAATACCCGAGGCTCGAAACTGTTATATTAGAAGCTACTTACGGTGGTAAGGATGACAACGTGGCTTCTAGGAAGGAGTGTGAGAAGTACCTTATTGACGTTGTTAAGGATACTATTGGTAAAAATGGCAAGGTTCTGATGCCTGTTTTGGGTGTTGGTCGTTCGCAGGAAGTTATGATTATTTTGGAAAGGTGTATGCGTGAAGGTCTTCTTGATAAGATTCCTATTTATGTGCAGGGCATGGTTTGGGATGTCACGGCAATTCATACAACTTACCCTGACTTCTTTAACAATAAGGTTAGGAGGACCATATTTCACAAGGACCACAACCCTTTCCTGTCTGACGTTTTTAAGCAGGTTGCTGGCTATAATGAGATGATGGAGGTTATTGAGGAGAAGGGTCCTTGCATAATTGTGGCTACTTCTGGTATGATGCAGGGCGGTCCTTCTGTTGAGTACTTTAAGCATTTGGCTGACAACCCTAATAACGCTCTTATCTTGACGTGTTATCAGGGGGAGGGTTCTCTTGGGAGAAGGATTCAGAGTGGAGAAAAGGTTATTTCTTTCCCTAAGGGTGAGAAGAGTGAGGACATTCAGGTTAAGATGTCTGTCCACACAATTTCTGGTTTTTCAGGGCATTCCTCAAGGAAGCAACTCATGCAGTTCGTCTATAATCTTGATCCCAAGCCTAAAAGGATCATAGTTAATCACGGTGAGAGTTCCAAGTGTCTTGACTTAGCTAGTTCTTTGCACAAGATTCATAAGGTGGAGACTTCTGCTCCCAAGAATTTAGAATCCGTAAGGATTAAGTAGGTTTTTCTCTTTTTATTGTGTACTTGCTTTTTTCTCCGCTTCTTATAACTATTACCTCTCCTTTTTTTAGTGGTTTGTAATGCAAATGGTAGTGTTGGTGCGGCTCTTCTGGTCCCATGCATATGCAGCTGATTGCTCTTACTTTTACCGGTGTTTCTTTTTTGTTTTCTACCAAATAAAATTTTCTGTCTATTGGAGGGAACATTTTTAGGGCGTCCTTTGTTATTAGTATGTACACTTCTTCTGCTTCTTCCCTGCTTATTTTTCTCCTGTACTCCATTCACATCGCCTCAAGCCTTCTTATTCTTTCGTCTATTGGGGGGTGTGTGCTGAACAGGTTGTTGAACATGCCTTTCATATTTCTTAATGGGTTTGCGATGTAAAGGTGTGCTGTTGCTTTGTTTGCTGATTCTACCAAAGGTTCTTTGTCATTTTTTATTTTTTTCAAAGCATCCGCTAATCCTTGAGGGTATCTTGTCAGCAACGCTCCATCGGCATCTGCAAGGTATTCCCTTTTTCTGCTCATTGCCAGCTGCATCAGCTTTGCTATTAATGGTGCTAATATTGCCAGAACTATTCCTATGAGTATGAATATGACCGTTATGTTGCCCCCTTCTCTGTCGTCTCTTCTTCTTCCATAGATGAAGCTTCTTAGTATTATGTCGCTAAGGAATACAGTCACTCCTATAAGGACTGCTGTCAGCATCATCAGTCTTATGTCGAAGTTTTTTATGTGGCTCATCTCGTGTGCCACGACACCTTCCAGTTCTTGCCTGTTCAGTTTTTGTATCGCTCCCTTTGTTACCGTTATTGACGCATGTTTGGGGTCTCTTCCTGTTGCGAAAGCGTTGATTGCTGTGTCATCTATCACATAAATCTTTGGCATTGGGACACCTGCTGCTATGGACAATCCTTCTACTGTGTTGTACAGGTGTGGGTAGTCTTTTTTTTCTACTGGCTTTGCTCTGCTCACAGCCAGTATCATCTTATCGCCTGAATAGTAGCTTATGAGCATGTAGATTATGGACACGATTGCTGCAATTACCGCACCGAAGTAGATATTGGCGAAGAAGAACTGTCCTAGGATTAGCCACTACCAAGATTACAAATGCAAAAAGGAGGAAGTAGCTCTTCCTCTTGTTGCTTGCTATTTCCTCGTATATCATTTGCCTAAAACTCTACCTTTACAGACTCCCTTTCCTTGCCTTCTGTTTTGAAGAACTCTCTTTCTTTGAAGTTTAGTATGTTGGCAAAGATGTTTGTGGGGAATGTTTTTATCTTTGTGTTGAAAACCATCACACTGTCGTTGTAGAACTGTCTTGAGTAAGCAATCTTGTTTTCTGTCCCACTCAACTCTTCTTGCAGCATCATGAAGTTTTCATTTGCTCTTAGTTTTGGGTAGTTTTCTGCTACGGCAAATAAGGTTTTTAAAGCATTTGTTATGGTGTCTGAGTGTTTTGCTTTCTCGCTTAGCGTTGTTGCTTTCATCATGGCGCTTCTTGCTTTTGTTATGTTTTCCAGCACCGTTCTTTCATGTTTCATGTAGCCCTTTACCGTATTCACTAAATTTGGTATTAGGTCGTATCTTCTTTTCAGCTGCACATCTATCTGTGACCATGCGTTGTTTATCCTCATATTTAGTCTAACTAAACTGTTGTACGTTATTATGATGTACAGCACTATTATTGCAGCGACTGCAATAAGTATCCATGCCAATAGTTGCATTTTTTAGACCCCCTTAGTTTTGTTATGCAATTTTAGAATGTTTGGTATTTAAAAGTTTTGTGTTACATTATTTACCAGTTTTATCACCGTTACCTCATTTCTTGTCCCAACTCTCATTGGTGGCCCCCATGTGCCTGCACCTTCCGTTACGTATAGGTAAGTATCGTTGTATTTGAACAGTCCTTTGTTGCGTTTGTACACCAGTTTTGAGATTAAGGTGAAAGGCATTATTTGTCCATGATGGGTGTGGCCTGAGAGTTGCAAGTTTATTCCTGCCTGACTTGCCTGTTCTAATCCTGTTGGTGGATGAAACATGAGTATTGATGGCTTTGTCTTGTCTATTTTTATCGTGCTTATGATGTCGTTTTTTTGTGAGAGCTCTCTGGTCGGATTGTCTATCCCTATTATCTGTACTCCTTTGTATTCTACCATCTCATTTCTTAATGGTTGTATTTTTGTTTTGTTAAGTACTTTCATGACCTCATCTACACCTTGGAATATTTCATGGTTTCCTGTTGTGAAGAACGTCTTTGCCTTTATGTTGTTTAAATGTTCTACTATCCTTTCATCGATTTTTCTGCTTCCGTCATACGAATCTCCTGTTATAAGTACCATGTCGGGGTTGGCTTTGTTTGTTATTTCCACTATCTTACCCATGTATTCCCATTCGTGTACCGTTCCTATGTGCATATCCGCTAATTGTACTACTGTTAGTTCTTCTGGTAGGTTTGGCATCTGTATTTCTACCTCTCTCACCTTTATGGTTGTGAAGTTTATCACCCCATAAATCACCAATGCTAAAACCACAATCAGTATTGTTATGGCTGCTGCTCTTTTGTCGAGCTTTACGAGCAGGTTTACTACTTCATATACCAACAAGGCTGAGAATGCTAGGAATAATGCTCCTAACCACGCTCCTGCTGCCATGTAGAATAATCTTGATGCTGCCGTTGCATGTATCCTTTCTATCATGCTCGCTGCAGGGAATGATAATGCGAGCAATGCCATTACTACATAAAAAAGTATGTTCTTTTTGATTGAGAGCATTGTACCTATCCTTGAAAAAACATAAAAGTGCATTCCAAAATATATTATAAAAAATATTGAGAAGAAGATTAGGAATTGCAGTATTCTGTTCATCTTTATTGGGATAAATGGGGTTATTATAAAGTTTTTGTTTAACACCTAGCAGCTTCTTTTTTTAAAAATTAATTTGTGTAGGTGGATTCAAAAAATTTAAATACAGGTTTATAGTTAATTTTTAAGTAAGAGAAGGGCTTCGATCACTTAGTGCAATGTGCATTCTTAAAAAAAGGGTTTGATTCAATCATGTTCGTTAAATTGAAAAATAAAATCCCGGAGTTAAGCTCCACAACCCCTTGGAGGGTTTTCCAGACCCAACGAAGATTTGGTTAAAACCAAAATTGTTTTGAGGGTCATGAGGTTTTCGAATACGTTTTTCCTTTGGAAAACCTCGGAAAAGGCGATGAGCTGGCTTTTTAGCTTGAGCTTAAAAAAGGCCTTTTGTTCTGATTGAGTCTTTTTTATGTTTCAAAATCCTTTGCAAGTCTAAAAATTCTTTTTTTGAGGTTTTTCACGTGAAATATCTAAAAAAGGAGGTGATGGTATGAATGTTAATGGGAGCAAAGTTGAATTGTTCCAAATCCCTTTTCAGGGTAAATTTATAGTTTACGCTCCTCTTAAGCAAATTGCTTTTATAGCTAACAAAGCTTTGGTTAGTTTGATAGCTAGTCTTATGAATCATAAAAAAGTTGAGCGCCGTACTGCTCAAGCGGTTAAGTTCATCAAAAAAACAGGAATTCTCGAGCCTGATCCTAAGGTTCAGTCTTACAACCCTGTTGATTACAAGCCTGTTTGTGCTGTTCTTTTTCTTACAAACAGATGCAACCTTGGTTGCGTTTATTGTTACGCTAGAAGTAATGAATCACCAGCTGTTGAGATGAATCCTGAAGTTGCTTACAAGGCCATTGACGTCGTGGCTGAGAACGCTGCTGAAAGAAACCTAGACACTTTTGAACTGAGCTTTCATGGAGGTGGTGAGCCAACACTTAACTGGGACACTCTTAAGAAGGCTGTTTTTTATGCTCGTAAGAAAAAGCTTAAGGTTTCCGTGAATGCTTCTTCTAACGGTTACTTAAGTCTTGAAAAAAGAAGTTTTATCTGTCAAAACTTTGATGGCTTAAGTCTTTCTTTTGATGGCCCACCAGATGTTCAAAACAAGCAAAGACCCACGTTGAGCGGTAAGGATTCTTTTCGTGTTGTAATGAAAACCATAGAAGAGTTTGATAAAAAATCCTTTCCTTACGGTGTTAGGATGACCGTTACTAAGGATTCTGCTTCCAGTCTTGCAAGGATGGTCTCTTTTGTCTGTCAAGAAACTGGTGCCAAAACCATTCAGGTTGAGCCTGCTTTTCCTCGTGGCAGAGGCGAAGGTAAAGAGCTTACCACTAAATCTATGAAGAAGTTTGTTGACCAGTTTTTAGAAGCTCTTAACGTTGCCGAGTCTAACGGAAGAACTTTCTTTTATTCTGGTGCCCGCATAGACAGCATTTCTAACAGGTTTTGTTTGGCTTCTAGCGAAGCCTTGGTTGTTTCTCAGCGTGGTGAGATTACTACTTGCTTTGAAACCCATAACACTTCTTATCCTATGGCTGAAGACTTCTTTATTGGCAGTATAGGTCCGGACGGTTTGAAAATTGACCTTGTTAAGTGGAAGAGGATTGTTAACAGAACCTCAGACAAGATAAGATATTGTCATGGCTGTTTTTGCAGGTGGCATTGTGCCGGTGACTGTTTGAGCAAGACTTTTTCTCCTTCTAGCGAAGACAACTTTATTCCTTCTTGGCGATGTATCATCAGTCAAGAAATAACTAAGGTTCTTCTTCTGAGGAAGATTTCTCAGAGCAAAGGTGTTTGGCTTGGTCAATGAGTGGTGAGGCCCTCTGTTAAACTTCAGGTTCTAAGAGCTGATGTTCATGCTGCTACAACCCTCCTCTTACTGAAGTTGAGAGGGCCTCCTTATCGATTTGGAAAGGAGGAACTTATTATGTTTGGAAATAAAAATGGTTCTGGTCGATTAATAACCATCATTTTTATCTTTTTTCTTCTTTTACTATTCCGACACTCTTGCCTAGAACAAAAACAAAAAATGGAGAAAAGTGAAAGTGAAAATGAGTGGATTACGCAATTACAGGATAAAAGTTCTTCTCATACACGGTCAAGTGCAGCAGAAGCTTTGGGTAAGATGAAGAGTAGAAAGGCTGTTGATCCTCTCATTGCTGAACTTAAAGATGAAGATGATGGTGTAAGAAGGAATGCAGCTAGGGCTTTGGGTTTGATTGGTGATGTTCGTGCTGTTGATCCTCTTATTGCCTTACTTAGGGACAAGAATTGTGATGTTCGGAAATGGATAGCTGAAGCTTTAGTTAAGCTGGGTTGGAAGCCTAAAGATGATGAGGAAAAAATCTGGTATTTTATAGCGAAGAAAAAATGGGATGAATGTGTAAAGTTTGGCGAATTAGCAATTGAGCCCCTTATTGCCTCACTCAAAGGTTGGGATGAAGACATAAGCGAGGGCTATGAAAGTAAGGTGGTACTGACCTTAAGTAAGTTAGGTAAGCCTGCTGTCGGTCCTCTTATTGTTGCACTTAAAGATGAGGATTACTATATGAGGATTCGAGTTATAACTGCTTTGGGTTTGATTGGTGATGTTCGTGCTGTTGATCCTCTTATTGCGTTGCTTAAGGATAAAGATTTGAGTATTCGGCTGCATGCAGCAGAAGCTTTGGGTAAGATGAAGAGTAGAAAGGCTGTTGATCCTCTCATTGCTGAACTTAAAGATGAAGATGATGGTGTAAGAAGGAATGCAGCTAGGGCTTTGGGTTT
>JAWABC010000008.1:0-22748 GCA_038884815.1 Candidatus Nanoarchaeia archaeon | reverse complement strand
TAGTATTATTAATAATGGCTAGGAGCTACATCTACAGAGGAGCAGGTTATGGTATAAGAGGAACAAGAAGATTTTTAGGATGGGTTGGCAGAGGAGGGATATCAGGAGCAAAAGCCATAGGAAGGGGGGCTGCTTCAGGCGCAAGATATCTAGGACAAGGAGCTGCATTCGGAGCAGGAGCAGCAGGAGCATATGGATGGAGAACAGGCGGAAATTTATGGTCAAGAATGATGGCAAGAAGGAGAGCAGCAAGAGCAGCAAGAGCGATGATGAGGGGAGCAGCTAGAGCTAGAGGAGGAGTACCCCCACCACCGAGAAGGGATAGAGAAGGAAACATATGGTAAAAACAAAAAATATTTAAACAAATATAATTCATATTCAGACACCAAAAAATTAAACAATGGAAGTAGTAATTTTAAGGAACGATAGGTCAGCACTCGCTCAGAAATACGGCGAGTTCAGTGAAGGAAGAACAGAAAACTACAAAGACATAGATGACATAAAAAATGCCCTCATGAGAATGGGCATACCATACAAAGAAGTTGTAGTAAAAGAAGACCTAAGCAACCTAAAAGAAATAAAAAAGATAAACCCTGATGTTGTGATAAACGTCTGCGATGATTTCTTAGAACCAAAAAAAGAAGCTTTGGTGCCAAAAAAACTAGAAACTTTGGGAGTAGCATACACCGGAGATGCTTACCAACCACTCATGATGTGCGCACAAAAAGCACTATCAAAAAAGAAACTCATAGAAGCAGGAGTCCTGACACCAAAATACCAACTCGTAAGCTCACCAGAGGGGAAAATAAAAGACCTAAAATACCCACTGATAGTAAAACCCAACAACGAGCATGGAAGCGTAGGAATTGAGAGTGATTCTGTTGTGCACACAGAAGAACAGCTTCAGAAAAAACTCAATGAAATGCTGGCAAAATACGGAAAGATGCTTGTAGAGGAATACATAGATGGGAGAGAGATAAGCACAGTAGTCATAGGGGACAAGGTAATGAGGGTATCTGAAATAGTCTTTGACGGACAAGACTTTGCAGGAAAACCAACCATAATGACATACGATTCTAAATGGAAAGAGAACTCTCCAGATTATGTTGGGACCGTGAGAAAGCCAGCAGACCTGCCAAAAAAACTAGAAGAAAAAATAAAAGAAACATCAAAAAAGGCATACGATGCTTTAGGATGCAAAGGGTACGCAAGGGTTGATTTAAGGGTGACCCCAGAAGGGGAGCCTTACGTCATCGAAGTAAACGTGAACCCAGATTTATCAAGAGATGGGGCATTTGCAAAAATAATGAAGGATTCAAGAGTAAGCTACCTCAAACTAATAAAGATGATAATAGAAAATGCACAGGGAGCAGAAACAGAGAATAAAGAGCAGAGACAAGAAGAAAACCAAATAGAAGAAAAGAAAGCCGTAAACTTCTAATTCTTAAAAAAATAGCGCCCCGGGCAAGACTCGAACTTGCGACCACCTGATTTCTGCTCAGTAAGTAACAGTTTCACTGTTTTTTGATAAACACAGGTGCTCTACCTGCTGAGCTACCGGGGCCCGATAATAAAATCTCTCTAAAACGTTTATAAACGTTTCTGTATCAAGAATAAGTTTTGAGTTTAAGATAGCTCCGATAAGTAGTCAAATTCCTATCTTTGGAAAGAAAACCCAGCAACTTTAAACCAAACTCAAAAGTATTTTTTCCATACAAATCTTGAGGATGAAACTCAACCCTAACAAGGTCATCTTTATAAGCCCACACCCTTGCCAAAAAACTGTCAAAAAGCCTGAAGGCATAATCAACAGGAAGGTTATAAGGCCAAAACCACAATGGTTTAGAGTAATAAATGTTGTTGTTCATAAAATCCTTAATCTCAGGATTCTTAACCAAAAAGCTAAAGTTGCTAAACTCAACAGCCCTCTCACCCTCATCGCTAATCTTCCAAAATGGCGGGACAAAACCAGAAAGGTATATGCCTTCATTCCTAAGCATACGCTTACCTTTAGATAATTTAGCCATAGCATCCTCAAAATTTATATCCTTGAACTCCCTGTATCTAAAACCTTTACCATGATTATAACCATGAAGACAAATCTCATTACCACTAATCTTCTCTTGGATTAGGCGGTACACGCTCTTACCAAACTTGTTTATGGGATAAGCATCCTCGTAATTCGGGACCACAAGCAGAGACCTTTTCTTAAACCCACGAGAATCCAACTCAGACAATATCTCTTCCAACTCAACATGGTACTTCGGAGTGAAATCATGCACTGATACGATTAAACTCTTCATAACCCCACAGCATTAAGAACTGATTTATTAATCTATCCAATCCTGCTTCTTTATCTTCTCAGGCAGATACTTCTCAGAAATGAAAGAGATGCCACGAGCTGATAACGCCTGTATTTCCGCCTTTGACTGTAGCTCTTTCATCATCTTAAACTGACGTTGCCAAGCCTTATTCTTTTCAAACCACTCATACTTAGAAATTTGATGTAAACGAGAAACATCGGTCTCCTTAAACTTAATCAGGTGTTTTTTCAAATCATAATTCTGTATGTCATCAGCAGTTATACCAAGGAAACGAACACCTGGAATGGCCATTTTCTCAGAAATATGAGCCAAGCTAATTGAGCCGAACTTCAAGACAGAATAAATGTAGAACCCCCAAGGGTCAAAGTCAGTCAAAACATAAATAGGTATCTTGAATTCATTACTCATACGTTGAAGCAAGCGCCTAATACCACGGGTTGTTTGTCCTTGAGAAGACATTATGATACAATTCTGCTTCTCCCAAAACTTATCCTCATGCAACCTTTCCCAAACAGCCGCCTTCTCCATGTAAATAATGTACTTAGCATTCATCTTGACAAACTTAATGTCCTCAACATTACTGGGGATAGACCAACCACCAGAACCCATCTTAGCCCAATTTATTGTGTCACCACGGTCCTTTATAACAACCTTACCAGCAACAGAACCCATCTTATTAGCGTTGATGTGCAACTGCTCCCTTGAAGCATTAAGGATCAATTCTAAATCTTCAATAACAGCATCAGACTCTGCCTGCTCATCAACAATATTTATCTTAGTATCTGGGATTGTACGCTTAGCCATGTAAAAAACATCCCTCAAGCTGGCGTGCTTATCCTCACTAAGCAGATTCTTGCTAATAGAAGCAATTTCAACCGTCTGCAAAAACTTCTTTGCATGGGCAACGTTAAAAAAATACCTGTTAGCAACACGGTCCTTCAACATCAAGGTTCTGCTCTTCTCATCAAAACCAACGTTAGACAAGGAACGGACTGGCAAAGTAATCGTAGGGTTCTTCTTGTGCTTGATCTGCTTAACCAAGCCCTTCCCAAACTCACTGAGCTCAGCCTTTACCTTCTTCAATCTTACCACCATTCTTCTCCAAATCAGGAAGCCCTTTCTTTAAAATTTTATGTAAACCCTCAACAATAGAATCTTTAGGCTCACCAGAAAGGTTATGCAAAGCAGAAGCAACCTCAGGAATATATTTTTCGAACAAACTTAACTTTTCCTTTTGCTCACGAGCACGAACAGTATGCCTAATGTGAGAAGCAAGCTTCCTACCACACTCTTGCAGTGCAAGCTTCATCTCCTTCAAAATTTCAGGATAATGAGCAATAGCCTCTTTGGATTCAGAAGTGAAAGGAACCCACACAGATGCAATATGGATTAGAATAACAGCAGGACCTTGAGGCAATGCACCCTTACTCTGACTCATACCATAATTACGCCAAGCGGTATTAACTATAGCTTTGATAGAGGCACAAGCACTCTGCTGGTAAAGTAAAGGAACCCTGTTAGCGAACCTCATAACACGAACAAGCTCATCTTGTGGCAAATCACCGCCATAAGCAATTCCACACTCTATCTGAAAAGGATTGCCACGATAAACAGAAGGTGAACGAGTAACTGCAGCATAAAACTCAGCATTGATTTCTTTCTTCAGACCTTTAAGAATAAGCTCCTCACCTAGCGGTGAAATACAATCAGTAGGAGGGGCCATAATCTTAGTATCGTTGATAGCCTTATACAACTTTTCTGATTCTTGGCGAGCGATCCTTGAAGGCTTAGCATTCTCAGGAAGCCCAGCCTTAGCGCAGATTTCTTTAGCGACCTTTGCACTAACCCGTGAAAAGTCCTGCATCAAAAAAGATTGCAAGGTTCTTGCCTTAGTATCCTGCAACATCTTCATAAGAACACCAAGCTCAACACCATAAGGATGAGGTTTGATGGACTTAGCTTCCTTAGGCAAAGTATCAGTAGCACGCAAAAATTCAATCATTTCATTCTCAGGAGTAAAATAAATTATTGTAGCATGTGGATTTATGACAGCAGTTTCTTTCAAATAGTCATCAACACTTTGTTTACCCTTCAAGTATTTTGCCTCAAGCTCAATCTCAACACGAGTGCCATGAGGCTTGTTCCACTCAACGTCCTCCTCCTTAACAATCTCAGGCTCATTTTTTCTTGTATCAATGTGCAACTCGTAATAGTGAGCGGGCTTTTTTTCAGAAATACGTGAAATGATCTTTGTTGGCTTACCAGTAGTAAGCTGGCCGTACATAGCAGCAGCAGAAATACCAATACCCTGCTGGCCGCGAGACTGTTTCATAGAATGAAACTTGGAACCATAAAGAAGCTTAGCAAAAATCTTTGGGATTTGATCTTTAACAATACCAGGGCCGTTATCCTCTATGATAACTATAAAACGGTCCTCCGACAACTGCTTTATGTTAACATGAATTTCTGGCAATATACCTGCTTCCTCACAAGCATCAAGGCTGTTATCAACACCCTCCTTAACCGTGGTTAAAAGAGCCTTCCTCGGATTATCAAAACCTAACAGATGACGGTTCTTAGCAAAAAACTCAGAAATAGAAATCTCCCTCTGAGCCTTAGCAAGCTCCTCCGCCTTTGTTACTTCCCTTTTTTTAACCTCAACAAGTTTAGTTTGTTTCGTTGCCACGAGAGGAAATAATAAAGAGAGCCCTATTTAAATTTTTGTGTTTTTGAAAAAAATATGACTTATTGTTTGTTTATAACATAAAACAATTCATTCTCAAGCTCAATAGTTTTGTAGCCAAGGCCTAGTTCTTTCAAAAGAGCTAAAAACCAGGAACGCTCCCTAAGCTTTTTCTTGCCACTGATGCTGCGGGTGGGAAAACTGACAACAACAAACTTAGCGTTGATGGATCTCAGCAGCTGCTTGCTAATACCTCTCTTCAAAGACTCCAAGGAATCAAGTGTTTTGAAAAGGAAACAAACATCACAACTTGGAAGTTTTGGAAGCTTTAACAAATCAGCAGAAAAAGCCTTGCCTTCAAGACCAAAGCCTTTCATTATATCAAAATAAGATTGAATGAAAGAGGCATCATCTGGACTAAGCTCATATGCATAGTAAATAACCTTACCTAAACCCATCCAAGGAAAAGACAAAGGATTAAGGCCACAAGCAAGGTCAAGTATAGTTTTTGGCTTGCCTGTAACCCTAAAAAGGGAAATATAGAAAGGCTCGTAAGAAGAAAAACGCTCTTGGGTGGATTTGTGAGACTGAAGGATTTTAGCATGAAACTCCAAAGCTTTATTATCTAAACGCTTTGATTTTTTTAAGTGTAATTTAAGTTCCTCTAAGCTCCTTTTTGAGATGTTAAAAATGCCGTAAACATCATGTAAAACCCTACGAAGGTGCTTTAGCATTATTTTATATTCCTTAGACTTCTGAAACCTTGGATGGGAATCAAGAATTTTTTTGACCTTTCTATTCTTGTCAAGATACTCAAGAATAAGTTTTTCAACAAAGGAAGAATCAAGAGAGCGCAAGGTTTTTTTCTTCTTAACATCAGAAACTATAACATTCAAGTCCATTTTCTGGCACGCCTCTTCTTACTTTCAATCCACTTGTAAACAGGACCATGAGGAGCGCCCTTCAGAAGGTTCTCAAGTGCCTCTTTAGCAATAGGCACATCTTCAATTTTGCCTATAACACAAACAGTCTTGCCATAAACAGAAATACAAGTATGAGTCAATTTCTCAATATTCTTCCAAGCCTTGCCTTTTGTACCAATCACCCTTGACTTCAGCCTTGCCATCTTCTTCTTTGATTTGCCTGAATAATCCTTGATGTTGATGACTTCCAAACAATAATCCTCATCACACAAGATACGAGCGATATCAGGATTAAATCCACGGGCTATAGCTTGAACAACAAGACGCGCACTATAAATGTTAAGGCCTTCCTCACTCGATATTGTAACACGCCCCTCATCAGAATCCACATCTATCTTAGTATTAGTTTTTTTCTCCAACTGTCTTTTTATTGTACCTTTCTTACCTATAAGTATTGCAATCCTATCCTTAGGAATCCTCAACTCATACGAGTACATTTTCAGAACTCTTCAATGTCTTCCAGACCTTTGAGGTAACCCCTCTTCTTAAGCCAATCAACTTGGCTTGCTTTATACTTATGAACTATATCACCTTTAGAATCATCATATTCCCAAGGCTCAACTAGGACTATGTCCCCTTCACGCACCCACAACTTACGTTTCAACCTGCCAGGAATACGACAATTTCTCGATTTGCCATCCATGCAACGTACCTTAGAGCGAGAAGAACCTAAACGTTGCTCAAGAATACCAATTACCTCACGACCTTTAGGGGTTCTAACCCTAAGTATCTCCTGAGCAATTTCCTCCTGCCTTCTTAGCTCTTCCTTCTTCCTTGACATTATAAAGCCACAGAACAGGGGGATTTATAAAGTTTTGCCATACAAAAAATATGAAATTATTATAAAATTAAACAGAAAAAAGGAAAATCCTACACAAAGAAATTAAACTTTCCAAATCATATGAAATTATTACGGAAAATTCTTGAAAAGCGCTATTAAAAACGAACTATTAAGTAATACAACTTTAGGAGGCTAAAATGAAACAAGATTTGGTAATAAGACTAAACACAAAAGCAAGCATGGCTATAGCAGAAAACCCAGACATGGTAGGGTTGTATTCAAGGGTGCATGCAGAAGAAGCGGAGAAGTATAGGAAAGGCACTTTTGGTAAGATAATCAATTACTGCATAGAGCAAGGAATCGAGTCAACACTCGAAGAAGATAGAGTATTGGCAGGAGAAATAAGGACAATGCTTGGAGAAAACGGACCCGACAAACCTTTCGAAATAATGGTTTATGGAGAAAACAAAATACCCAAAAGGAACGTTATAAGTGGTGGTTCGATAATGCACCTGGAAGACAAGGTTGAGAGTTACATAGAAAACAGAAGCAGGGATAATGGTGAAAGTTATGACTATTTGGACATGGTCGTAGATTTGAACACGAAAGTAGGAAGATGAATCAGAGTCCTGTTCACAGGATTTTCAAAGAAAAAACCCTTATCATAGCAGAAGGAGAGATTTGGGAGATAAAGAAAAAAAAGCTCGATGAAAATTACTTCAAGTGGTACACCAAAATTTTTGGAGTGCAAAGAACAGGGCACCTCAGAGATTTAGAGGAAGACTACAATGAAATGTGCAATAAAGATGATAAATTAAGGCTTGTTGCCTTTGTAATAAATAACGTCATAAGAAAAAATAGAGAAAGCAATACAAAAACCATAACTCTGGAAGACCTGATAAAAAAACCAACATTTGTCTGCATGGGAAATATGTACAAACTATCAAATACAAAGACGCAAAGCCATGAGATAAAAATAAAAAACAAAAGTTATAGCGTACAAGAAAAAATAACCGAACTAGAGCAGTTTGAGAGATTATACCAAAATTTAGATGCTAGACTAAGAGGTTGTTTCAATTATGAAATAAAAAAAATAGCGCGGCAAGCAAAATTTTACGACCCCAAGGAGAACATAGGGTTTGAAGACACAGAGAAGGGTTTCTTCCTGTATACTTTGGTTAAGCCTTACGCACTTTATGAAAGGACAAACTCAAAATATTACGGATTCGGAGAGGCAAAAATAGGGATACAAATTAGGATTGTAGATAATGAAATAGTGTGGCACGATGCCGTTGTGATGAACAAATATATACACCCTGCATTGCCTGACGATGACGAGTACCAAAAAATATGCACGGGCAATTTTTCTTTTGAAACGATAAGACAAAAATACAAAGGGAAAGCAGAACAGATAAGAATTGCACTTGAAGAAGCAAGACGGATGATAGAAAGAGGATACTTCTCAAGAGACGGATCTTGGAACACGCTACAGGACCCAAAGTACAAACAGCTTGAGCTAAAAAACATCATGGGATGGAGGGTAACAAACATATGAATGATTACTCAAGACAACAAATATTCGATATGCAGAGAATAGGTAGTGCAAAAATAACTGTAGTGGGAGGAGGAAACATAACAAACTACTTAGGAATTTATATGGCTGGGTTAGGGATAAAGAACCTAAAAATAATTGACTGGGAAAAAGGCAACAAAGAAGAGTTCATAACAAATGATTCTAACAAAGGCAGGGCAGAACAACTTGAAGAAAAATTGGTAAGGATAAACAATGATATGAGAATAAAAACAAGACAAAACTTAGATGAAAACAGCTTAGGCAAACCAGACGTCCTGGTAGACTTATCAAATAGCCAAGAGATAAGGAAAATATGTTATGAATACGCTACAAGAAAACATGTACAATTCATAACTGCTGCAAGCGATGAAAACAATTCCAGCTTATCCACATCCATATTAGTAAATCCCCATATTTATGAAAAAAAGAAACAAGGCACATACACAAGTGGCATAGTAGCAGCAATAACACTAGATGAGATAAGAAAAATAATAATGCCGTTAAAAGATGATAACAGGCTAAAAGGACAGATTGACTTCTCAATCAATAAACTAAAACGATTCAATTCAGGAACAGACCCAAATGGAACCAAAGAAAAATTACCATTTTTGAGAACCTTAGTTGTAGGCGCAGGTGGTATTGGAACATATGTTGCACTAAACCTGGCTTTGATGGGTGTGCAAGAAATAGACATCATGGACGGCGACAAAATTGAGGCTCACAATTTAAACAGACAGGTTCTTTATTACGATAGGGTTGGAGAAAACAAAGCCAAGGTTCTAGCAGAAAGGCTAAGCGATTTATCAAAATCAAAAATAAAAGCGATACCTCACTATTTCAAAGACCCTTGCCAAATAACAAAGAAATATGACATAATATACAGCTGCTTAGATAACTGGGAAGCCAGATTCAAATTAAACACATACGCAATGAAAAATAACATAAGGCTAATTAATGGTGCAGTGACTACTTTTAGCGCAAAAGCAGAATTCTCAACATGTTTGGAATGCAAATATGATTCAAAGTTACTCTTAAAAGAGGAGCAAAACCAAAAAGCGGGAAGCTGTAGCAATTTAAATGCAAATGTTGTGATGCAAAATGCACTAATAGGAGGGTTAATGGCAAGCGAAGCAAAAGCGATAGCCTTACCATGGAAATACAACACTTTGAAAGGGAAGGAAATACAGTACCACTCAAAAAATTCTGACCCACGAAAATTTGTTTTTTTACAAATACCATGCATATGTAACAATAAAAGGAGACCAATTTATGGTACTTGAAGATAGAATAAAGGAACTCTTTGAAGAGGAAGGTCAAAACACTGTAAAGATAACAAGAGAAGCATTCAAAAAAATGAGGTTATATGCAAAGTTTATTTCAGAAATTTTAGGGATTGACGTGGAGTGTGGAGGTGTTTTATTAAATGACAGGAAAAAAGACGATGGCATCATAAGGGATGTATACCTTTCTGACAATCAAGAGGTTGATACATCCGAAGGAAAATTAAAGATAGGAGACTGTTACTCTGTTGCAAGAAAAAATAACAAAAAGATATGTGGCATGTGGCACAGCCATGGAGTATGGAACCCCTTCCATTCAGAATGGGATGACTCACAACTAAAAGTTATGTTCTTCAGCAACAGGGAAAATAAAAAAACAATTTCAAAAAGAAAATGCAGCTCAGAAATAAACTATGAAGATGGCAAACTTAGAATAAGTTTAGGGGACAAATTAATTACTATAAAGACCGATAAAAAACCTGATGAGGTAACTACTGAACAACTAATCGAGAAAAGATACCTTGACACCATAGTTATTAACAAGAATTCTTATCTCAACATGGATGATGTATATTACTGCGAAAGATGGATCGAAGGGAAGAAACAAAATGAGATAATAAAAGAAAAAGGTATTAAAATAGAATTTATAGATGAAAGCAACGGTGCATTAAAAAATAATACAGCACTCATAGAGGAATGCGGGGGAAAGGTGATTTATCAAGGAAACAAATTGAAAGAGCACCCAAACTACAAAAAAGTACTTGAAAGTTACAGCTTAGAAACAAAAACAAAACAAAATTATAAACAAAGGCTAAGAAAATTCTACATAAATTATCCAGTCGCTGACGAGCTCGATTATATGATCGTAAACACTGCCAAATTTTTTGCTGGCGACTTAAAAATAAGAAAAAAGATTAAAAAACATTGCAACAAATTAGGTTATTATGCAATCATCGGCGCTTTAGCAACATCGATATTCTTACTTTATAACGTAGAAAAGATATCGTTGGCTTACCTGAACAAGACAAGACCTGACGTTGTTTCAATGATGAAACAAGGAAGACCATTTTCTGAAGTGGCCCAGCAATTCTTCTACGGAGGAAGATGCAAAGCGAACTCGAACAAAGATTAAGACAAGAATATTTTTATGTTAAAAACAAGACAAAGGCTGAAATAGAAAACGCAACAATTGAAGAACAGATGGCATATGAGCTGTTTAGCCTGAAAAATTTAAGCAACAAACCCTATTTCAGCGTTCTTGACAAGATGTCACAAAAAATTGTTAGGGATAAAGTATATATAAAAAAAGAGAAGACAAGACTCTATAAAAATCAGCTTCTAACTGAAGCAGGATATTTTTTAATTATAGGGATTTTGGAAATTATGATTAATATAATGAGGTTCATTGAGAAGACTTCTATAAACTACCTTGAAAAGACAAGGCCTGATGTTGCTTCCATGATGAAAAAAGGAAAACCTTTCAATGAAATAGCAAAACAATACTTCAAAGTTAACAACTAACAATAAGGTTTATAAACAATTCTTAATGTGTTTTTTATAAGGGCCCATAGCTCAGCCTGGTTTAGAGCACTCGACTGATAATCGAGAGGTCTCGTGTTCAAATCACGATGGGCCCATCTAATTTTTCAGAAAACTTAACAGATTACCTTGCTATAAATTATAAATCAAAAAAGATGAGCAATGTGGTTTGCGTACTGACTTGTGATCGTGCTATCAAGAATTTCTAGAGAGCGATCCTTAATGCGGGTATAACGCCTCCCGGGAGCATCAAATAAGCGGAGCGTTTCTTCAAGGATTAAATCAAAAGATTTTGCAATACCACCTGCCTTCAAGCGAGATGTGTCAACTTTGGACTCTTCCAACTTGGAAATGTTTGACATGACACGGTCCTCTAGACTTTTAAGCAAAACTTTCCTTTCACCTTGCATTGAATAAAAAACAACTTGCGGGCTGAAAGGGGTTTCCAACCTACCAACTTCATATTCTAACTTATTCCTTTGTAACTTTGCATCAGACTTTATTTTACCAGAAATTTCTAATTCAAAAGGCTCACCAAACTTCAAGACAAAACTACCACGTGTAAAAAAAGGAAAAAGAGGCCGGGTTAATATGTAAGCGTATTCTTGAAGGTAGACAAGCTCCTTAGAAAACCTCTTCTTTAATGAGGGGATCTTCATCATGAAAGAGTCTTCTATAACACGCTCATACGACGGGTTTACTGGAACGAAGAAGAATTTCCTATGCTTTTTAGAAGCTATCTTATTCAAAACAATAAAAAGATAGATTGAAAAATCAAGCAATCTACCCGAGTAACTCCTCCCATATTTTGTGCTCCCATCTGGCTGCTTTATGTATTCAGGATAAAGGAGCAAATCCTTCACAGGACCATCACTACTCAAAATACTATCAAGATAAGACTCGTAAAGGATTTGTGACAACTTCTTATCAATGTAAACCTCATAATCCTTTTTGTACAAATGCATATCCTTCATGATAGAAAAAGCCATGTTCTTAATCCAGTTCTTAGAATAAAAGCCCTTACCTTCACGAATAGCCATGAAAGCGCCAAGCTCACGCCAAAAAGGATCAAACGGGCCTATAAAAAGATTATCACCTGCCTGTATCATAGCAGGTACACTAGACTTACCCAAAGCAAGCTGGGTTTCGATGTAATCCATATGCGACCTATGGCGAGAAATATAAAGAAAAGAAGAATCAGGATTTTTTAATTTGAAGCCAACAACTCTATCTAACCCCTCAACTATTAATGGAGAAAAAAACCTCTCAGAATAAAACTGAAAAGTGCGAAGAATAGGATGGCAAATTGTCCCCAACCTATGTTGGACATAAGGGAATAATTCATGAATGTTAGTTCCATCATACCGCTTTTCCATAAAACTATAGGATAAAGAGAAGTTTTATAAACATTAAGGAAAAAGAAAATGTATAAAATAAAAATAAGACTTACACTGTTATTGTTACTAACCCACAGTCTGAAGGGCAGTTACAAACATTCTCAGGATACTTACATATACCATTACCACATTTTGTACAATAACCACGGTTACCTACCAAAGGCTGGCAATCAAAAGAGCTAGGCCCACATTTAATACCAGGTGCACATTTAGTACTAATTACGGTTAACGCTTGTATCTCAGTCAACTTAGGGCAACAAACATTAGTGTTGGATGGAACAACCGGACCCAAAGACTGACCTTCCTTAATACAGTTTAAGGCCTTGCATTTCGCTGTCAAACCATTAGTGTCACAGAGACCCGGACCACCACAATCTTTATACACAACCCAATCGCCCACATTATTACATTTGTACAAGATCCCATCAAGACACTTCATAGATTCCGATTTGCAGAAGAACCCAGGAACTCTCAAAGTTGCATACCTGAGTGTTTTATCTGCTTTGTAGAATGTGTCCAAAACCTCAACTTCAACACCATTAATTCTAACTGTTGAAGAATAAGGAATGTGTTTAGTAACACCATCAACATCAACAAGAACACCCCCCTTATTACCTACATTGACTAGTGTTATGTTACGACCCAAAGTCCTTATGTAACTGCCTAAGTAAAGCGAGTAGTCATTATAGCCGCTACTTGGCGGCTCAATACATTTCCCACCAGCGTCAGGATAATATCCGTCAAGCTTACATATCAAGTTAGTGCAACATTCAACATTAGCAAGTCCGCCACAAAACCCTCCTTTTTTAGCACAAGGGGACTGTATGCATAAACCATCTTCATTACATACTTGTCCGGTGGGACAGTTACCACAAGAACCTTCACAGCCATCATCACCACACACCTTACCCACACAGTTAGGAGTGCATGTTGTGCAAGGGGTGCAAGGACCACCACAATCAATTCCTGTTTCACCCTGATTTTGGATGCCATCATAACAAGTAGGGGTGGTGGTACCCTTTGCTTTATTATAAATGTCCATCAACTTCTCACCAGAATATTGGCCAATGCCGGACAAGTCAACCCATTCACCTGTAGTTGCAAAGTAAACGGTTATAAGGTCCTTCAACTCATTAAGAGTAAGTAATGGGGTTGAAGTAAAATAAGAAGCTATGGCATTAATTAGTACAGCCTTGAAATCAGCAATCGGAACTTTGTCTATACAACAAAGGTTCAATGCAGAACAGCACTCATCAGCGGTCACTATGCCTAAATCGGTAAGCATGTTGCAGTTGTTGTAAGCAGCAGCTGAATTACAAGCGGTAATTTGCACATCAGTAAGAGAAACTGAAGCACCTGTGGTGTAAACAACAGCACCACCAACCCCACCATCATATCTGGGATAAATCGCTATGTAAGTAATAAAAGCTATCGCAAGAATCATAGAAAAAATGAAAGGAATAGCCTTCTTAGCAGGATATTTTTTAACTTCATCAACCCTCTTTTTTTTCAACAGGACACCACCTCATTAAAATTTGTAATAAAAAAGATACAAACCTAACTTAAAAATCTTACTATTTATTCAATCTTTGCGCCATTATTTATAGGTTTGTCAGTTGTTAATAAAACAACGTCCTTGTTGTTAACCGCTGCTAAAATCATGCCATTGCTTTCAACGCCACGAAGGTTAACAGGCTTGAGGTTTGCAAAAATTATCACCCGTTTACCAACAAGCTCATCATTCTTGTAATACTGCTTCAAACCAGCAACGAGCTGCCTGTCCTTAGCTTCGCCTATGTCAACGTGCAAGATAACCAGCTTATCAGCGTTAGGATGAGGCTCAGCTTTCTTTACCGTGCCAACCCTAATATCAAGCTTTTTCCACTCATCAAACTGAACAAAATTTTCCATTTTACCCCCTCCAGTTATAGTATCATCCACTTTTTCAATCTTTTTGAAAAGGATTTTAGACTTAGAAACCTTGCCTTTTAACAAACCAAACTTCAAATGCTTAAAGCTTTGCCTGTCAAAATCCTTAATGCCAAGCTGAGAAGCAATCTCTGCAGAAGTTGAAGGCATAAAAGGTTTTACAAGGATGGCAATAAAGCGCAAAGACTCTGCGAGGTTGTAAAGAACAACTTCCAGCTCTTTCCTATCCTTAATATTCCAAGGCTCCTTATCATTAATGTATTTATTAGCAAAGTTGATAAACCTCCAAATCTCATTCAAGGCATTATGAAGCTCACGCCTCTCCATATAAGAATCAATTTTTTTAAAATCAAGATGCTTTGTAATCTCATCCTTTGTTTTCTTTGGAATATTACCAGCCAAGTAAGTATTAATCATAGCTATAGTACGGTTCAACAAATTGCCCAGGTCATTAGCAAGTTCTGTGTTATGGCGCTGGATTAAAGCTTCTTCTGAGAATGAGCCGTCGACACCAAAAGGAATTTCACGAACAAGGAAATACCTAATAGAATCAGCAGGGTAATGCTTGATTAATTCAAAAGGGTCAACAACATTACCAAGAGATTTGGACATCTTAGCATTATCGTTAGCCTTGATAAACCCATGAACAAAAACAGATTTAGGAGGCTTGATGCCTGCGGACATCAAAAGAGTAGGCCAAATGACCGTGTGATGCCAAGAAATGTCATTACCTATTATGTGAATATCAGCAGGCCAAAACTTCTTATACCTTTGAGAGGGGTAACCAATAGTGGTCAAGTAATTAGTCAAAGCATCAACCCAAACATAAAAAACATGTTTTCTATCAATCGGAAAAGGAATACCCCAATCGAAAGAAGCACGTGAAATGCTCAAATCCTTCAAAGGTTCCTGCAGACGGTTAAGAACTTCCTTCTTCTTTGCTTCAGGAAGTATGAAATTTTTGTTTTTTTTAATATGGTCAACAATTTTCTTATGGTATTTACTCATCTTAAAGAAATAAGTGTCTTCTGTCATCCTCTGAGGAGGCTTGCCATGAATAGGACACAAACCATCAATCAAGTCCTTATCGGTAAAATAAGTTTCGCACTCAACACAATAAAGGCCTTCATAGAAAGACTTGTAAACATCTTTTTTTGAATATATCTTATCAAACAAAGCATAAACAGCCTTTTTATGACGCTCTTCCGTTGTTCTAACAAAGTCATCATAGGAAATGTTGTAGAGTAAGCACAATTCTTTGAAATATTTTACAAGGTCATCAACATACTCCTTAGGTGTTTTGCCAGCTGCAATTGCAGCACGCTGAATCTTCAAGCCGTGTTCATCTGTGCCTGTAGAAAAATGAACTTTAAAACCCTTAAGACGGTACCATCTAGCCAAAACATCCGAACACACATCAGTGTAGAGGTGACCGATGTGAGGTTTTCCAGATGGATAATATATAGGTGTGGTTATGAAAAAAGTTTTAGGCATAAAAAAAGACAAGAAAAATAGCTATATAAATGTTTTTAGGTAAAAATTTATAAACAACCAAAAACAGAAAATAGGTGATGGAAGAAAAAGTAATAGAACAACTAAAAAAATACACAAAACACGAACACATAAAGATAACAGACAGAGGTAATTCTGCGATATTCATAGCAATGTACATAGCAAAAAAAATGAACCCCAAAAAATATATTCTCATACCAGACCAGGGAGGTTGGCTATCATACCGGACATACCCCAAGATTATGGATTTCCCTATAAGGGAAGTACCAACAGACAGGGGGGTAATAAAACTAGACAAGCTGAAAAAATATGCTAAAAAAGGGTCAGCATTAATACTGTCGTCTTTTGCAGGATACTTCGCAGAGCAACCTATGGAAGAAATAGCAAAAGTATGTCACGAGAAGAAATGTTTGGTTATTGAGGACGCATGCGGTTCTTTAGGAGATAACAAATTATGTAACGGACAAATAAGTGATATAATAGTGGGAAGCTTCGGAAAATGGAAGCCAGTAAACCTTGGTTACGGGGGTTTTATATCAACAAACAAGAAAGAATACTTTGCCAATGCAAAAGAGCCTTTGTCTTTGATAAAAGTACATGATAACTTCTACAAAGAAATACTGCCATATTTGAACACTAGAAGGCTGTACAAACTAATGAAACTGGCAGGAAGGGTTAAAAAGGATTTATCAAAATACGAGATATTCCACAGAGAAAAAAGAGGCCTGAATGTTGTAACGGAGTTTAAAGATGAGATAATAAGGTACTGCCAGGAGAAGAAATACCCCTATATTCTATGCCCCACATACATAAGGGTTAATGAAAAAGCAATATCCATAGAACTGAAGAGGCTTGAAGTATGAACTACATAAAAAAAATATTCGAAAACAAAATAGACGAAACGGTACACCAAAAGCTAGTAAGATACGGGAAAGGGGAATACGAAAGCGCCATCATGGAAGTAAAAAATGGTAATACAATAAAAGTCAAAGCAACCTTTGACTTTTCAAACGATTTATTTGGAACAATAGCAGAAAACATCAAGGAAGAAGCAGAAGTAAATGGAAGCGTTATAGCAGCGAGAGATTTTGAAAAAGAATTTGATTTTTTAGATTACAAAAAGAAGAAGGGAGCAAACATTGGCGAAATTAAGGCAAAGCTAAAACCAGAGCAAATTAAAGAGTTATACGAGAAATTCAAGACAAATTTCATACTGCTAAACTTAAAATCAAAAGACTTCAGCCTTAGCGTAGGGAAAACGCTGCCTAAGCCAGGAGGGAAAATAAAGGAAGACTTCTGCAAAGCAACACTACCAAAAGAATTGCTCAATGAATTTGTCTGGGAGACAAAAGAGTTCTCAAATGCAAAAATAAGACACACATTCATGATAAATGAGCTGATAGTGCCAAAAGAATACGAAAATGACTATGCAAAAGCAAGAATAATGGCAAAAAGAAAAGGCAAAATCAAAAGAATAATAGAATTAGACAGGAAAAAAATTGAAAAAGAAGCTGAATTCACAGCTTAATCACGAGCAGCCTCCTTAACATCGCTTTTTTTAACCGTTTTCCTACCAGAATGTTTAGCTAACCTCGCTGCCTTGTCACCAATCTTCTCAGCCTGCTCTTCAAGAACTTCACGCAAGGCTTCCTTTGCATCAGCAGAAACTCTAGGAGCTCCAGCCTTTTTCAACAATTTTTCCATAGCTGCCAAAGGCAAAATACCTTTTGTCATTTCAAAAACCCCCTAAACTAATAAATAATGAACAATAACCAAAAACAAGAGAGATATTTAAATTTTTCTATGCTAAAACAAAAAATTCATAGACAAATAAGGAAAGGAGGCAGAAAAAGAGATTTTTCAAACAAACTTATCTAACGGATATTGCTCCAATGATTCTAATACCATAATAAAATGCGTATAGGAAACAGAGTCATTATGCGTTTTAACAGGTTTAGGATCTTTTTTATACTTTGGGTGATAAGTTAAACTCAAGTCAACATCAGACTCTCTAAGAATAAACTCATTAAGCACTTCACGCTCCAAGAAAAAAGTTACAACAGGCTTACAAACCTCAACCATGTTTAAAATTTTTTGATCCAAAACCTCTGACTTTAAGTTCCTTGAATTATAAAAAAATTCTCTTTTAGGAAGCAACCTATAAGGATTATTAAGCTCAAACTTTGGTTCTTTAACAAGGCATTTCTGCAAGTTGCCAGGCACCATCAATTTAGGATATTTTGCATTATAAATATCCCAATAATTTCTTGCAGCGGTTGCATATATCGCTTTTTCGAACTTCTCTGAAAATATCATCAATAAACCCCCAAAGGTCTGCATAAGACACCAGAAATGATTTATAAACCTTTTGTTTAGTTACCACTCAAAAATGAATTAGCCTTTTTTATTTCATTAAAAAATTCTTACTTAAACAAACATTAATGATTTGTTAACCCACAATAAAAAAATACCAAAAGATTTATAAACCATCTAAAAGAATTTAAAAAATACCCTACTGATAAAACCCAAATGAATTTGGCTAAAATTCATTTAATACAGCCGCTGATTCTAAAAGGCGAGTGCAGATTGATGTCTTTAATCTGCTGGTTCACGAAGAACCATGTAAACAAAGAAAATGCCAGACATAAACGCACCCAGAAGAGGAAGCTTGCAGTACTGGCCTAGGAAAAGAGCCAGACGAGGTTACGCTAGAATAAAATCCAAACCGAAAATCAAAGAGACAAAACTTCTTGGCTTTGCAGGATATAAGGTAGGGATGACACACGTTTTGATTGAGGACACGAGGCCAACATCTTTGACAAAAAACGAAAACGTCATGTGGCCAGTCACAGTGATTGAATGCCCACCTCTCAAAACTCATTCTATACGCTTTTACCAACAAACAACAGACGGGTTAAAACTCGTTTCTGAAATCTTCTCAAAAAACGTAACAAAGGACTTGTTAAGAAAGGTAAGACCCAGCAAAAAAGAAACAAAAGAGCCAGAAAATTTCGATGAGATAAGATTAGTGGTATATACACAACCAAGGATGACTGGGATTGGACAGAAAAAACCACAACTTTTTGAAATAGGGATTGGAGGTAGTGACAAAAAACAACAACTTGAGTATGCGAAACAACTATTAGGTAAGGAGATAAAAATAAATGATATTTTTAAGACAGGACAATTCGTTGATGTTCACACAATCACAAAAGGAAAAGGCTTCCAAGGAGCTGTAAAAAGATTTGGTGTAAGGATACTGCAGCATAAAGCAGAAAAGAAGAAAAGAGGCATAGCATCACTTGGAAGCTGGAAACCAAAAAGAGTAGACTTCAGGGTGGCACAGCCAGGAAAAATGGGCTTCCACCAAAGAACAGAATACAACAAACTTCTACTGAAAATAGGGCATGAAACCAAGGAAATAAACCCCGAAGGCGGTTTCAAAAAATATGGGCAAGTCAAAAATGATTATCTTTTAATAAAAGGGTCAGTAGGCGGACCACAAAAAAGGCTTGTAATAATGACAGAAGCCGTGAGACCTAAATCAGGATTACAACAATTAGAAATTGGGTACACAAGTTTAGAAAGCAAACAAGGAAGATGAAGGCAGATGTGCTAGACTTGGAAGGGAGAAAAACAAAAACCATTGAATTGCCAAAGCAATTCGAAGAAGAATACAGAGAAGACTTGATAAGAAAAGCTGTACAAGTAATGCAAACGCACAGAAGACAACCTTACGGTTCAAAACCTGAAGCAGGAAAAAGAGCATCTGCAGAGGTCTCAAGGAGAAGAAGGAGGTACAGAGGAGCATACGGAATGGGAATATCAAGAGTGCCCAGAAAAGTAATGACAAAGAGGGGAAGAAACCTTTTTTGGGTGGGGGCGTTTGCACCGGGAACTGTTGGAGGAAGAAGAGCGCACCCTCCAAAAACAAGCAAAAATTGGGAACTAAAGATGAACGTAAAGGAAAGAAGAAAGGCAATAAGGAGTGCGGTAGCGGCAACAGCGATTAGAGAGGTAGTGCAAAAAAGAGGACATAAAGTAAAAGAAGTGCCTATAATAATCACAAATGATATTGAAAACATCAAAAAGACAAAAGAGTTGAGCAAGATTCTGGAAAAGATAGGACTCAAAGAAGAATTGGAACGGATAAAAAACAAAAAAATAAGAGCTGGCAAAGGAAAATCAAGAGGGAGGAAATACAAAACAAAAAAAGGGCCACTCATAGTAGTGGGGGGTGAATGTGAACTCGAAAAAGCAGGGAGGAACATAAAAGGAGTGGATATTGTTAAAGCAAGAGCTCTAAACGCAGAATTACTTGCACCGGGAACACACCCTGGAAGATTAACAATATACACTGAAAATGCAATAGAACAAATGAACAAAGAAAACCTTTTTTATGATGGCAAAATAGAACCAAAAGAAGAAAGAAATAAGAGGTCAACTAAAAAATGAAAGACCCTTACACTATAATCAAACATCCAATAGCCACGGAAAAAGCAGTAAGGCTGATGGAAGCAGAAAACAAACTCATATTTATGGTTGAACTAAAAACAACGAAACAAGAAATAAAACAAGCACTAGAAGAGATTTTCAAGGCAAAGGTGCTAAAAGTAAATACGACAATAACCCCAGAAGGAAAAAAGAAAGCATATGTTAAATTATCGCCGGAAACACCGGCAATAGACATAGCAACACAGATGGGGATAATGTAAGATGGGAAAAAGAATAATAACACAAAGAAGGGGAAGAGGTACTTTCACATACAAAGCACACAGCCACAGATGGAAGGGTGAGATAAAACACAGGAAATATGATGATATAGAAAAGAGAGCAATGGTGGAAGGAACCATAATTGATTTGATACATTGTCCAGGGCATAGTGCACCAATTGCATTGGTAAAATATGATAGTGGAGAAGAGATAATGATGGCAGCACCACACAACATAAAAGTTAATGACAAAGTTTTGTCAGGGGCAACAGCACCATTAGGCATAGGAAACACATTACCATTGAAAAATATTCCGGAAGGGACAGAAATATTTAATATAGAATCAAAACCGGGAGACGGTGGAAAGTTCGTCAAGACATCAGGAGGAACAGCAAAAATACTTGGGAGAATAGGAGAAAAAATCATAGTAAGGTTACCATCAAAAAAACAAAGGCTGTTCGAACCTGACTGCAGAGCAACCATAGGGATAATAGCAGGCGGCGGGAGAAAAGACAAACCATTCGTAAAAGCAGGAAAGAGATGGCATGCAATGCACGCAAGAGGAAAACTTTACCCAAGAACCTCAGCAGTAGCAATGAACGCTGTGGACCACCCATTTGGTTGTGGGAGAGGAAGACATGTGGGTAAACCAAAAACACCACCAAGGAATGCACCGCCAGGAAGAAATGTTGGATTAATAAGAGCAAGAAGAACAGGAAGAGTGAAAGGATAAAATGGTAAAGGAATTCACTTATAGAGGAAAGACACTCAAAGAAATAGAAAAGATGGACCTAAAGGAATTCGTAAAATTATTACCTGCAAGACAAAGAAGAAGCCTAACAAGAGGACTGACAGACCAACAAAAAAGATTACTGGAAAAGATAAAGAAAGCAAAACAAGGTATATGGAAAAAACCAATAAGAACACATTGCAGGAATATGATAATACTACCAGATATGATAGGATTAACTATATTTGTACACAGAGGGAAAGAATACTTCCCAGTAACAATAATGCCAGAAATGCTGGGGCACTATCTAAGTGAGATGACCATGACAAGACAAAAAGTGCAACACTCAGCTCCTGGAATAGGAGCAACAAAATCAAGTGGAGCCATGGCAGTGAAGTAAAATGACTAGTGAGCATGAAGCAAAAGTGGTTGGGAGAAACCTGCAAGTATCAACCAAGCAGGTAATCGAAATAGCCAACCAAATAAGGGGTAAGAATTTGATAAAAACAAAACAAATGCTGGAAAGAGTTGTAAAAAAACAGCTTGCAATACCCTACAGAAGGTTCAACATGGATACAGGACACAGAAAAGGAAAGATGGGGCCAGGAAGATACCCCGTAAAAGCAAGCAAGGAGATACTGATGCTGCTGGAGTCACTTGAAGCAAATGCACAGAACAAAGGTCTTGATGTTGATACACTCTACATAAGGACAATAATACCAAACAAAGGAAATACTGTGTGGCATTACGGGAGACACAGAAGAAGACAGGCAAAAACAACGCACATAGAGATAATAGCAGAAGAAAAGGAAGAAGAAAAGAAGATAACAAAGAAAATAGAAAAGAAGGAAGAGAAGAAAACAGAGGAGAAGAAAGAAGAAAAATGATTGAAAGAAAATTCGTAGCGCAAAAACTGAAAGAAAGACAAGTACAGGAATACGTCGCACAAAGCCTTACAAAAGCAGGCCACTGTAGGGTAGAAATAAAAAGGACACCTATGGGAGAAAAAATCATAGTTTACACAACAAGGCCAGGATTGATAGTAGGAAGAAAAGGAGAAAACATAAAGAAACTAACAAATACCCTAAAGAAAAAGTTCAACCTTGAAAACCCACAAATAGAAATAGGAGACATAGAAAACCCGCTGCTGGATGCCGGGGCGGTAGCAGACAGCATAGCATACACTTTCGAAAGATTTGGACCAAAAAGATTCAAATTCATTGGTTACGACATGCTCACAAAAATAATGGATGCAGGTGCTTTAGGTGCAGAAATAGTAATAGGCGGAAGGGGAGTACCAGGAAG
>JAWABC010000007.1:0-23527 GCA_038884815.1 Candidatus Nanoarchaeia archaeon | reverse complement strand
GATGGATAAAAGAGGTTGGATGTATTCTTATTCCCGTACAAACATATCTTTGATATTGGGTTTTATCTGCATTGCTATAGGTGTTATCCCTTTGCTTCCTTACATCAACATTAATATTCCTGGTTTGACCAACATGGATAAAACAATTTATGATGTCATAGTTAAGGTTGCTCTGCTTGTTGGCGGCCTTTTCCTGCTTTATGATTCCTTCCAGATTCGCAGCATGATGACCGGACGTGTTAGAGGTGTTTCAATTCTTGCTGGTTTCTTGCTTGCCGTTATTGGCATACTTCCGCTTGCGTTGCATTTCAAGCTTCTTGACAAGATGCTTCCTTTCATAGTTCAGCTGAACGTTCCTTCTGAAGTTTGGTATGGTTTGCTTATTTTTTACGGCATTTACCTTATTGTTGATGTCTTCCGTATCCGTCAGACGAGGTTTTTTTAATTGTTGTGTTTGACTACCAAAAATATTATAAACAAATTAATTTTCGTGATGTAGTATGAAACTTGTGTTGGCAGAACCCAGGTTGTTAAAAGAGAGCGTGTCCATAATTTCTGATTTGGTTAATGAGGTCACGTTTAAGGCCGATTCTGACAAGATTGAGTTGACTGCTATGGACCCTGCCAACGTTGCCATGGTGATGTTCAAAATTCTTTCCTCTGCTTTTGTTGATTACAAGGTTGAGAAGCCTGTTTCGTTTTCGGTTAACCTTGACAACCTTGATCAAATCCTTAAGAGGGCTAAGCCCACTGATACAATAAACATGGAGCTTGATTCAAAGAACAACAAGCTTAAGGTTCAGATTAAGGGTGAGAGCAACAAAACCTTTAACCTTTCTTTGATTGACATTGACGAGTCGGAACAAAAAGTTCCTGACCTTAAGTTTAATGTCAAGGCAGAGGTTCCTTCTCAGATTTTTTCAGAGTCTGTTGAGGACATGGACATAGTTGCTGAATCGGTTGCTATTGTTGCCGAAGCTAACAAGCTCTCGATTTCTTCTGAGGGCAGGTTTAACGCTGCCAAGGTTGAGATTCCGGGCGGTGGTGATAGCGCTGTCATCAGCGTTGGTAAGAAGGATAAGGTCGTTTCAAAGTACAGCATAGAGTATTTGAAGAAGATCGTTAAGGGTTCAAAGCTTGCTGACGTTGCAGTAATTCAATTCTCTGACGAATACCCTTTGAGGGTTGACTACAAGGTCATGGATAAGCTGTTGCTTTCTTTTATACTTGCTCCCAGAGTAGATTCCGATTAATTTTTAAATACCCACTTTGGGGTTTTTATGAAACACCTCCCTGTTCTTGAAGGAAGATTGGTAAAGTTAGACGCATTCGCTCTTAACTATATTAACATATACCATGAGTGGATGCAGGATAAGTACATACAAGATATGATTGGTAAGCATGAAAACCTTACGATTGATGACATCATTGGGATGCATAAAGAGTGGGAGGAATCTTCCGATATTGCTCACTTCTTGGTGTTTGATAGGGAAACTTCTAAGCCTATTGGTGACGTTGAGCTTCATGACATAAAGTATGGTGAGTCTGCTGTTTGCAGAATAATGATAGGTGACTACAGGTTTAGGGATAAGGGTTTTGGTGCCGAGGCTTACAAGTTGCTCTTTGAGTATGGCTTCAAGACTTTTAACCTCAAGAAGATCACTGCTTATGTTTTTTGTTTTAACAGCCCTGCTTTAAGGCTGCACAGGAAGCTTGGTTTTTTGGAGGTTGGCAGGGTGAAGGATGATATAGTTTTTGAACTGGTTAGGCATCAGTCAGTTAGAGGCTCGTACTACCAGTCTAGCTGTCGTTAATGTAAGAACTAGTCTTCTTCCCTTTTTACTAAAAGGCTTGCTGCACCATGCATGATCCTTAGTATGAATTCTATTGCAATCACGAATAGCATGTAATATACTAGTATTTTCCATAGTTGTGGGAGTTTTAGCAGCACTGACAAGGATGTTTCCAGTGAGAAGTAGGATGCGTCTACTAGGAAAACGCCTAGTAGTACGAAAGGTAGCATCTTGGCAAGGTCTTCTGCCAGGTTTCTGTTATAGTATGCTGCTATTCTTATTGCTGCGACAAGTGAAATTGATGTTATTAGCACGCTGTTTGTTGTGGGGTTTTTTGTTAGGAAGGCTACTAGCATGACCATTACGAAGAACCAAAAAAACACGAAGAGTGGTGTAAGTATAAGGTTCCTAAGTATGTACATTAAAAAGTCGATGAGTTTGCTTAACCCTTCTTCGTATTTGCTTGTGTCATGAAACTTTCCTACAACATCTCTTCTTGCCATGAACTTGTAGAACGTGAATATGAATATTGAGTATAGTGCTATTCCCACAACAAAGAACAGCAAGGGTTGTATTATTTCCATGTACTCGCCGAAGGAGATGTTTGTTAGCTCGCTGAGAGAGAAATTCGGTATTTCCAGTGTTTCTGAAAGGTTGAGTGGTGCCATCTTTTTTTTGGAAAACTAAAGGATTCTATTCTTGTTGTGGCTGTTTATATATGTATTTCTTGCCCTGGTAGTTTTTCAGTATTACAATCTCATCGTCTATGTATTGCAAGTAGTGTGGTAATAATGGTGTTTTTCCTCCTGCACCATCAACTACGAAGTGTGGTACGCAGAGTCCTGATGTATGACCAATTACTTGCCCTATCAGGTTTATTCCGTCCTCCACTTTTGTCCTGAAGTGGTCCGTTCCCTTAACCATGTCTGCTTGGTATATGTAGTATGGCTTCACCCTGATTGTTAGTAATTTTTTGAATAATTCTTTAAGGACTTCAGCATTGTCGTTTACTCCTTTTAGCAGTACTGTTTGGTTGCCTAACGGTATGCCTGCATCAGCAAGCATTTCGCACGCCTTCTTCGATTCAGGGGTTATTTCACTTGGGTGGTTGAAGTGTGTGTTGATGTAAATTGGGTGGTATTTTTTTAGCATGTCACAGAGTTCTTGGTCTATCCTTTGTGGCAATACGCAAGGCACCCTTGTCCCTATCCTTATTATTTCAACATGCGGTATTGCCCTAACCAGCTTTATTATTTTTTCCAACCTTTTTGTTTCTATCAGCAGTGGGTCTCCTCCTGATAGGACAACATCTCTTACCTCTGGGTGGCTTCTTATGTACTCTATTCCCTTATGCAAGTCACTCCACTTTATGTCCTTGTTTGGGTCTCCAACTTTCCTTTTTCTTGTGCAGAACCTGCAGTACATCGCACACTGGTTTGAGATTATGAAAAGAACTCTGTCAGGATACTTGTGTGTTATTCCTGGCACTTCACCCTCTTCCCTTAGCGGGTCTTCTAAGCCTACAGTGTCTTCCAATTCTTCAATTTTTGGTATGCATTGCTTCCATATAGGGTCATCCTTTTCTCTGATTAGTGAGAAGTAATACGGGTTTATTTTTGCTGGGTATTTTTTTATAACCGCTCTTATCTCTTCTTCTTTCAATCCGGTCTTTTCAGCTATTTGCTTTGCGCTTGAGTAGCTTTTTTTTAGAAGGTCTTGCCAAGAATTCTCTCGAACTTCCTTACCGCTGTACTCTTCAACTATTGTCTGCGCCTCAGAAGGCGGAGGTTCTTCGTTTTTGTTTTCCGGTTCACGCATTTTAATTTTTTGTAGACTAATATTTATTACACTAATCACTTTTAAACCTTTCGTTTTTTGATTTTTGTCGTCGGGAATAACCTTAAAATTTTTTTTCATTTCTTGTTTTTTAGAAACATTTTTATATCTCCCTTTCCTTTTTCTCTTGCATGAAAAAGAGGTTTTTGAGGATTAAAGCTAGCTTCATGATCCTCATTCTTGTATGTGTTACTTTCACAGTTTACATGATGAATCCTGTTTCTGCTCAGGACATGCGTTGCTGTGAGAAGACAAAGTCAGGAGAGTATTGTTTGTACACTGATGCTTCCAACTGTGACACCACTGCCAGGGCTGATAACGCAGCAACAACTTGTGACCAGACTTCTTATTGTCAGGTAGGTTGTTGTCAAGATTCTAATGAAGGTTCTTGTTACAAGAACACCCCTCTTGCAAAATGTAATGCTCAGGGCGGCAAATTCTTTCCAGACAAGAATTGTGAAATTGAAGCTTGTAAGAAAGGTTGTTGTGTAATTTCTGGCAGCTGTTCTTACGTTACCGAGAAAAGATGTGAGTACATGCTGGAGCAGTATCCTGAGCTTACTAAGGATTTCAGGGAAGTTGCGACAGAAATAGAGTGTTTGGATATTTGTCGTGGCACCGATCAAGGCTGTTGTAAGATTGGAGATAGTTGTGTTTTCACCTCTCGCGAATCTTGTTCCTCAAGTGGGGGAGAATTTAATCAGGATAAGATTTGTTCTGAAGTACTATCTTGCCACTGCACTGAACATCGGACAAAAGGTTGTTATGATGATGATGTTTACTGGTTTGACAGTTGTGGTAATAGGGAGGATAAAGCTGAGGATTGCGACTACACTTCTGGGACTATTTGTGGTAAGAATTCAGCTGGGGAATATGTTTGTAAGAGTACGGATTGTGAAACTACTTATAGTGATAATAAAAATGTTCATGACCCTCAAATGGGTGGGTTGAGGAAGAACGGTGAGTCCTGGTGTGTTTACGAATCCGGTACTGGCGATTACGTCGATAGAGTTGGCTCTAGACATTTCAAGCACATGTGTGTAAACGGTGAGGAGATAGTTGAACCTTGTCGTGATTACAGGGAGGAGGTGTGCATTCAAGGTAAGCTTAAGGGTTATTCAGAAGCACAATGCATCATGAATGAGATATATGATTCTCCAGTAAAATCGAATGTGTCCACGGTTGCTATAGGCTTTAGGTTTTGGGAAGATAAAGGCAACTGCGAGGGTGCAGACTTACAGTGCCAGGTTGTTTACGTTAAGAAGTGCAAGTTTTGTTCTTGGAAGTGTGAGCAGAACTGTCATTGTGAGACTCAAAAATATATAGATGATGTTAACAAGTTGTGTAAGTCTATGGGTGATTGTGGTGCTAACATTAATGTGTTGGGTGTTAAGAGTGAAGATGGTTTTTCTGTTACGGGTAACAGCAGAAAAGCTCCTCGTAAAATAAGCAGTTCTGCTTGGGATGAGTATGCTAAGTACGGTGTTTTTGGTGGTATGAAACTTTTGGCAGAAGATTTTGAGAAGATGATGGAAGCTATCAGTAATGAATATAAGAACCCTATACAGAATTATGCATTGTATGCAGGGGTTGTGGGCCTTGTTGCTATCATGGCTATAAATGCTGGTCTTCTTGGTGCGACCGTTTCAATAGCTGGTGCGGGTACTGCCGTGGCAGGTTCAGGGGTTGGTGCAGCAATTTCAAGTATTTTTGGTTCAACTGCGACGGTTACTACAACAACAGCTGGTGGGGGGGCACTTGTGACAACTGGGACTACAGCACTCACAGCAGTAGGGGTGTTTGCCATAGTTGCTGTTGTTGTTGTAATAATAGCCGTGGTTTTGTACTTCATCTTTTCTGCAGAGACAAAAACATATTATGTAATAACCAAATGCAGGCCGTGGGTTGCTCCTGACGGTGGTAAGGATTGTGGTAAATGCAGGAATGATAAAAAGTTGACCATGTTGGGTTTTGATGACTGTACAGAATACAAGTGCAAATCTCTTGGTAAACTATGTGAGTTTATTCCTGAAAACGAAGGCTCTTCGAGAGTTTCTTGTTATGCTAAAGAACCTCATGATGTTAACTCTCCTGTGATTAGTCCTTGGCCTGAGGCTTTGACTCCTGGTTATTCACTATCCGAGTTTGATTATGGTTATTCAATATCTCCAAAGGTAAAACCTTTTACTTTGATAAGTTTTGGTATAAAGACAGATGAGCTTGCTCAATGCAAGATAGCTGAGGGTCACACAAAAACGTTTGATGAAATGCCTAACTACTTTGGTGATAGTTACTTCAAAACTGAGCACAATATTACTTTGAATCTTGTTGGCGGTAGGGACTATACTTATTACGTGAGGTGTGAGGATCATTCAGGTAATTCCAACACACGTGAGTACACTATTAAGGTTTCAACAGAGGAAACCCCTGACATAACCCCGCCTATAATTGAAGGGTTTAATCCTGCTGATGGTTCTTATATTTCTGCTAACCTTACAACTGCTACAGTCAATATTATGCTGAACGAACCTTCAACCTGCAAGTGGTCTTCTGTTGATAAGGATTATGATGACATGGAGGATACAGCATCATGCGACTTGGAAGAGCGTAACGAAACTTTTATCCTGTATTATGATTGCTATGCAATGCTGAACGTTTCCAGAGGTACTAATACAGTTTACTTTAGGTGTATGGATTTGAAGGGTAACAAGAATCAGGGGAGTGTTCCTTACAGCCTGATTCAAAGTGGGCCACTTGTTATTGTTTATTCTGCTCCTTCAGGTACTTTGTATGATACAAACAGCCCCACTTTAGAGGTTACCACTGCTGGCGGTGCTGCTGACGGGGTTGCTGAGTGCAGGTTCAGCACAACAACGTTGGAGTATGAAAGGATGATTGCCTTTTTCAACACAAACGCAGCAAACCACAGGCAGACATTGACGGGTTTGCCTCAAGGGGATTACACTTATTATGTTACTTGTCGCGATGCTGCAATGAATGAGGCTTCAACTATTATTAACTTTAGGATTGATGCTGACGTTACAAAGCCTGAAATTGTTTACATTTATTCTGATGGTTCTGCGTTGCATTTGATTCTTGATGAGCCTTCAACTTGTGAGTATGCATACTCAACTTTCAATTATGGTAATGGCACTAAGATGAGTGGTGAAGGTACTGTTGAGCAGATAGCTCCTCTCGGCGTTCCTTACTATTATATTAATTGTGTTGACAAGTATAACAACGCTATGAATGAAATTGTTGTTTATTTATAGAAAGGTTTAAATAATTAGTTTGATAAAAATTTAGGAAGGTGGTTAGATGGAAAAAAGGGGTCAGCTTACCGTTTTTATAATAATAGGTGTTGTTCTTGTTATCGTTGTAGCTTTGTTGCTGTATTACAAGACTAACATATTCTTGGTTAACCCTACTGCTGAGGATTTGAACATAAGGCTTGATGATATTAGGGAACACATAATAAGGTGTACTGGCAAAGTTGGTGAACCTCCGATAAGGCAGATTGGTTTACAAGGTGGTTATCTTTCAACCCCTCCTGATACGTACAGGCTTTACAACGACTCCACAATCAGTTACCTCTGTTATTCCATGCCTGGAACCCCTTATTGTGTTAATCGTATGCTTACAAGGTCTGACATGGAGAAGCAGCTTTCTGCTGCAATAGACTTTGGCCTTCAGACTTGTGTTGATGTTCATGGCTTTCAGAAGTTTGGAAGTTTTGACATAATCACGCCGAAAAAGTGGACTGTTGACACCAGGATTGGTTCTGACATGGTTGTCGTTACAGTGAATTATCCTGTCAGGCTGCGTTCAAGAAGGTCTGACGTTGAGGTTTCTGCTCAGGAGTTCACAACAACTTTCAACTATCCGTTGGGCTACTTGTATGATGTCTCTCAGGACATACTTGATTATGAAACCCAGTATGGTGAGTTTGACCAGATGATTTACATGCTCTCAAAGAGGGGTCAGGTTAGGATTGAGAAGAAGAAGCCTTATCCTGATAAGCTCTACATATTGAGCAAGTACGATAATGACTACATATTCCAGTTTTTCGTTCAAGGAGAATCCACTTTGGTAACATGAGTTTTAAAAAATTTTTTTTCCCATTAGTATTTGTTCTTTTTATTAGTTCTGTGTCCGCTTACAACGTTTGTTGTGAGAAGACAACTTCTGGTGAGTATTGTTTGTACACCGATCAGGCTAACTGTGCTGCTGACTCAAGGATGGCTTCCACTACTTGTGAGCAGACTTCTTACTGCAAGATTGGTTGTTGCTATAATAGTGATGAGGGCATGTGTTACATGAACACGCCTAAGGCTAAGTGTGAGCTTTCTTCTAAGGGTAACACGTGGGACCCTTCTGGTAATTGTGACATAACTCAATGCAAAAAGGGTTGTTGTCTTATTGGTAATGAGGCTTTTTTTGTTACGCAAGTGCGTTGCAAGGCTGAAACCTCTCTCTTCCCAAATGTTACGATGACCTTTGATGAGAACGTCCAGACAGAGCAGGAATGCATCGGCAAGTCAAGGGCTCAGGAAGAGGGTTGTTGTGTTTCAGGCGACACTTGCACATTCACAACTCGTGGCGCTTGTCCTACTGCTTCTGTTGTTCAGGCTGGTAATGAGACTGGTGATGGTTTTTATTCTGGCATGCTTTGCAGCAATGACAAGTTGAAGTGTGACTGTGCCAAGCAACAAAAAACAGGTTGTGTTGCTGACCGTGATGAGGTTTATTGGTTTGATAGTTGTGGTAATCGTGAGAATATTTACAGTAGTGATAAGGTTGCTTCTTACAACAACGGCTATGTTCTTTCTAAGGAGCAGAGTTGTAAATTGAAGGGTGCTTATGATTCTGACTGTGGTAACTGCGATTATAGCACAGGTACTTTGTGTGGTAATGCTAAGAACGTTAAGATGGATTATGGTGAGTTCACTTGTCGTGATGTTAACTGCAAGACAACTTACAAGGATTCTGTCAGCGTTAATTCTGGCACTCCAAAAAAGAATGGCGAGTCTTGGTGTATTTATGATACTTTACCTGGTCATGCTCGGGATGCTGTTGGTTCAAGACACTTCCGTCATATCTGTGTTAATGGCGAGGAGATGGTTGAGCCTTGTCGTGATTTCAGGGAAGAACTCTGTGTTCAGGGTGTTATGGGTAATGCTCCTGCCGGGTCTGCTTACGAATCATTTGGTGTTACAGGTAATTATATTGAGGCTGCCTGCCGTGACAACAGGTGGGAGGACTGTTTTGCCTGCAACTCGCAAACTTCTTGTGGTGGTGAGTGTGCTGGTAAAGGTGCTGATTGCTGTATTAAGAAATGCTGTGAGGACACTGCTGTTCGTGATTGTTACTTTTTGAAAGCTGGCATTGCTAAGGGCATTACTGGTGTTTGTGTTCCTGATGTGCCGCCTGGTTTGTCTTTCTGGACCAAGAGTGCAGAATCTGTTTCTTCATCAACAAAATCATCAGCAAAAACAAGTACCACAGCTTCATCATCAAAGAGCACCACTTCAGCCGTTACTGGTGCTGCTGTTTCTACAGCTTCAGGTACAAGTACTATTAAGGATACTGGTAGTGGAGGTTCTAGTGTTTGTAATCAGGCTAACGTGGAGTGTACTGTTAAATGGCACATGGGTGGTGTTAAGAGGATTCTTGGTTCTGATGATTGGGAGTGCGTTGAGAACTGTCATTGCACTGAGCATAGTTGGGTTGTTGCAGGTAATACTTTATGTAAGTCTCTTGGTGATTGTGGTGCCTACTTCAATATTGTTGGTAAAGTAACTCTTGATGGTTATTCCAACACTGCTTCTGCTGAGAAGAAGTTTTTTACCGGCAGCCCTCTTAAGGAGTCTGAGGTGGGTGATTGGAAAACACTTTCCCAGCCTGGCAAGGAACTGAAGGAAGAGGAATCCTCGATGTTTGGCAGCGGCAAGTTTAGCGAGTTTTTCAAGAAGTCTGCTTTGCCTCTTGCCGTTATGGTAGGTACTGGTATATATACAGGTTATTCAACAGGGTGGGCTAAGGGTGCTTTCACAGGAGGTATGCTTGGAGGTCTTAACACTATTGGGAGCGCTGTTGGGTGGTTATTCACGTTAGGCAAGGGTAGTCCGTTTGCTGGTTGGGCTACTACTTATGGTACCTCGACTTTCAAAGAAGGTCTTCTCCCTAAAGATATGTTGCTATCCAAATCAGAAGTTTCTAAATTTGGAGCTGATTTTACTCAAAACCCTAGTGCTCACGGATTACAAGAAATAACTGAAGGAGCAAATAAAGGTATGTACAAAGTTGTTGATAATAAAGCTTTAGGTGAAGTACCCAAAGGTGCAGAGATTACTGGTCAGACAGGTTCTGGAGCTTTTATGGGCGCCCTTAACACAATAATGTGGATTTACACTATATATAACTTAGTTGATGTTTTCTTAGCTAAAGACAAAACCAGGACTTACAGCATTGGTTGTGGTGTGTGGGAAGCTCCTGACGGTGGTAAGGATTGTGAGAAGTGCAATGAGGATCAGGAAAACAAGCCGTGCTCAGAATATAGGTGTAAATCGTTGGGTAAGTTATGCGGTTTGGTTAATCAGGGCACTTCTGAGGAGAAGTGTGTTAACATGCACCCCAATGACGTTAACTCTCCTGTGATAAGTCCTTGGCCAGAAGTCTTGCCCAAAGGTTTCACTCTCACTGAGATTACTGCTGAAAGCAATAAAGGTTACAAGATTAATGAAAAGTTAAAAGCGTTCCAGCAAATAACTCTTGGCTTTAAGACTGATGAGCCTGCTCAGTGTAAGTTTGGCTCTGAGCATTCTGTTGACTATGAGCAGAAAACTGCTTACTTCGGCGATCAGCTTTACACTTATGAACATCAGATAACGTTTACTTTCCCGTCTGATTTAACTACTCCTGAAGCTTTGAAGTTGACTAATGGCGGCACTTTCAACATATACATAAGGTGCAAGGACGCTACAGGCAATAAGAATAATCGTGATTATTTCATCAGGTTCACGATAGAGGCTAGCCCTGACTTGACTGCTCCTGTTATTGAAAGAACCAGCATACAGAGCGGTGCTTACATGCCTTACAACATCAACGATACTGAGTTTAGTGTTTTCACCAACGAGCCTGCTGAGTGCAAGTGGAATTTGAACGATACAGATTTCAGTTTGATGGCGGGCACGTTTACTTGTGCAGATTCTGGTTTCGTTTTATCATCAATCTATTATGGCTTGTATGAATGTAGGACGAGGTTGCCTGTTAACGCTGAAGGAACTACTGATTACTTCTTCAGGTGCAAGGACAAGAAGGGCAACTTCAACACAGAAAGTTACTTGTTCAGCTTGCGTAGCACTAAACCTTTGTTCATAGACAGTACTTCTCCTTCTGGTACTTTGTATCAATCAGATGTTGAGCTTCGTGCTGTTACAAGTGGTGGTGCCGAGGCTGGTAATGCAAGGTGCGGTTACAGTAACACTGATGTTCCTTACTTGAGCATGATTGAGTTCTTTGAGACTAACGGAACAATTCATAAGCAGCCTTTGCAGCTTGATAAGGGTGATTACTTCTATTATGTTACTTGTCGTGACATTGCTGGTAATGAGGCTTACTCAAACATAAGTTTCAGGGTTGATGTTGACTTGGACGCTCCTAAGATTGTTTACATCTACACAGAAGGTTCTATACTGCACTTGGAGATGAATGAGCCCTCTAACTGCCAGTACTCTACAAACTCAACATTCGCTTATGGTGCTGGTACTCAAATGACAGGTACTGATTCTCTGATACATGAGCTTAACATAGCCAGCTCTGTCTATTACATTAGTTGTATCGATGTGTACAAGAACGAAGGCAAGTTCACCGTTTACATTTAGTTTATTCTGTTAAAAAAGAATTATCTTTTTAGAAGTATGTCTATTAGCTTGAGGGTTCCTTCTGCTTTTGGGCTTAATTTGTCAGTTTTCCCTTCCAAAAGAAGTAGTGCTCTTCCTATGTCTTCTGCACCGTACCTTGGTATGTTTTCTATTTTTAAATTGTATTCTGTTGGTTTTTGGTTTGTCTGCCCAACTATTCTTACTTTGTCTTCCAGCGAGTTTTTAGCATCGCATCTTGTTTCTTGTTGTAATTCTTTTGTCCTTCCAAGAATTATGTTTTGTATTTTTTGCGCATCATCCCATTTTTTCTCTTTGACTGCAGCCACGAGTTCTTCTCTTAGGGTGATGAGCAATGGGTCTGTTAATCCAGTAGCTTCCAATTTTTGAATCTCTGAGCCTACCTTCTCAATTAGTCCATAATCATGGTTGATTGTTATAGGGGAAGTAGAAAACCAATAGTGTAAAAATTTTAAATTTCTAACCCAATCCCTTCTTATGGCTTCCGCACCTTCATAATCTTTATTCTCAAGACTTAGATAAAACATGGCTTTGTAAGGCACTAAATCCTTCTTTAGAGCATAGGCCAAAACTGAGAAGGCTGTTTCTGATTCAGGAGTTTTTCGAGCCAATACACGCATACCATCACGGTCTACAAACTCTACATCCTTGATAGCCTGTACAGCAGTTTTGAATTCCTCAAGGGTCATGTACCCTCTCTTGTTCATATTGTTTCTTATAGAAAATATGTTTACAGCTTCAGATGAATAGCTTGGCTTGTTTTGGGCGTAGGCTTTATACGTCGGTGCACCTAGAACGAGAGCCCCTGCTATCATGCTTGCTCCGATGAGCTTTCCGATGGAATTTATCTTACCTTCCAACTTTCCCATTTTTAACACTCATACTAAATATTTTTATCATTATTTAGTAGTAAATATTATGGTTTAACTCCTTTATAAACCTTTCGATTCGCTATTTATCACAAATTTTATAAGTTTACCTCCTTTCTTTTTTCTTTATGAGAAAAAGAGGTCAGTTACTTGGTCAGCCTTTGATTATGATTTTCGCCCTTATTGTTGGTGCTTTAATCCTTGCTTGGGGTGCTTACGAGATTTATAAGCTTCTGAGTTTTTCTTGTGAGGTTGAATCAAGGGATTTTATCAGTACCTTGAAGAATAATGCCCAGCGCTACTATTATTATGAGCAGGGTAGCAGTAACAGGTTTCAGATAAGGCTGCCTTGTGATGATAATGCATATATCTGTTTCGCTAATCACAGCTCAACACTTAATCCCAACCCAACTGTGAAGCCTCCTAACTACAATAGTGGTTTTGTTAATGGTAGAAAGGGTGATAACGTTTTTATTTTTTCTAAGAAGGAGGTTTTCGCTTTCAACGTTCCTTACCTTAGTCCTCGTGAGGGCACTGCCACAAATCCCACCTGTGTTAAGAATTATCAGTACGTTACTTTCACCTCTCAAGGCACTTTTGTCGAGGTAACTAGAGCTAATGTTTAAGAGAGCTGTTTTGGCACCTGTATTCAAGTACATATTTGTTATGGTAGCCGGTGGTATCATCCTCCTTTTTTTTGTGAAGTTTGCCATGGACATGGTTAGTACTGGTGAAAAGGTGACTTCTGCTGAGCTTGGTTATTTGTTTGACGAGTCTCTCAATGCTTTGAGCGTTTCTGAGGACCAGAGCGAGCCTATTCCTGGAGACCCTTGGCCTTCTGACATTACCATAAACGTTGGTGTCGGCCCTAATTGCGGTAAGTTCTCTTCTGGCGGCTCATGGTTTTCTGCCAATAAGATAATCTTTTCTCCTTCCATTCTTAAGGGCAGGCAGCTTCTTGCTTGGACCCAGAGCTGGTATTACCCTTTTGAGGTTGACAACTTCTATTTTCTTACTGTTAAACGTTCAAAGTACTACCTCGTTTATCCTTCCGATTCCAATGTCATGAGTTTTGTTAAGAGCATTGATAGCATTGCTCTGCCTTCGGACACCTTGGAGCACATTCCAAAGTCTTTTGATGTTGAAAGCATTCCTGAGAGCCAAGTTGTTGGCAAGCTTGGCTCTGCTGCTCAGTATGACTTTGTGAAGTTCGTCTTCTTCAAGAATGCCAAAATACCTGCTAACTTCAACGCTAGGTATGTTAAGATTGATTATTCTGAGTGCGAGGCTGACTTTGATGATGATGACTGCAGGGGCAAGGTTGACTTTCCCAACGGTAAGTCCTCATTTTTTGTTGGCAAGCCAATGCTTTATGGTGCCATATTCACGGATGATTATGAAACTTACAACTGTCAGCTTTCAAGAATTTATTCTAGGCTTAGCCTTATGTCAGAGTTTTACAGCAAGAAGGCTGACTTCCTTTCTCATCCTTCAAAGTTTCCAAGCTGCGAACTTTATTCTGCTGTCAAGACCAACTTGGCATCGATAAAAAATTTGGCCGAATCAAAAAGCACAGATTATGTTCAGTTCCAGACAGTTAAGGATGCCTTGATTGAGAGCAATAATAATTTGGGTGATGATAGTGCGTGCATGGTTTTGTTCTAAAAAAGGGGACCTTGAGTTTATAGAGGTGATTATGGTACTTGTTGTAGTGGTTGTTCTTCTTGTTATAGGGCTTGCTATATATTATGCTGTCAGCATTAAGGGTGTTCAGGAAACTGCTGGCAAGCTTTCTGAGGTTGAAGCTACCGTGCTTGTTAATATTATAGATTCTATGCCTGAAGTCCAGTGCAGTATGAGGGGCAGCCCTAAGGATTGTGTTGATGCTGTTAAGCTTCAGGCTTTTAAGAGTGTTGTCGAGTCTCACAAGAATGTTTACATAGACAGGCTTGGTTTTAAGGTTGTGCGTTTTGAGCGCATTTATCCTGTTCCTGAAAAGAGTAAGTTGAGGCTTGCTGATGGTGAGTGTGATAACAACGCTTATTATGATCCTTTCTTTCCTGAAACTTGTGGCAATTGGACTGTTTATTCTCATCCAAAGCCTAACTACCGGTTTAAGGATATAGTTAAGACTCCTGTGTCTTTGTTTTTTCCTACCAATAAGGCTTACTACGTTGGTGTGCTTTACGTGGAGGTGTACAGATGAGGCGTGGTCAGATGGAGATGGTCGGCCTTGTTATCATAGTTGTTCTTTTGATATTCGGTGGTCTGATTTATCTTTGGTTTAAGTCAATTCCTCCTGACAAATCTCTTGCTGAGACCAGGCAGAGTTCAGAGGTGAAAAACCTTCTTGATTCCATGATGAAAGTAACCCCCTGTCCTGACACAGAAGATTCTCTTGATGATATAATCCTTAACGGCTGTTATCTTTTTAATGGGAATCGTGAGTATTGCGGTAACCCTGACTGTAAGAATTATATTATGGATGTTGTGTCAAACGTTACAAAATCATATAATCCTAAGTGGCAGTATGTGTTCAACGTTACTGATCCTACTGGCAAGCCTTTCATTTCTCAAGGTTCTTGTACCTTGACTAAGAGGATGGCTTCTGATACAACGATAAGGGTTGGTAATAAGGTGCTTACTGTCAAGTTAGTAGCCTGTATGGAGCTTTAAAAACATACACCATTAAAGAGTTATAACACAAACAGCGTCTTTTTTGACCTTCTTTTGCCTTTTTAAGCCTTAAAAGTCTAATATTTTCTGTATCCAGCCATTTTTCACTGTTTTTGGTTACGAAAAATTTATAAACCAACATTCTCTCCTTTTATCCAATATCTATAGGGACGACTAGCGACTTTGATAAAAAAGACGGTGAGTGATTCTAGAATAGATGTGTATAGAAACCTGATTATCAGGAAAAAAAACACATGGAGGTGTGTTATAAATGGAAAGTTTTGTACTGAAAGCTAAGAGAGCCGTGAAGACGGTTGCTGCTATCGGTACAGGAATGGCCATGTTGGGAGCTACCATGACCGGTGCGATGGCTCTTGACCTGAAGGACTATCCCTCGCCATTCGTTGTAAACGGTAAGTACAGCGCGGACAATGTCCTCGTTGTAGGAGCAAAGGCAGCAGCGAGCGACACTCTTGGTATGGTCGATATTGCAACGAACTTGCAGTACGAGTCCAAAGAGTGTAAGCCTAGCAGCGGCGGTACAATTAGTGTGGCAGGAGGAGTTGCAGAGTCAATTCCGATCGGTGCACCTATAGCAAGTGACGCTCCGACGAAGCCCACAATGTTTGACCAAGAAATAGAAGACGATGACGTAGACACCTTATGGGATGGAGAAATCTCATTCCAGAGTGCAACCTACGACACTAGAGAAGTCCTCTATCTGGGCCAAGCAGGAAAGTACACGCGTGTTATGTCTTCATTAACAAGCAACGACGAAGACTACAAAACCGATGTTGTGTTGGAAACCGATAAGGCAGCAATAAAGTATTATTATGCCTTTGATGAAGCCATAGCGTTGAACGCTACAACTTCAACCAACCCACTAGAAATAAAATTCTTGGGTAAGACATTGAAGATAACTAACATCGGGTCTGACACGAAGTTCTCAGCCTATGTGGGTACAGAGTACTTCATGGATGTCGGAGATTCTGTTGAAGTCGAAGGCAAGAAGGTAACGCTGGTTAACGTCGGTGAAGGCGGCTCTGTAGTTATTGACGTAGACGGTGTTGTTGAAGTAGTTTCTTCAACTGCAAAGACCGTTAACGGCATAGAAGTAAAGGTGGACAGCACCTTTTACGAAACCGTTAAGGCTCAGAGGTCAGCATCTTTGATTCTGGGTAAGGAAGCCCAGCAGACATACAAAGATGATGATGCCTATACCGGTGAAGACAAGGACAACCCCAACTGGAAGTGGGTGGTTGCCAACCTAAACACTGAGGCAAAGACTGAACTGACAACAAGTGGTACAACAGGTCCGACGCTTGGTGTTAAGAACGAGTTCCAGTGGAACGATGAAAGTGACGACCCCGCAGGTGTTGGTGAATGCATTGACTTGCCGAACGACTACTTAAGCATCTGCTTGGACAGCTTGACAGTGGCTGACTCAAGTTACGCTACATATGAGTTCAAGCTGGAAAAGGACGCAGACTTAAGCCAAGCTGACGGTGGTTCATCATCAGCATCCACAGTTTATCTGAAGTCAAGTGTAGATGACGGCTTCTCGATAAAGATTGGAGATGGCTCTTTAACTGCGCACAACAGCACAGTATCCAACACCAAGTCTAAGGAGATCTGGTTGTGGAAGTGCTCCAACGCTTCAACCGTGGATGCAGAGTCTTTGGGTGTTTACTACAGGGATAACGACAACAAGAAGCAGCTTGCCGGTTGTTTGGGTAGCATAGACACTAGTGGTTATATACTTGACATAAACTACGACAACACCAAGAATGGAGACATTAAGGTATACGCGCAAAACGATGCTGACATACTACAGTTGGTGCTGGTGCCTTACATAGCAACCGAACTGACAAACTTCAACGACAACATAACAATGAACTGGACGCACGATGCCAACAGCTTCTCGTTCACTAGCCTTGGTGCAAGTGCAACTTCAGAAGAGGCTGGAGAGCTGGTGTGGACTGGTTACGCCGACAACGACCCAGGTAACGCAACTTCGTTTACCGCAATAAACATAGGTACGAAGGATGACGACCTGAGGTCAAGGTACGGGATCATAATAAAGGATCCTAAGGCCAACGGCGCGTCTGACGACGTTGTGTTGAGCATCCCTGCAGACATGGTTGAAGCTAACGTGGTTATTAGAGGTAGTGCAGCCTCAACAACAAAGGCAGGAGAAGTTTGTACTGTCGCAGACATTACGCCTGTGACAAAGCTTGACACTGAAATAGCTGGTTCAGAGTCAAGTTACAACTTGATCCTTGTCGGTGGACCATGTGCCAACGATGCAGTTGAAGCTGTTCCAGGACTTGGCATAACTTGTGCTGGATGGAGTCTGAAGCCTGGCGAAGGTATCATCAAGCTGGCAGCAAACGGCAACAAGGTTGCTCTGCTGGTAGCAGGTACTGACGCTTTGGACACCAGAAGGGCTGCTAAGGTTGTAGCCAACTACAAGGACTATGCCTTATCAGGCACAGAAGCACTTGTCAAGGGAACAAGCTTGACTGACATAACAGTGGAATAAGGGCGTAAGCCTTTTTTCTTTTCTTTTTTTATTTTTTCCAACCCTTTCTTTCACTCTTTAAAAATAAAGATTTTGCCTTTTTTTAGAAAACTTTATATATCACCTTATTTTGTATATTTTACAACTTAGATATTAAAATCCTTATGATAAAAAAGGAAAAAGGAGGCAGATTGTTATGGATAAAAAGAGCTTGATTCTATATGCGAGTTTTCTATTGATGTTAGGTGTATTTTTTAGCGTTAATGCCGCTCCAACTGTTATTGACTACAACATAACAGATGGTAGTTTGACTTTATTTAATGGCAGTACTATGACAAATTACTTCTTGGATTATGCATCAACCATCACAGTGTATGCAAGTCTGAGTAATGATAGTGCTGAGCCTCTGACAGCAGCATTTTTGTACTGTGCTGCTGACACAGACACGAACGTTTTAGACATTACAAACGCTTCGACAACTTCTGTAACCTTGGGTGGAAGCAACCCTTACTCTTACAGCGTGTCAATCCCAAGTGCTTGCAAAGTAGACGGTCAGAAATTTACGTTCTCCATCGGTATTAATGACAGCAACAATGTGTTTGTGATGTACAACGATACCGTTTACGTTAACAGCACCATAAACCCAAAGATAAGCTCCATAAACCTGACATACACATTTACCGACTCTGATGGAGGCTCTGCTACAAAGACAATTACCGACTTGACCAATACCTATGTTGCAGCTAAGAACCTAACGTTTAATGTTGAGGTAAGTGGTGAGCAGAAATCAACAAGATTGATTATGTTCTTTAACAACGAGTCTTACACGATAAGTAACTTAGGTAATGGTCAGTTTGGTCATGTAAATGTGAGCGTAGCATTTGTTAACTTAACAGAAGTTGAAGATATTGCTGCTGCAACCGTAGGGTTATTTGAAGGTTCAGTAGATGCCACAGGTTGGGCTGATAACACATCAGCCGAGTTTTACATAGTAGCTAATAACACAGGGGATAACTACACTTACATAGCCGGCCCGTACAGGTTCCAGGTTGACCTAACCAAGCCAAGCGTAAGCATAACTGAGCCAAGCGACCTGACGATAAACCCGAGAGACTCAATCACATACAAGTGTGAAGGTTCTGACAGCGGTGCAGGTGTGTACATGTACAAGTTCACGCTGACCAAGCCAGACTCTACTACTACAAGCACGAGCTTCTCAACTTCGGACGAGGCTACATTTAGTGGTGATGATACAAGCCAGTTCGGTACTTACACGGTTAAGTGTACGGTGCTTGATTATGCTGGTAATGAGGAGTCCGCTACTAGTGGTGATTCAGAGACCTTTAGGGTGATATCCTCACTCTCCAGCTACTCAACAAGTGGTGGTGGTGGAGAGGAAGTAGGTGTGCCTGCTTTTGACATAGACCTCTCAACCTCTGAGAGTGGTGAGGTTAAGGCTTTGCAGGGAGCTGTTAAGAAGTTCACCTTGGACGGTACAACTGAGCACACGATGACATTTGTTGCGGTCACATCAAACTCGGTAACGTTGGAGTTTGCTTCAGACCCTGTTTCAGTAACTTTGAACGTTGGTGATACAAAGGAAGTTGACATTGATGGTGACGGCAAGAATGACCTCTCAGTTAAGCTTGTGAGCGTAATAAACAGCAAGGCTGATGTCATAATAAATAGGGCTGCACCTCCAGTTGTTACGCCGCCTGCTGAGCAACCGCCTGCTGAAACACCGCCTGCTGAGCAACCACCCGCTGCTGAGCAAGAAGTGGTTGAGGAAGAGGCAGGAACAGCATGGATCTGGATTGTTTTGTTAATAGTCTTGGTCGTGCTCGTGGTAGGTTACTTCCTGTTGAGGAAGAAGAAGCAGCAATAAGCTTCTTTTCTTTTTTTTATTATATATTTCTTTTAACATAAATATTTATAAGTGGATTTCCTACTTATAAAGTCGTATGAGAAAAGCAGTATTTTTTGCATTAATTCTTTTGTGTTCTTGTCTTGTTTTTGCAGCTGGTGAGATGCGTACCATAGATTTTTCAAATTCTAGTGCTTTGCTTGTTCAGATAAACACTCATGACGGTGTCAGGTTTGATTGGGGTGATAAGAACCATAAGGTTGTTATACGGAACATAAACGTGGCCAAGAACCTTGTTGAGGTTACCAACTTTGTTGAGGGCGCACCCACTCCTTATTACACCTCTTTGAATCCTAAAACTACTATAATGCTTGATTTCGACAGGGATGATGTTAGGGATTTGGAGATATCTCTTGTTAAATTCGTTGACAATGACACTGTAATTCTTTTGTTTCAGAAGTTGAGCGAGCCCAAGCCACCCACTGAAGGGGGTAATGTTCAAGTTACTGGCTGGTTTACGAAGGTTTTTTCAAAGGGCCCTTTTAACAGTGCATACTATAACTTAGGACTTCTTATTGTTATTGTAATAGTTGTTATCTTGTTGCTTTCAACAAGGCCTGTTAGGAGAGGTTATAGGCGTTGGAGAAGGTCTATGCGTTTGGGCTAACTTTTTGTTTGTTTCTCTGCTGAAAGATACTTTTCCTTGAATATCCTTACTTCTTCTTGCATGAATTCTGCCTTTTGCTTCAGTCCTTTGGCTGAATAATAATTCATGACCCGTTTTAGTTTGTTGTAAAAATGTGTTTTTTCAGGTAAGGACATATTCCTTATTATCCCGCAAAGGTCTTCTTTCTCCAGAATTGTGATTATTCCCTTGGAACGTTTTACCCTAACCTTGTCCCCTTCCCTTAGCCTTCTTGAGTATTCCCAAACCTTCGCTATGGTAAGCTCTTTTTCTTCTATGGTGTATATTAATCCTAGTTGCATGTCTAGGCCTTTGAAAGTCATAGGCTCACACTTTGCTCTTTTTTTTATAAATATTTTGGTTAGAATATCATTGCCCTAACTTGTTTGGGGTTTCAACGTATTTTAGTATCCTTATTAACTTTTTGCCGCTGTTTTGATATATTAACTTGTCCTCTACCTTCCTGTATTCTAGGCCGTTTCTTGCGTGTTCTTGTATGTGAAGGCTGAACTTTTCCGGTCCTTGTGCTATGACCATCTTAATCAGGTTGGCATCTTCTTCTGGTATGAACTTTGAGAAGCTGATTATGTCCGTGACCTTCTCTACAAGTCCTTTCTTGTTGTAATGAACGTGTACAGTCCACTCTTGAGGTAACCACGACGGCATAGATGAAAATTTTTTTGTATCATTTATAAAAATGTCGGTAGGCTAATGGTTATTTTAGAAGATACGCCGGGGCTGGGATTCGAACCCAGATATCCCGAAGGAAACAAGCTTGCCTGATCCTGTACTCAAGGCTTGCGCAATACCAGGTTATGCGACCCCGGCTTTGGGTGGGAGTAGTATTGGTATGCCTTCTTTAATCTCATATTCGTGCTTGCATTTCGTGCAGACAAGTGTTTTTTTCTGCTTGCCATACTTTAAGTCTGCCTTGCAAACAGGGCACGCCAGTATCTTGAATAGCTCTTCTGGTAAAGGGTCTTTCATGATGGTTTTTAAAGAAATTTGGTTTATAACGTTTTCTTTTTTAGATTGGGAGGGCATGTTCTGAGTATCTTATTATGTTGTCGAAGCAAGTCCTGCCAAGCTCGCATAAATGTTCGTGATTTATGAAACTTTGCTCTATTTTCATACTTTTAATAGTTCCTTTGTGGATTTCTAAGAGCTGTTCCAAGCTTCCTGTGTGATGTGTCATGTTCACCAAACCTACTTTTTCTTTTGGTGCTGTCATGAGTATTTTTCCCTCGTTAAGAAATCCTAGGTTTGCTGTAAAAATGTGCTCCCCGTTTCTTGTTTGGCTGTAAAGTATAAAACCTTTCAAGGTCTCATTGAACGGTATTTCCAGGTTGGTTATGTCTGAGGTGTAAGTTACATGACTTAATTTTTTTGGTTTTGCTCTTTCTTGGTCTGTTGCATCTAAGCACTCTTTGAAACTTACTCCTTGCTTACCCAACTCCAATAAGTAGTCGAAGAAGTTTCTTGTAAGCAATGAAATTCTTTTGTCATTTTTGTAGCTGAAGCACTTTATTTCTTCGATGGTTGGCCAGAATGGCACGGTGAAGAACTCATTTTCTTCACTTATTATAATCAAGCCGTCTCTTACGTACCTGTTTGTTGATTTCTCTTCGAATTCCGTTAGTGTGTTATTGTAAACTATGACCCCTAAGTATTCGTGCTTCATAATTTCCGAGTGAGGTGGCCTGTTTATAACGTTTTCTGTTATTTTTTTATGTTCTTCCAGGGCTGATGCCCCTTTATTAGGTGTTTGCACCTCACGCTTGTGTCCGCATATATTGGTATTTTTAAATTGTATGCGTCGATACAAAACCATCTGTCGTCGAAAGCTGGGCTGTCCTTTTCGTACCTGAACTTTATCTTTTTCAGGACGTTTTTGCTGATTAGAACACAGCCCAGCCCGCATGAGACTATCTTTATGAGTTGGTCTTTGAAAACCTCTCCCTCGCTTAGTGGTGTCATTGATAGTGTTTTCTCGTCGGTGAGTTTGTAAGCAAGGGGTATTAAGGCTATGCTTCCGTCAGGCATTATGTTGTTGGCAAAGTATATCCCTGTTGTTATCTCCTTTTCATGTGACAAAAGTTTTTCTATGATGTTCGGGGGTGGTATCACATCCTGTTCCAGGCTTAATAAGTAATCGTAATTTTCTATGGTTTTTTGTCTGAGAATGTTTCTTGATTTTATTATCCTCTCCCTTGCCAGCTCATGGTATGGCCCTTTTATCGCTTTTATTCCCTCATCTTTTATCTTTTCCAAGTATTCATCATTTTCAGAGTTGTCAACCAGAAGTATGTCATATTTTTTGTATGTCAGTTTTTTTACCGCTTCTGCGTATTGTTTTAGGCAGTATGCTTTATGCATTGAGGTTGGGCATCCCACCAGCACTTTTGCTTTTTCCATGCCATTAAGGTGGTGTGAAGAATTTTTTAATCTTTCCTAGATGTACCCATTCTTGTAAAGGTATGATAGTATTATGCCGCTTACTGTTAATACTATTATCAGCGTTATGCTTAGAACTGCTAAGGGCCTGTAGTTTTTTGGCTGCTCATTTATTATGTCTTCTGCTGTTTTTTTGGGTTGTTCTTTTTGTTGTGGTTCCTTAACTGCTTGTGTTTGTATTTTTATCTCATTTTTTTGTTCTTCTTTTGTTGTTTCCTCATTTGTACATGTTATTTTGTCGAAGAACCTTACTCCTGGGTATTTTTCTTGGTCACATTTGTACCCAGCATCTTTTTTGAACCCTGCCCACAATGTTTTTATGTTTACTTTTCTTAAACTGCTGAAATCATACCTAATAACGTACTCGTCTTTCCTTATTTTCATAACATCGGTTCCTTTCGGTAAACCGCCTCTTGAAACCATGTTTCCTGTCATGTCCCTGTACTTGCCTTCTGCCTCAATAAAAAATTCAACAACGTCCATCAGATCCCTTGTTGCTTCTGGTGATTGTTCCAGTCCTTTGACATTAAGTACTGCTCTGAAAAGCCCGTCCTCATGGTTTACGCAGCTGACTATTTTCATGTCCAAGTTTTTGCACGTGAACTTTATTCCAGGGCAGTCTACGTAAAAAGACATGCTTCTAGGTATCTTGGTGCTGTTTTCAGGGGCCAGCTCGTATTCTACTGTTATGGGGAATCTGCTTCTTGACGTAAATACATTCTCTTCTGTTTGGAAGGTTGCCAATTCCAGTATGCTTGATGATGCCCTTATGACATAAGGCCTGTCCCATGTTCCAGTAAGTATTGTTGCTCCTGACTTCACTATTTCCGCCAATCCCACTACTATTAAGGCGCCTCAGACCGGTACTTCTCAGTCATCAACTATTACTGTTACTTCAGTCAACAACTTTAATTCAGCCGTCAGTCTT
>JAWABC010000006.1:0-24209 GCA_038884815.1 Candidatus Nanoarchaeia archaeon | reverse complement strand
AGACTAGTTTTCAGCCCCTCATGGTTTGTCGGCATAGATAATATTTTCGAGTTGGTTACTGTTTTTGTTACTCTTTTGATAGCAATCTACAGCCATAAGCTTTACAAGTTCACGAAGGAGAACAGCTACAGGCTGTTCAGCTATTCCTTTTTCTTGATTTCCATCTCCTACCTGGTGAAGATATTGATGGATATCAGCATTTATTATCCTAAAATGAAAATTATTAGGGCTGGCGCTTTTACATTCATAACCCAGACTTTTCAGCGTTTTGAAGCTTATTACGCAGTTGGTTTTTTTGTTGAGCGCTTCCTTCTGCTTTTGGGTCTTCTTGGTATATTCTTTGTCTTGCATAAAGTTAAGGATAAAAAAGTCGGTTTCTTGCTAATTTACTTGGCATTTGTCTCTGCCTTGTTTGGCAATTATCTTTTCCACATCTTTCACATAACAACCTCGCTTCTGCTTCTCTACATATGTTATTATTACTACAAGAACTACTCGAAGAACAGATCAAAAAATTCTTTTTTGGTGGCTTCTTCTTTCTTTTTGATTTTTGTGAGCCAGATTATCTTCATAACGCTGCTGATTCACCCCATAATGTATGTCATAGGTGAATCTGTTCAGTTGCTTGGCTACCTTATTTTGCTGTTTACTTTTATTTCGATACTGAAAAAATGAACCCGAGAAGGACTAAGCTGGACATCGTTAATGACATGCTTAACTCCATTAACGAGAAAGGTGGTAAGATAAAGCCGACCCATCTTATGTACAAGGCTAACCTATCCCATAGGCTGTTGAACCAGTACCTTGAGGAATTGGTTTCCAACGAGCTTGTTAAGGAAATAGATGACTCAGGTAACAAATACCTTGTTCTTACTTCTAAGGGCGTTGATTTCATGAATCAGTTCCGTAAGATGAAGGAATTCCAGAAGTCTTTTGGGTTATAGTGCACAACAGGTTAAAGTGTACTACATAAATCTTTAAATACACTTTTGTATCCTCGCGAATGATGTCAATTGACCATGTACTTGAGAAAACCATAATAAAACTGCCCAGGCCTTTGAGTCTTAAGGAAACTGAGGATCTGATAGAGTATATTGCAGAGCAGCTGCCTGGTGATATTTATTACAAAATATCTCGTAATAAGTCAGTTATTAAAAACCCTGAAGGTATTCTAAAATTTGATGGTAGTGGCAGTATATCTGCTAACATTAAAAGCTATAAGAGCGGAGCTTATGAAAATTTCAGCTGCGAACCAGATGACTTCACGAAGGACTCCAAAATTTCAGCGATTAAGTTTACAACGGTCCCTGGCTGGAAGTTGTTTGATTATAGAAAAGAGGTTGTTGAGCTTTGGCATGAAGTTGGGAAGATAGTAGCGCAATATTTTGACCTTAAAAAATAGTGGGTCCAAGGGGATTCGAACCCCCGACCCTCGGCTGTCCTAATCTCCTTGTGTACCAAGGGTTGTCTTATAAGACCGATGCTCTAATTGCCTGATACTTTAGTACCTCCAGGCTGAGCTATGGACCCATAAAAATTCCTACCTTGAATTTTGTATTTAAACCTTTCGTATCGCTTATTTTTTGCATGTCTTCATTATTTTTTTTCTTGTGTAAAGGTACATCAGGGCGCTTATGAGAAGTATGAACAGGAATGCCAGCCCAAATATAAGGGTTTTCTCCGCAACTCCAGATTCATATAGCACTGCTCCGAAATAGTTGTGCAGTAATATGTTTGGGATAAAAGCTATGGATGGTATTATGATAAACTTTTTCCATTTCATGCTGCTTAAGCCTGTCACAAAAGTCATTATGTCTACGGGAAATACAGGCAGTAGGTAACATATTCCCAGAACAACCTTACCACCTTGGTGGAAGAAGCAGTCGTAGTAATCCAGTTTTTCTTTCTTGACCAAACGCTCCACGATAGGTCTTCCGAATCTTCTGGATATGTAAAATGCTATCAAGGTCCCTGCCATCTGTCCTATGTAAGAAAAAAGGGTTCCCCAAAACGTTCCGAACGCGAATCCCGATGCTACGTACAGAAATGATCCTGGTATCGGTGCTACCATAACTTCAAAAATGATTAACACTATGATGACCAAGGGACCCAAAGCACCTAGGCTTTTTAGCTTCTCAGCGGCATTTGCCGGTGATTCAAATGTCCTTTGAACGTAAAACACGAGGATGCCTATTAGAGCAAGAATAACTAATACCACTAATGCGTCTTTTATCAGCTCTTTTTTTGGTATCCTTCGCAGGTTTAATCTGTTCATGATTGCTTATCATATTCAGAAGTATTTAACTTTTTGGTTTAAGCTTTTGTAATGAAAAGTTATTTATACTTCTCGCTCCGATTAATAATCGATGAAAATTATAGGCATTGATTTGGCTGGAATTGAGAAGAAAACAACCGGCTTTGCTGTTCTGAAGGACGGTTTTAACGTTGCCACAAAGCCTTTGCACACGGATGAGGAAATAATTGAAGCAACGCTTAAGGAAAAACCTTCTCTTGTTACCATTGATGCGCCTCTCGGCCTGCCTAAAGGCCGTTGCTGTATTGAGTATAATTGTAAGTGTGTTAAGTTTGGCTATACAAGGGGGTGTGAGAGGCAGCTTTTCAAGATGGGCATTCGTGTTTTTCCCTGCGGCTTTGCTGGCATGCAGAAGTTGACAAAGCGTGGGATCAAGTTGAGGAAGTTTTTTGAGAAAAAGGGTTTGAAGGTTATTGAAACTTATCCGGGAAGCGCTCAGGACCTTCTTGGCATTCCTAGAAAAGGCAATGACCATGAGCCTTTGAAGAAAGCTCTGGTAAAGTATGGTTTTAAGGGTGATGTTTCAAGAAAGGACATTACTCATGATGAGCTTGATGCGATAACCACTGCCCTGGTCGGTCATCTTTATCTAAAAGGTAAAACGCTCGCACTTGGTTTGAAGGAGGAATCCCAAATAATTACTGCAATGCCTAAAAACCAGTCAACTTTGAAGGTGTTCCGAAAATGATTATAGGTTTGGTTGGGAAGCCGAATTGTGGGAAAAGTACTTTTTTCAAGGCAGCAACACTGGCAGACGTTGAAATTGCTAACTACCCTTTCACAACCATTGAAAAGAACGAAGGAGTTGGCTTTGTCAGCGTAGATTGTGTTGATAATTTCTTTAACGTTCAGTGCAGCCCTAAGTTTGGTTATTGCGTGAAGCACAAGCGCTTTGTTCCCGTGCAGTTGATTGACGTTGCTGGTCTTGTTCCAGATGCCCACCTTGGTAAAGGTCGTGGCAACCAATTCCTTGATGACTTAAGGCAGGCTGATGTTTTAATTCACATAGTTGACATTTCCGGTTCTGTCAATGAGCATGGCGAGCCTGTCGAACCACTTTCTTATGATCCTGCCAATGACATCTCCTTTTTGGAGGTGGAGCTTGACATGTGGTACTTTCAGATAATAAAGAAAGGTTGGGAGAGGTTTTCTAGGCAGATTGTTCAGGAGCGTACAGATGTTGTTAAGGCGCTTGCAAAACAGCTTTCTGGTTTGAAAGTAACCGAGGAACATGTCTTGACAGCTTTCCGTGAGCTTAACCTTCCTATGGATGTTCTTGCATTGAAAGATGATCACCTAAAGGCTTTGGCTTCTGAGCTTAGGCAGGTTACAAAGCCTATGGTCATTGCTGCAAACAAGATTGACATTCCTGGCTCGGATAAAAATCTTGAGAGATTGATTAAACTTTTTCCTAAGTACAGAATCATTCCCTGTTCCGCTGACTTTGAGCTTGCATTGAAGGAGGCTGCTAAAAACAAATTAATCCAATACATACCTGGTAGTGCAAACTTTACCATCCTTAACGAATCTAATCTTACTCCCAAACAAAAAGAGGCTTTGAAATTCATTCAGGGTTTGTTGGATAAGTATGGTAGCACAGGCATTCAGAATGTTTTGAATTATGCCGTTTTTGAATTGCTCAATTATATTGCTATCTTTCCAGTAGCTAATTCACATTTGACAGATAAGGACAACAGAATCCTGCCTGATTGTTATTTGGTTCCAAAAGACACAACGGCTTTGGACTTTGCTTTCAGAGTTCATACTGACATAGGAAGCAATTTTGTTAGAGCTATAGATTTGAAAACAAAAAAGGTTGTTGGCAAGGATCATAAGCTCCAGCACATGGACGTTGTCGAGATTGTAAGTTCTAAATGATTTTTATATTACCGATATTTTTTTATACCAAATCAGTGGGGTTTTATTTATGGATATAAAAAAAGTGGTTATAATCGCAGGAGGTGAAGGCACAAGGCTTAGGCCCCTTACTCTTGATAAGCCTAAAGCACTTGTTGATGTCAATGGTAAAACCTTGACCGAGCATGTTTTGGACATTCTGGCAAAGTATGAAATTCGTGATGTTACTCTTGGACTTGGCTATATGGCCGATAAGGTTAAGGAGTATTTTGGTGATGGCTCAAAGTTTAACTTTAAAATCTCTTACACAGTTGAGGAAAAACCTATGGGCACTGCTGGTCCTTTGATACTTTCGCCCCGTTTTGACTCCACCTTTTTGATGATTAACGGTGATAATTTGTTCAACCTTGATTTGGAGAAGATGTATAACTTGCACAAAAAGAATAATGCGCTTGCCACAATCGCTTTAACCTTTGTTCAGGACCCTAGCAGTTTTGGCGTTGCTTCTCTCTGTGTTGACAGAATTGTTGAGTTTGTTGAGAAGCCTAAGAAGGAATATGCTCCTTCTCATTGGGTTAGCTCTGGCTATTATATGCTTGAGCCTGAAGTCTGTGATATGGTTGCTGGCAAGAATTTTGCAATGATGGAGAAGGACGTTTTTCCTGTACTTGCTAAGAACCATCAGTTGTATGGCTACCAGGATAGTGGCCAGTGGTTTGACACAGGCACCTTTGAGAGTCTTGATATGGTTAGAAAATATTGGAAGGGTGTTAAAAAGTAAGTATTATAAAGGGGTTAATTTTAACTTATAGTCTCAAAAAAAGGTGGTAGTATCGACTTAGAAAACATTGTTCAGAATAATGATAAGCAAGGCAAATCAAGTCTTCTTTCTAAAGATAAAATTCTTGAAACGTTGAAAGCAGCAAAGAATTCTACAAGGTCAATTTACCCTGAATATTATGTGATTTTTGAGGCTGGCTTGGAGAGTCTTAGGGCTTACAGAACACCCATAGTTAATTCTTTGAATGTTTGTAAAAACTATATTTTTGACTTTAGGGAGCCTATAATTAATGCCGCAGTTGCTTGCAAGGAATACGCTATTGTCAATTTTAACAGCATTAAAGAATATATCAATGTGTTGTACAAGTTCTTTTTTGATTAGTAAGGTTTTTAAGTTTGTTTTTTCAGTTTTTTGTCATGGATACTTGTCTTGGTATTGAAAGTACTGCTCACACTTTTGGTGTAGGTATTATCAATGGTAAAAAGATACTTTCAAACATTAAGGACAGCTACACTACTGAAAAAGGTGGTATCGTCCCTGTTGAGGCAGCAAAGCATCACGAGCGGATTTATCAGCACGTAATAAATTCTGCTTTGGAGGAAGCAGGTGTTGGATTAAAGGATATTTCTCTAATTTCGTATTCTCGCGGTCCTGGTCTTGGTCCTTGCTTGCGTGTTGGTTTGAACGCTGCTAAGGAGGTTTCAAAAAAAATCAAAGTCCCTATCGTAGGTGTCAATCATTGTGTTGCCCATCTTTCTATTGGCAATCTTACCACAGGTGCTAAGGATCCTGTTTTGCTTTATGTTTCTGGTGCCAACACTCAAATTATTGCTTATGAGGGTGGTAAGTACAGGGTTTTTGGTGAAACTCTTGATCAAGGTGTTGGTAATTTTCTTGATGCTTTTGCTCGTTACATAGGTATTGGTTTTCCTGGCGGTCCAAAACTTTACGAGATTTCTTTAAAATCAAAAAATCTGATCGAGCTTCCTTACGTCGTTAAGGGTATGGATGTTTCTGTTTCTGGCTTGTTAACTAATTTGAAACAAAAATTTGATTCAAAAAAGTTCAAGGTTGAGGACCTTGCTTATTCCGCCCAAGAGACTGTTTTTGCAATGCTTCTTGAAGTTTCTGAGAGGGCTATGGCGCATTGTAAGAAGAAGGAATTGTTGTTAGGGGGTGGTGTTGCTTGTAATAAGCGCTTGCAGGATATGGCAAAAATAATGTGCGAAGAGCGAAACGCAAAATGTTTCATTCCTCCTAATGACGTTTTGGTCGATAATGGGGCCATGATTGCCTGGCAGGGCATCCTTGAAAAAAAGAACGCAGTAAAAATTGAAAAGGCTAACATCCGTCCTTATGAGAGGACTGATGATATAGTTGTTAATTGGTTATAAAGAATCATAGGTTTTCTTCATCAGCAGAGCATCAACTTCTATGTTAGGGCTTTCTGAAATAACATAACCACTTATCTTATATTCCTTAAAAACCTTCATTAGATCCTTGTAATTCATGTCAGAGTGTTTTAATTCCAAATGGCTTAATTCTCCTTTTGCACTATACTTTATACCTGACATATGGATGTGCATATTTTTCAAAATCTCTTTTCCCAACCCTTTTTCTAATTCGTCTAAAACCCATGCGAATTCTTTGTAAGAATTGTATTTCCCATTGTACCTCGCATGGTAATGTGCGAAGTCTATGCATGGCCAAACCTGTTCTATTTCTTGGCTTATCTTTATTAGTTCATCAAGGTCGCCAAACTGTGATGTTTTTCCAGTCAGCTCTGGTCTTACATCTATTTTATTACCCTCATCTTTTAGGATTTTACATATCTTTTTTAGTGATTCTTTAACAATGTTATACACTTTTGTTCTTTCCATCCCGCTAAGGTATGCTGCATGAAAAGTTACTGACTTAGCACCGCACAACCATGCTATTCTTGCCGCGCTCAGAACTCTTTCTTCACTTTCTTTTCTTTTTTTTGCATCCAAAGAATTCAAATTTATATAATATTGTCCGTGGCAGGTTAATGCTATGTTGTTTTGTTCTGCAATTTTTTTAATATCAGGTGCTTTTTGTTTTGTAATGTTTACCTGTCTCACAAATTCAATCTCCATGCATCCAAGTCCAAGTTGTCTAACGCGTTTTATTCCGTTTATTGTGTCACGTGGCTGTGTGCTTATTGGTATTCCTGCAGTTCCAAATAACAATTCTTTAATCACAACATTCACCGTACTCGTATTTTGGGTCTACTGGTTCGCAACCTTCGTTGTACTTTTGTAATTCTTCCACAACCTCATCATAAGGGTCTTTTTTCTTTTTTTCAGTTTTTTCTTCCATTTATTCTATCTTCTTGAATTCTTTTTTTGGGTGTTTGCATACGGGGCATATTTCAGGTATTGTTCCTACAAATAAATTACCGCAATGTTGGCAAACCCAGTATTCTGTTTTTGGTAAATCCTTACCTTGTTTAACGCTTTCTAGGGCTTTTTTGTATTGAACATGGTGCACTTTCTCAACAGCATAAGCTTCCTCAAATGTTTCTACCGCATCCTTATCTCCTTCTTTCTTCGCAGTCTTTATGAATTCTGGATACATAGTTGTGAATTCGTAGTGTTCACCGTTCATTGCTTCATTCAAATTTTCTGCAGTGCTCTTTACTCCGTGCATAGTGTTGAAATGGTTCATTGCATGCCTTGTCTCTCCATCTGCTGCTGCTCTGAATAGTTTTGCCACTTGTTTGAATCCTTCCTTGTCTGCTTTTTCTGCAAATGCTAAGTATTTTCTGTTTGCTTGTGATTCTCCAGCAAAAGCCGCTTTAAGATTCTGATGTGTTTTTGCCAAATTTTCCACCTCCGCTGTGGATTTCTTTTCTTATTTTATTTTTATATCTTATCTTTAAGTCTGAAGTATATCCTTCTATTGTCTTTGCCTTTGTTATCAACCTTTACCAGCTCTATCCCAACTATTTCACCAAGGTTTTTTACGTGTGTCCCTCCGCATGCCTGCATGTCAAAACCTTCTATGTTCACCACCCTTAATATCGGTATGTCTTGTAGCAGATTTGCTTTTGTTCTTATGAAGTCTGGTATTTTTAATGCCTCTTCTCTTGGTATTTGTTCTATTTTTATTGGTAAATTTTTTGCTATGACCTCATTTGTTTTGTCAATCCACTCTTGTACTTTGCTCCTGTCAAATTCTTGTAGCGTGAAATCTATCCTTGATTCAGCAACCCCTAGCTGGTTTCCTGAGGTTACTGCTCCTGTTTCGTTGAATATTACTTTAGAAAGGACGTGTGCTGCTGTGTGGTACCTCATCAGTTTGTATCTTTTCTCCCATTCTATAACGCATTTAACCTTATCTCCTTTTTTTAATCCTGCTCTGTCAACTTCGTGGCTAACTTTTCCGTCAAACTTTCCTACGTAAACTACCTTGTACTCTTCTCCATCTTTTATCATAACCCCGGTGTCGTGTGGCTGTCCTCCTGCATTTGGGTAGAATATGGTATCGTTTAGCACTATGTATTTCTCGTTGTTCACTTCAACTACCTCTGCTTCACATTCTTTCAGGTAAGAATCATCTTGATACAGCATAATGTTTGTGATGCTATTTTAACTTATATAGATTTTGTTTAAAGAAAGTTTTTTATATTTATTAGTCATTTAAACTGTAGTGGAAAGGTTTATAATCATCCTTTTGGTTGTATCCTTTTTTGTAACAGGCTGTTTTACTGTGAAAACAGAACAGCCAGCTGAGCAAGGTGAGATTATGGAATTGGGAGTTAACTTACAACATTTGGGGCATGCATCTTTTAAGATAGCTGATGGGAAAACAATTTACATAGATCCTTTTAAGTTGAAGTCTTCTGATAAGGCTGACATAATTCTTATTACGCATTCCCATTATGACCATTGTAGTATGGAGGATATTGAAAAAATAATAAAGTCTGGTACAGAAATTTTTATCCCTCCCGACTGTCAGAGTAAGATAAATCATTTTGATAACGTTAGCGTAACTCTTGTTTATCCCAATAAGGTTTACAATTCTGGTAACATAAAGATAGAAACAGTTCCTTCTTACAACTTAAACAAAAAATTTCATCCTAAAGAAAACGAGTGGGTTGGTTATGTAATAACGGTGAACAATAAGCGTATCTATCATGCTGGTGACTCTGATTTTATTCCTGAGATGAAAAATCTGAAGAGCATAGACATTGCTCTGCTGCCTATTGGCGGTACTTACACAATGAATGTTGATGAAGCTGCACAGGCTGCTAACGCAATAAGGCCAAAGTTTTTTATCCCTATGCATTACAATGCCATTTCTGGCACAGAAGCAGACCCGGGTAAGTTGCAGGGTAAGGTTGATAAATCTATTAAGGTTTTGGTTATATAACCGAAAGTTTAATTAAGGCTGCCTAATAATTCTATTTGAGTTAAAAGGGGTGTTAGTAGGTGGCTCTTAGTTTGTTCAAGAAAAAACCTCAATCTGTTGAGGTAGAACAGCAAACTCCTACTTCTCAAGCTGTCCAACCAAGTGAGACTATGTTTAAGCTTGATTTAACGCCTACTGTTGCACAGCTTCCTGATTTCCCTGATAAGACAATGATTAACGTTCGTTACCCTTTAACTCCTCCTTATGCTTTTGCCCACATTTATTGGGATTCTACTCTTAATGAGTTGATTTATGAGGTTGAGGAACCTGTTTTGAGTGATGATGAGCAGAAAACTTACAAGATACTTGAGGATGCGATCCGTGAAATCATTAATATAAGCATGCTTAATGCTCGTGACGTTAACACTGTCATAGAATACCTTGAGAAGAATTTGAAGGTTCTTATTTCTGAGTTTAAGTTAAAGGTGCCAAGTGAATCTTTTTTGAAGATGATGTATTACATTTATAGGAATTTTGTTGGCATGAACGAGATTGACCCCCTTCTCAATGACTATTTTATTGAGGATATAGAGTGTAATGGGGTTAACACACCCATTTACATTGTTCATAGGAAATATCGTAACATGCGCACCTCTGTAGTTTACACAGATATTAAGGTTTTGACTAATTTTGTTGAGAAGCTTGCACAAAAATGTGGCAAGTACATTTCTTATGCCAATCCTTTGCTTGATGGTCGCCTGCCTTCAGGTGATCGTGTAAACGCTACTTATACTCAGGACATTTCATCAAAGGGCCCTACTTTTACGATTCGTAAGTTCACAAAGGAGCCTTGGACGCCTATTAAGCTTATGGATTTCGGCACGGTATCTCCTGAAATTCTCGCTTATCTTTGGTTGCTGATTGAGTACGAAGCTAATTTGATCGTTATTGGGGGTACAGGTTCTGGTAAGACTTCCTTCCTTAACTCTATTGCTTTTTTCATACCTCCCGCTGCGAGGGTTGTGTCTATTGAGGACACTAAGGAATTGAACATATTGCACGAGAACTGGCTGCCTTCTGTTGCTCGTGCTGGTATGGGTGCTGCCACCATAACTGGTGAGCGTCATGGTGAGGTTTCCTTGTTTGACTTGCTGAGGGAATCCTTTAGGCAGCGTCCTGACTATGTTATAGTTGGTGAAATTCGTGGTCAAGAAGCTTTTGTTTTGTTCCAGGGTGCTGCTTCAGGCCACCCCACAATGAGTACTATGCACGCAGAATCTGTGGAGACCATGATTCGTAGGCTTGAAACCCAGCCGATTAATCTTTCTCCTGCTTTGGTGGAGACTTTGGATTGTGTTTGTGTTATGATAGAAACAAAGGTTAGAGGCAGGTCTGTTCGTCGTTTGAAGGAGGTTGTTGAGATAGTTAAGGTTCAGGAAGAGATTGGTCATGCTGTCACTAATACCCCGTTTGTCAGAGACCCTGCTAAGGACATATTCTATTTCAAGGCTGATAGCAGGGTCTTCGACAAGATTTCGACGCAGCACGGCATATCGAAGAGTGATTTGTACGCCGAATTTAAGAGGAGGACTGCCTTTCTCATGGCCCTTTACCGTAACAAGGTTTTTGGCTTTAAGGAAGTTCATGATATGATAGTGTCTTATTATAAGAATCCGAAGGCCATGTTGAGGAAGTTTGGTATACCATGAGCATTGATAAGATTCGTCAGGCTGCAAAAACGTTAGTTGAGGCTTCTTATGAGTACAATTCTTTGCTTAGTAAGAAGGCTTCCAAGGCCAAGCTAGATTCTTTGAAGATGTACATGTTGCAGATTAGTCGTGATATTGACAGGTGGGTGGAGGCTGAGTTGAGGAATGTCAGACGTTAGTGATCTTGCTAAAAAGATTGAGGGCTTAGCTGATGACGTTGCCAAGTATTATAAGTTGAAGTCTGACTTGGATTCTTTTCTTAAAGGTTTGCAGGGTTTAAGTAAAAGGGATGCTGAGAAGAAAAAAAAGGAGTTTTTGAAGGGCAAGACCGAGTCTGAGTGGTTTGCTTTTTATGATGATTACATAGCCCAACAACTTAACGAAATCAAGGTTCTTAACGAGGCTGTGATGTCTAGCCTTGGTGGTAAGGAAGTTTTACCAAAACCGCCTAAAGAGAAAGTTGTTCAACCAGCTCAGGTCAAGCAGACTGCGAAGCTTCCTGCTTCAGTAGTTCCTTCTTCAGGCTTTGTTGCTCTTGACAAAAAGACCAAGCAGCGTTACATCAAGGAATTGAACCTTGAGCTTGATTACTTAAAAAATTTGATGCCTGCAGAATCTACTAAGAAGAAAATCATTCTTACAGACTACACAATTTACAAGTCCAGCCCTTTCGGTAACCTTGCTAATCGCTTTTTTGAGGGCATTTCTATGAGTTTTAACAAGCAGTATCCGAAGTTTTTTGATAATCTTTCCCTTGCACTTCGTGCCGCTGACATAAAGGTTTTGTCCAAGACTTATTTCAGCATGATTCTACTTTGTAGCCTTATAGGTTTTTTCTTTGGTTTTCTCATCGGTCTTGTTTTAATCAACCAGTTTATTGTTTTTCGCATAACCCTTGCTTTTTTTATAGGGATTATTCTTGCTGCAATGACGGGTGTTTTTGTTTATGCTTACCCAAGCATAGTTGCTAATTCGAGGAAGAAACGCATTAAGGATGACCTTCCTTTTGTTGTGTTGCACATGGCTGCCATAGCTGGCTCTGGAGCTCAGCCTATTTCAATGTTTAACCTGATTTTGAGTTCTGGTGAGTACAAGGGGATTGAGGGCGAAATAAAAAAGATTGTTAACTACGTTAACCTTTTTGGCTATAACCTTACCACTGCCTTGCGTGCAGTTTCTCTAACCACGCCTTCAAATGATTTTAGGGATCTTCTTAACGGCCTTGTTACGACTATTGAGAGTGGTGGTGATTTGAAGTCTTTCCTTAACTCCAAGGCTGATGAGATTATGACGAATTACAAGCTTGAGCGTAAGAAGTATGTTGAAACTTTGGGCACTTACTCTGACGTTTACACAGGTATTTTGATTGCTGCTCCTTTATTGTTTTTCATCACGCTTGCTATCATCCGTATGTTTGGTACTGACTTTATGGGTGTTAGCATCTCAACTATTGCTTCAATTGGTACTTATGGTTTGATTCCACTTTTGAACATTGGTTTCATCATCTTTTTGAATATGATCCAGCCGAGTACTTAAAATGAAATTCAAAAGCCAGTATCTTATCGGAATTGCAGCTGCAGTTTTTTTAATAGTTCTTGATATTTTGTTTGTTTACAACAACCCTCCTCTTAAGCGTTGGTTTTATGCCTTCTTGGTTTTGGCAATAAGCGTTGGCTGGGCTCAGTTCTGGTATGATTTTTTTAAGGAGTCTAAACGACAGAAGGACATAGAGCTTAAATTCTTGGAGTTTGTTCGTGCTTTAGTAGGTACTGTTAAGTCTGGCATTTCTGTTCCCCAAGCCATAATTCATGCAGCGAAAAAGGATTATGGCGCCCTTACTCCTTACACCTCTAAGCTTTCTAACCAGCTTGAGTGGGGCATTCCAGTTCATGAAGCGTTGATTACTTTTGCTAATGACACTAAAAACTCTGTGATAAAGCGTTCTGTCGCTATTGTTATCGAGGCTGAGCAGAGCGGTGGTGACATGGAGGATGTTTTAGAGTCTGTTACAAACTCCGTTGTTGAGGTTAAGAAAATAAAGGCTGAGCGTAAGTCTTCCACGTATTCCCAGATAGTTCAAGGTTATATTGTGTTTTTTGTTTTTATTGGTATTATGTTGCTTTTGCAGATTAAGCTTTTTCCCCTTTTGAGTAACGTTTCAGGTTCCATGACAGAAGGTCTTGCCGCCTCTGGTCTTGCAGGCGGCCTTTTCGGTAGTAGTGGTCAAGATATTAACATGGACAGGCTGTTTTTTTCTTTAATTATGATTCAGGCTTTTTTTGCTGGTATTATGGTAGGCAAGTTTTCCGAAGGAACTGTCAAGCAGGGTTTGCTTCATTCCCTTATACTGATGACTATTTCTGCTTTGATAGTTACCACGGCTAAAGGAGGTATTTAATATGAAAAAAGGTGTTGCTTCTCACGTCGATTGGGCTATTAGCATAGGTCTTTTTGTTGTTTATGTTTTGTTAATGTTTATTTTTCTTAGACCGGGCACTCAACCTGTTTATTCTCAAAGTAATCTCTTAAGTATAGTGGATGAAAATTTGGTTAAGGATGCTTCTTATAACATTGAGAGGACTGTTTTGTTCATCAGACCTAACCCTTCTTATTTTCCTCCTCCGGGTACTTATCAGCTGTCTATAGAAAACGTTGATTTACCTCCTGGTGTTGGAAGTTCAAAACATTTCTTATTGCTCTCAAATGATAGTAAACCTATTAATTTTGACATCAAATTAACTGGAACTAAAAAGGATTATTTGCGTTTTTACTACACATTTAACAAAGTGTCATCCATCTATGTATACCTTCTTAACTCAAGTGAGGTTGATTACTCTGGTTATCAAACATCTATTCCTGAAAATCATAACAACCCTTTTTATGATCCTGCTATTAAGCCCCATAATTTCACTTACGAGTTTGGTGTTACAGAAACCCTTACTGGTTTCTCCCACAACAAGCTTGCTGATATTAAGGACTATTCTACTTTGAAGAAAAGATGGAACTTTCCAGTTGATAAGGATTTTTCTGTTTTGGTTACAGAGGTCAGCAATAACAACCGCCTACTGGACATAAACAACGTGGAGCTTGCTCCAAACATCAACGTTTTTGCCAATTCCTATCATGACTGGGTTTTGGAACCTAATGCTGTTTTGGTACCTGTTAACGTTACAATAAGGGTTTGGTGATTCAGCAAAACTTAAATAATACTTTATTTTATTCCTTTTTATGAATAAAAGGGGTTATTTGAAGACTCTTGAAGCGATAATTGCCATTATTCTACTTCTTGTTGTTTTTTATACTATAATCCCTAAGTACGTTGAGCCTAAGCCAACCCCTCCTCTTGCCGTTCAGGATGCTCAGCGCTTCATAATTAGTGATATTTCTAATAATGAAGAACTTAGAACAACAATAATAACAACTTCCGATCCTTCTGATGTGGTTGAGGCAACAATTAAGAAGAATATGCCTCCCAATTACGATTTTGTTTGTGCCATTTGCACGAATACCAGTGCTTGCGTAACAACCACTCCTTTTGATAAGGTGGTTTACATGAGTGACGTTTTTATAGCTTCGAGTGTAGGGCCTTCTCTCGCTGAGCAGAGCCCTAAGATAATTCGTTTCTGGATGTGGAACAAGCCTACAGAGAATCTTCCTGATAAGAATACTTGTAAAGTGGTACAATGAAGTTCAGGTTTCTTCCTCACACAGCGGACGCAAAATTTCAAGCTTATGGCAGAACCCTTGATGAGGCTTTTTCTAATGCTGCCCTTGCCATGTTTTCCATAATGGTTGACACAAAATCTATTGACAAAAAGATTACAAAAAAAATTTCTGTTAAGGCTCCTGACTATAACGCCTTGCTTTACAAATTCCTTGAGAAGCTTCTTTATTTCCTTGACACAAACTATTTTCTTTTAAATAATGTCAAAAAACTTAAAATTGTTGAGAAAGGTGAAAATTATTTTTTGACTTCTGAGGTTATGGGTGATAAATTTCGAGAAAAGTATGAACTGCTTGGTTCCGTTAAGGCTGTTACTTATAACCAGATGTTTGTTAAGAAAGTTAAGAATAAGTTTGTTGTTCAGGTTGTTGTTGATTTGTGATTTCTAAAAATGGTAATGTATTAGTTTCTTCTTTTTCACAGTTATTGAGGATAAAGTTCAATACATAGAGACTGCCACCTGCCACCAATAACTATTTAAAATATAAAAATATAAATTAATTTATGGAACCTAAAAAAGTTAATGACCATACTTGGAAGATTGAGAAGCAAGGCGAGATGCGTGTTCCCGCAATCATCTTTGCTTCCGAAGCCCTGATGAAAAAAATCAGGGAAGACAGAACACTACAGCAGGCTGCTAACGTAGCAACCTTACCAGGTATAATAAAGCACTCGCTTACCATGCCGGATGCCCACGAAGGATACTAACGTAGAGAAATTAGAAATTCTAGTTAGCCTTATACGGGTTTCCGATTGGTGGAGTGGCTGCTTTTGATTTGGAAGAAGGAATCATTTCACCAGGCGGTGTAGGATAGAACTAAAGAAAAACTTGGTTCCCTAAGACGATATAAACTGCCTGGGTAAAGATACGAAAGTACTTGATGAGTTTGGAGCAGTTAGAAGTATAAAAAATTTTGAAAATACATTTAGTAACGATTCTATCAAGTGTTTAAATTATACCAAAAAAGTAAAAAATACTAATATTCTTCTATTCATGAAGAAGAAAGTTAAAAAATTGTATAAAGTAAAAACTTCTGCTGGATATGAGATAAATTCAACGGGAGATCATCCATTTTATACAAAATCTGGGATGGTTGAGTTAAAGAAGCTTAAAGAAGGTAGTGAAATAGCAGTTTTTCCATTCCAGGGTGTTATCTATGAAGAACCAGATAGCATATCTCTTCTAGAAGAAAATGATGTAAATTCATTAAAATTATCAAAAACATCAAAACTACAGATAATCAACTCTTTAAAATCTAAAGACTTGCTCCCATTAAAAACAAATAACCCTAAATTACCCTTCCTATTAAAATTATTTGGTTTTATTCTAGGCGATGGTACATCCTATTTTACAAAAACAAAAGGTACCATTTGGTTCTATGGAAAAGAAGAAGATTTAGAGAGCATAAGGGAAGATATAGAAAAATTGGGCTTTAAGCCATCAAAGGTATACAAAAGAGAGAGAAACCATAAAATTGAAACCCAGTATAAAAATTATGATTTCAGCAGAGTTGAATGCAGCTTTAAAATCACTTCTACTAGTTTAGCCAGGTTATTTGAATTGTTAGGGTTACCTATAGGGAACAGGAGCCGTCAAGATTATATATTGCCAGACTGGGTGTCAAATCTTAAAAAATGGCAAAAAAGGCTTTTTTTATCAGCTTTGTTTGGAGCGGAGCTCTCTTCCCCCTCTACAATAACTAATCATCACTACAATTTCTACTGCCCTATTTTGTCTGTTAACAAATCAGATAAAAACATTAAATCGGGAATAAAGTTCTTAGAACAGATTCAGTCATTATTAAAAGAATTTGACGTAGATAGTAATATCATAAAACTTAGGCATGATAAAGTAAACAAAAAGGTGTTAACAAGGATTAGGTTAGAGATACTGCAAAAACCAGATAACTTGATTAAGCTTTGGTCAAACATAGGCTATGAATATAATAAGGACAAGATGATTCTGGCTAATTTAGCTGTGTTCTGGCTAAAAAATAAGCAAGTTTTTCTTAAAAAGAATTCGGTACCTAACATAAGAATTGCTCAGCAGAGAGGGCTATACTTCCCAGATTTTAAATCATTTATCCAAAACAATAGGGTAGAAAGCGGAATGGTTTGGGATACTATAGAAAAAAAGGAGGAATTACCTTATGATGATTATGTTTATGATTTTGGTGTAGAGTCTGATCATCATAACTTCATAGCTAACTCATTTGTTGTTTCCAATTGCGGTGTCCGTTTGTTAAGAACTAACTTCACAGAAAAGGATATTGCGAATAAGAGAAAGCAGCTCCTTGATGAAATCTTTAAGGAAGTTCCTGCTGGCGTTGGCCGTGCTGGAATCACAAAGCTTTCTCGTGATGTTTTGTTTGATGTTTTAGAGAGTGGTGCTGAGTGGGCTTTGAAGAACGGTTATGGTACAAAAAATGATTTGGTAAAGTGTGAGGAGAATGGAAGGATAAGGGGTGCTAATCCTAAAGATGTTTCCTCTAATGCTTTGGCTCGTGGCATGCCTCAGCTCGGCACTCTTGGCTCTGGTAATCATTTTTTGGAATTTCAGAAGGTTGACAAGATTTATGATGAGAAAATTGCTAAATCTTTTGGCATTGATTCTGTTGGTCAGGTTACTATCATGATTCATTGTGGTTCTCGTGGCCTTGGACATCAAATAGCTTCTGATTACATTCAGAAGATGGAGTCGAAGTATGGTTTCAAGCATTTGGCTGATCGTGAACTTGTTAATGCTCCCATAGACTCAGAGCTTGGTAGGCAGTATTATTCTGCCATGTGCTGTGCCATCAACTACGCTTTTTGCAACCGTCAGATGATAGCTCATTGGGTTCGTGATGTTTTCAAGAAGGTTATGGGCAGTTCTGATGGTATGGATATGGTTTATGATGTCTGTCATAACCTTGCTAAGTTTGAGGACCATGTTGTTGATGGTGAAAAGATGCGTGTTTGTGTGCACAGGAAAGGTGCAACCCGCTCTTTTGGTCCTGGTAGAGAGGAGATTCCTGAAGTCTATAGAAGAATTGGTCAACCTGTAATAATTCCTGGCTCTATGGGTACTGCCTCTTATCTTCTTGTTGGTACTAAAAAGGCTGAAGAGGTAAGTTTTGGCTCTACTGCTCATGGTGCCGGTCGTCTTGCTTCTAGGTCTGCTGCTTTGAGGCAGTTTCGTGGTGAGCAGATCGTTGAAAAATTGAGAAGGAAGGGCATAGAAGTCAAGGGCTCTTCAATGAAGGGTCTGGCAGAGGAGGCTGATGAAGTCTACAAGGACGTTGATGAGGTTGTTAGAGTGTCTCATGAGGTTGGCTTGGGTAGCAAGGTTGCCCGTATGGTCCCACTTGGTGTTATGAAGGGTTAACTTATAAGTTATAACAGCGAAATATTTAATAACCCCCTCGTCATATTTTTCTCATAATAAAAACTGGTGAGTGGATGATTAAGAATTTTACTGAATTTTTGAATAAACTTCTTGGTGGTTTGTTTAAGAAAAAGAAGGTTATTAAGCTGGGTGTTTATGGTCCTCCTAATGCTGGTAAGACTTCTATTGCAAACCGTATCTGTCAGGACTGGCTTGGTGAAGAAATGGGTAAGGTTTCTCCTATCCCTCATGAGACTCGTGAAATTAATATTAAGGAGCAGATTCAGATTAAATCTGGTAATAAAACGTTGACTTTTAACTTGGTTGACACTCCTGGTATTGCCACAAAAATTGATTATGAGGACTTCTTGAAATTCAAGCTAAGCCCAAAACTTGCTAAGGAGCGTGCAAAGGAAGCTACTAAAGGTGTTATTGATGCTATCAAGTGGCTTGATAACATGGATGCTGTTATCGTTGTTCTTGATTCCACAAAAAATCCTTATTCGCAGGTTAATATAACAATTTTAGGCAACCTTGCTGCTCGTAATATTCCTGTTTTGGTAGCAGCTAATAAGGTTGATTTGAAAAAAGCCAATGTCAAGAAGGTTGAGGCAGCATTCCCACAATATCAAGTTTTAGGAATTTCTGCTTTGAAGGGTCATAATTTTGATGAGTTTTATAAAGCTTTGACGAGGTTGGTGAGATAATGTTGACGTTGCAGTTTATTCCTTACCAGGAGATTGATTCTTTGAGTCAGGATGCTAAGATTAAGAAGTTGCTTGACATAGTTCGTGATGAGAAGATTGTTTTGATGCAGGGCAGGCTGACGCCTAATGAGGAGTCTATGCTTATTCAAAAAACCATGGAAAGTGTTGATAAGAGGTTTAGGGGGATTGAACTTTGTACTGTTTATCCTGAATACAAGAAGAAGCAGAAGCTTCCTAATGGCCTTAAGAGCATGGTGTTCAAGCTTTTCATGGGCAATCGTGATGGTATTACTATAATTGGCCCTGCTTCTATCATCAAGGAGATTAAGCGCGATCCTAACAAGATCGAGTTGCTTACAACTTATATACCAAAAAAGTCTAGGAGGAAGTGATGCCTCATCAGTGCGTCCGTTGTGGCCGGCTTTATCCAGATGGTTCTAGTGAGTTGTTGCAGGGTTGCTCTTGCGGCGGTCGTTTTTTCTTCTACATGCGCAGTAAGGACATAGAGCGCGCAAAGGAACTTACTACCGATTTGACGCAGGAAGAGAAGGAGAAGATTGAGAAGGACGTGATGGATATTGTTGGTGAAACACTTGATGAAACTCAGCCTGTTATTTTGGATATTGAGAGTATTCGTGTTCTTAAGCCTGGTCAGTATGAGATTGACCTGGTTGACTTGTTTAAGGGCGAACCGTTAGTATATAAACTTGAGGATGGTAAGTACGTTATTGATCTTCTTGGTACTTTTGAGCTTTTGAAAAAGAAGAAAGAAGAGAACAGTTAGATTGGCACGTACATTCTTATAATCATAATACCTACTATCCACATAACAGCTACCGCTATTATGAATGGTATAAGCACTATTGGTATTGCTTTTTTTGCTTTCATGTTGTAGACTACTTCCACTGCTACTATGCTCATGACAACTCCCCACAGTAGTACTGCCAATTTTAGTATAATGCCTAGTACGGGTATGGTTACCAGTATCCAGAGCCAGCACATTATTGAGCCTAATGATAAAACTTTGAAAAGCTGCCTGTGTCTTACCGGTCCGTGGAATAATCTGACGAATACTTGTATAACAAATGTTATTGCTGCCATACATATTATGAAGAATATCGGTGACACCATCAGCATTCCAGCATAGCCAGGTTCCTTATATCTTAATGCTACAGTCAACAGTCCTGCTATTATTAATGTTATTAATCCGTATGTTGCTGCTTTTTTGTCTTTTGCCATTTCTTTCATAGCATTCCTGTCCAGCATGACTATTTTTGCGCCTTGTTTGAAATAAGTTAGGAAACTCATTTTTGAATCCTCCCTTTTTGTTATATATTTTTAAGAAGCGGGCTTTTTTAAATGTTTATGGTAACTGCTTAGTGTTCATATTTGTATGTTCCGTATTTCTATTTCGCCAAATGGCTCGTTTTGTACCATGTTTATCCTTCCCTGCGTGTCTAAGTGCAATAGTGGTATCAGCGTCATTATCTTGTCTTCTTTTCTTTCACTAGGTACTAATTTTGTGAACGTTACTGTTTCTTGTTTGTGGAAGAAGCTCATTATTTTTTCATATAAGTCTTTTATCAGTTTTGATATCTCTATTTTTCTTTCCGGTATTTGTGGCGGATTAAATAATTTTTCTTCCCTTATCCTTCTTATCACCCTTCTCTGGTTGACTTCGAGTGCTTTTTGTAGCGCATTCATCAAATCTTGTAAGTTTACTTTTCTTTTTCTTGCTTGAGGTGTTTTTATTGTTAGTTTTGGCAATTGATCTCTGCTTAACCTTTGTATTTCATCTAAGTCTCCTAAGCTTAATTCTTCTTCTCCTGTATTGAATAAATAGCTGTCAAATCCTGCTATGTCTTCTTCCATTAATTTGTGTGATTTTATTTTTAGTAATAATGCTGATGCCAACAGCACTTTTCCTGATATGAAGAAATTCATCTCTTGTAGCTTATTTACCGTTTCTATGTATTTCTGTGCTAGTAAAGAAACGTCTATGTCCCATGGATCCATCTGCTCCGTCCTGATTAGGTCATAAATGATAGTTTGCCAAGTAATCTCATCCTGCTGTACTAACATTTCAAATAGTCTGTCTTGCATGCTCCTCTCTTTGTTTTAGCAATTTATTAATCTTTTTGGTCATGTTTATTTGTCTTATATGTTCTAAGATAAAAAATTTTATATATTAACCATCCTAAAAAATTAGGTAAGGGGGTGTTTTATGAATACAAAGAGATGGTTTCTTACATTGATAGTTCTAGCCTTACTTGTCTGGGCTGTTTTTGACATCACCAATTATCTCAAGGCAGATTGGCAATGCTCCACTGTTACTTGTGGCAAGGTCGTTACTGCAGAAGAATGGATCAATCAAAATTGTTACACTTCTCCTACGGACAGCAATCAGATCGTTTGCACGGTCAACATCAACAATACAAAGCAACTTGTTCCTTTAAACATGATTGACACAACAACCCTAACCCAATGCATAGAGCCTGTATGTGTTCAAGAGGTTATGGTGAGGAATGTTAACTACACAATAACCAACGTCACTGGTTGACCTTTTTTTGATTTAATTCTTTCCTTAAAAACTTTTTTCTAAAGCGAAAACTATTTAAATAAGTTGCTACATAAATAATACATATTTAATCCATATTTAATCCATTAATAATACTAAAATGCCGGAAATAAGGTTTACCATGACTGAGAAGCTCGATGAGATAATTTCTAAGCTAGCTGATAGTATGGGCGTTTCAAAGGCTGATTACATCAAGAGTCTTATTCTGAAAGATTTGAGGAATTCTGGTACTAAGATGAGGAGGGATAAAGAATGAAGCAATTTGCCTCCGTTTTGTTGATGTCCCTCCTTGTACTTTCTTCATTTAGCATATATGCGGCTGACCCAGGTCACCTAGCTTCATCAATATCTTCAGGAACTTTTGAGTTTGGAAATTACACCTTCCCTGACAGCCTTAACACAACAAACTTTTTTGAAGCAGCCTCTATCTTTTTTGTAAATCCAATAACTAAAATGGTTGGTGTTGGCACAGAAGAACCGACAGAAGCGCTCACAATTATAGGTAATCAAACCCTTACTGGTAATATTTATTTCTCGAGTACAGGTTCTGCAATTTATGGAGATAGTTGGAATAGAGGCATTCAGCTTTCAGCAGGTAATGGGATTGTGAATATAGAAAGGGAAGGAGGATATAGTGCCTTAAAAATTACTAGTGATGGTACAACTAGAGTTTATTTAGATTCAGGAGATAATTCTTACATTAATAATCTTGGAAACTTAGGTATCGGCACCACAACTCCAACTCATAAATTAAGTGTGGTGGGTGATATTAATGCAACTGGTGGTATATTTACCAATGTCAGGAATTGTGATAGTTTAGATACCACTGCTGATGGTTTGATTGTTTGCGGTAGTGATGAGGGTGGCATTCCAGATTACACCAATATTGCTGTGACCAACCAATCAAATACATTTGTGGCCGGTCAAGTTATTGATAACACCTCGGCAGTTAATGATGCCTATTTGAACATCTCTGATGGTACAACACCAAAATTCATAGTTGACCCAGCTGGCAGTTTAGGCATTGGTGTTACTCCTTCCCAAAATGTTGGTATAGACATTTCTAAGGCAATAACAACTTCAGGTGGATGGGGGTCAGGCATAAAAATTACACCAACTTTAAATGCTGCAGCAGACAACGATATTTTATATGCTATCTATGCAACTCCTACTTACAACAATAACCCCTATAGCAGAACCTCAAATATAGGTATGGTTTTATCAGTTGACCATGATGACGTTAGCAATATTTCTAATCTTATAGGTATGCAAGTGACTGCCTCATCAAACAACAATGATGCCGACTCAAAAAATATATCCGAGATAAAGGGTATTCGTGCGTCAGCAGCTATAACAGGTGATAACACTGTAGCAGATAATGTAGTGGGTGGTATGTTTACTGCGTATACCGCATATAATATGGTGGGTGCTAATGCAACAAACCTAATTGCTGGATTATTCCAGCCGTTTGGGTATGGTAGTGGAAATGTTTACGTCAATGATACTTATGGTGTGCTGATAAAGGCACCTACTGCTTCAAGCTGGACAGGAGAGTTTGGTAACATTTCTGGATTGTATATAGAAGATTATTCTGCTTTTCCAGTTTCAGAAAATAATCATAATATTTATTCAGCTGGTATTAATTCTAAGAACTTCTTTGAAGGTAGTGTGGGCATCGGAACACCAAGTGTGGGGGATAAGCTTGACGTTCAGGGTAATATAAAAGTTTTTGGTAAGGTTCATGCTGGTGATTACGATTGGTTCACTATGTCTTCTTTTTATTACACCCAAAATAGTCCGTACTATTATGGTGGTGCCGGTGCTACAGTAATAGAGGGAGCATATCCTCATGACTTAGCAGCAATCGTCCTTAAAGTAAAAAATGAATCTGATTTCGTTGTTAGAGGTAGTGGTAAAGTAGGTATAGGCACAACAGAGCCTACTCACACTTTGAATGTTGTTGGTGACTTAAACGTTACAGGTACAAGCTATCTTGGAGACGTATCAATAGCAGCTGACAACATAACAACCAATAGCATAATTTCAAAAGATGGGAACATAAGTTTCCACAACCAAACAGGCGGACAAAATATGGTTATAACAGAAACTGGCAGTGTCGGTATAGGAACATCAAATCCTCAAGCCCTCCTTCAATTAGGCGAGGGCACACCAGATTCACGACTACAATTCATGAGTACAAGTGACCTAAGTTATGGGTACATACAAGAAGAGGTTTATTACCCACGGCTCTACATGTTCACACCCCACCGTATGATGATAGAAGGCGGATGGGGCAGTTATATCTACGCAACTGATGGTGCATATTTATACTTAGGCAATGGAGCAGGACCTTATACTGCACTGGGCTATGGAGGTAGTGAACAGATAAGAGTGGATGAGTACGGCAACGTTGGCATCAACACAACAAACCCAAGTGCAAAGCTCGAAGTTGTTGGTACAGAAACTTTGGTGAATTTAAGCGATGGTAGTGGCGGTAAGTATGGGGAAGTGCTGTTTATAAACTCTACAAATGTGGGTATTGGAACAGCATCACCTACCAGCAAATTAGAGGTTCGTGACGACACTGAATATCCCTCACCTAGGATCTCAACTTTTTTTGGACAAGGTACTGGAGGTACAGGGGCTGGTGAGAGGGATGCATTAATAAGGGCCATACAGAGCAATCTTTATGGCGGGTTCTTTGGTTATGCCCACCGTGCTAATTACATCCCAGGAGGGGGTGGGTATGCAGAATTCATTATAACAAACGGTGGTGGCATATCAGACAAGCCTGACTA
>JAWABC010000005.1:0-25693 GCA_038884815.1 Candidatus Nanoarchaeia archaeon | reverse complement strand
CAGAAGGACCAGAGGAAGGTGCTGACAAGGTATTATTCAGAACATCCAAATTCATAGATGATTTGCTGGTGAAACTTTACGGAATGAAAAAATTCTACAACCTAAAAAACGAAAAGGACCTAGTTGGACACTTGGTACTAGGAATGAGCCCACACACATCAGCAGGGGTTGTGGCAAGAATAGTAGGGTTTTCAAAAACACAAGGGTTCATGGCCCACCCATTACTCCACAGCTTGATGAGGAGAGATGCAGACGGTGACGAAGCATGCGTAATACTTTTGTTAGATGTACTCATAAACTTCTCAAGGAATTATCTGCCTTCGCACAGAGGGGCTGTACAAGACGCACCACTTGTACTATCATCAAGGATAATACCAAGCGAAGTTGATGATATGGTGTTCGACATGGATGTGGTTTATGAATATCCATTAGAATTGTACGAAGCTGCACAAGAATACAAGTACCCGTGGGAAGTGCAAATAGAACAACTAAAACACAGGCTTGGGACAGAAAAACAGTATTACGATTATGGGTTTACACATGATACCACAGACATAAACGAAGGTGTAACAAGAAGTGCATACAAAAACATACCAACTATGCTCGAAAAGATAATGAAACAGGTGCAATTAGCGGAAAAAATAAGAGCTGTCGATGAAACAGACGTTGCTAGACTTGTAATAGAAAAGCATTTGCTCAGAGACATAAGAGGGAACCTAAGAAAATTTTCGATGCAAGAATTCAGGTGTGTTGACTGCAACCAAAAATACAGAAGACCACCATTAACAGGAAGATGCAAATGCGGAGGGAGGATAATATTCACCATATCGCATGGAAGCATAATCAAATATTTAGAACCATCCATGTACTTGGCTGAAAAATATTCTTTACCAGCTTACTTGGTGCAGACTTTAGAGTTAACTAAAAACAGGATAGAAAGCGTTTTTGGAAAGGAAACAGAGAAACAAGAAGGTCTGGGTAAATGGTTCTAAAATGCCCATCATGCAAATCTGAAGAGGTAACTTTATACATGGGGGCGCACTTCGGTAAATACTTATGTAAAAAATGTGGGTACGTTGGCGTACTCGTCATAGAAGAAGGTGATAAAAAAAGAAAAAGATTTAAGAAACATGTTTAGCTTTACCAAGCTCACCAACAGGTCTGAGATAATACACATTCCTCATAAAATCTTTCTCAACACGCTCAACCTCAATGAGCTGACCCAAATAACTCTTCGGCTCTGAGCCATAAAGAATATAGACATCGTTAACGTTACCTTTTTTAGCGCTAACCCTAACTATGTGCTTAAGTGTTTCCTTATTTTCCTTAACTATCCCCTCAAGCCTCAGCTTAGTACCAACTGAATAAGTATACCCTGGCTTAAGTACAAGGTTGCGGTGTTTCCCAGTCATACTTATATACAGCAAAGCAGAATATAAAAGTATTATCATAAAAAGAAATATAGAATAACAGGCAAGATAAGACAACCCATCATGTGGTTCCTTCCTATACCAAGGTAAGCGGGAAACAAACCAACAAAAGTAGAGACACACAAAACAAGGAGACCAAGAAACCCAGATAAGAAAATAACAAGAAGGACAATAAAAATAACTATCGAAATGCACAAAGCCTTGTAATTAACCCTGCAAATCCAAGCAGAGAATCTAGAAGTAAAAAAAACAGCAAGAAAAGTGGCTATGCATGCAGAGAGAAGAGCAACACCAAGGAACAAAATCATCAAGTCAGAATTGAAATTACTAATGATTTCTGACATGGTGACTATGGAACCATTCCGCGCCTTACCAATAACGTACAAAGAGACAAAACTCAAAGCCATGTTAACAGTACTTATGCCACCAACAAGGACGAGAAAACCCTTATCACCTAACCTCTTACAAAACTGAGAACCAATAATAGCAGCCTGAGTAGGGCCAAGAGCAGGAAGAAAAGAACATAGAGAAGAGGAAAACACAGAAGAAAACAAAGCCTGCCAGAAACATTTTTTAGAAATGGTAATACTCTTATGTTTTTGCTTAGGAATTTTAGTATTTTCCCTGACGCTAATAACAAGCATTGAAGTGCCAAACAAGCCTGACAACATTGGAAAAAGAGGATCATTAAGAGTGAGGACGTTGAGGACAAGAATGCCAACTGAACCTGAAAGCAAGAAGAGGACCAAAGCCCAATACCTACCCTTCTTCTCACGCCAAATAAGGAAAGCAGAAGAAAAAACAAGCACAAAACCGATGAAAGGCTTAATCAATGGGTAACCTTTGGAAACAGCAAAAACAACGAGGGGTGTTAAAGCAATGACAATAACAAGCGCACCAAGTGAGCCCACAACAGTAAGCATAACAGCTTCATAACCCCTACCCTTGATAAGCATACGATGGCCGGGTAAGACAGAAAGGACAGTATCTGAATCGGGAGCGCCGAGAAAAATGCTTGGTATAGTATCAAGAAAAGTGTGGGTTATCGACATTGAGGCGATAACAACAGCAAGGAACAAAGGGGAAACAAACTTCAGGAAGAAAACAGAGTAGGTAAGGATAAGAACTGCTACAAGGTTGATATGAACGCCAGGGCATAACCCAGTAAACACACCCAAAAAACAACCCACGACCACCGCTAAAAGTATCTCAAAAAGCATAAAAATAAACTTGAGTTTAAGGTTAATAAGAATCGCCTGGAAAAAAATGAAAAATTTGCGATAAACTTAAAAACATTTATTTATAACAATGTAGCATGCAGAAAACACTAACTTTTTTGATAATTATCCTGACCTTGCCCTTTGTTTATGCAGACATATTCAAAACAGGACACCATGACATACCAGTGGTAAACAAAATAACAAACATAAAAGACTTCCCAAACATGACATTCTACACAGTAGCAAAAGAAAGCAGGGTTATATGCCCAATAAAGATAGTAAGTGATGAAGGGATCGTACCTGAAAACTATAAGTTTTGTACATTATCTGTTTATGCTGAACCAAAAACCAAATTTGATTTGGATTACCTCAACACATTAAGCGACAAGGAACTTGAGAATCACTTAAAATCTGACAATGTTAGGGAAGTACTCAGGAATTTACAACTATACACTGAAGTAGCAAACACAGACAATAGGGAAGAAATAATACAGGAACACACCATAAGCCTAGAAGAAACAAAAGAACCAGAACACGTAAAATTCTATGAACCAGCATATTTCTTCTACTTCATACTACTCGTGATAGCATTGTTGGTAACCTTTTTTGTAATACTAAAAAAAATGCAAAAACCCAAGTACGGTTAGGGTTAAAAAAAAAGATTTAAAAACAACCAAGGAAAGATGATAAGCGTGAATAAACCAAAAATAAACTACTTTGTGGACATAGGGATGGCTATCACTTTCTTAGCAGTTGCAGCAACAGGCATACTAAAATACCCCGGGCTGGCAAAAACCTTGGGGGTAGAATTAACAAGAAGAATAAACACCGTACATGACAGAAGCGGCTTACTCCTAACAGCCTTTGTGCTGGCACATTTAATTTTGCATTATGACTGGATAATCTGCATGACAAAAAACATGTTCAAAAAACAAGAAAAATGCGAAAAATAATAATTCTAATGATGGTTGCAAAATCCTGTTTTATGGATGCAAACAGGACACACAAATTGAAATAAAGAGTCAACGACCACAAGAAGAACCAAGCATAGACTGCCCAAAAGGAATGATCAGTGACCCTTACCCAGGATCTTGTTAAAGCTACATAGACCAAAATGACAATGGTTATTGTGACCACAGCGAATAAACAGAAAGTTTTATAATAAATAATTCTAAACAAACTAATATGGACACAGAGACCAGACTTGAACTTATAAGACAAGTAGGCGAAGAAATAATCACAGAAGAAGAACTAAAAGAACTTCTACAAAAAAAGGCACACCCAATAGCCTATGACGGCTTCGAACCTTCTGGCAAGGTGCACATAGCACAAGGAATAATGAGAGCCATCAACGTAAACAAGATGACCAAATCAGGAGTAAAGTTCAAAATGCTCGTAGCAGATTGGCACGCATGGGCAAACAACAAGATGGGTGGTGACTTAAACAAGATACAAACAGTAGGTAAATACTTGATAGAAGTGTGGAGGACCACAGGAATGGATTTGGATAAGGTTGAATTCGTATGGGCAAACGACCTTGTTGCAGAAAGAGATTACTGGAAAAAAGTCATGCAGATAGCAAGGAACTCAACCCTAAGTAGGATAATAAGATGCGGGCAGATAATGGGAAGAAAGGAAGAAGAGGTAATGCAAGCATCACAAATACTATACCCATGCATGCAATGCGCAGACATATTTCAATTACAAGCAGACATAACACAGCTGGGGATGGACCAGAGAAAAGTAAATGTTCTGGCAAGAGAAATTGGGCCAAAACTTGGTTGGTGGAAACCAGTAATAGTAAGCCATCACATGCTCGCAGGATTGCAAAAAGTGGAAACAGAAGGAAAAGATGCAGTGGAAAAAACTATAGAAATGAAGATGAGCAAAAGCAAACCAGACACTGCAATATTCATGACTGACACAGAAGAAGAAATAAAGAGGAAAATAATGAAAGCTTACTGCCCCGAAAAAGAAATACATGAGAACCCGATCATGGAGTACTACAAATACATACTCTTTGAAAAATTCAAAGAAATAAACATAGAGAGAAAGAAACAAGGACCTTTAACTGTTGAAAATTATAGAGAGCTAGTAAAATTTTACTCTAATGGTGAGATACACCCATTAGACTTGAAGGAAGCTGCAGCAAAATACGTTAATGAGCTGATAGAACCTGTGAGAAAACACTTCAAGACCAACGCCAAGGCAAAAAAGCTTCTTGAAGAAGTCAATTCTTATGAGATAACAAGGTGATACAGCCCTGGCAGAGAGTAATGAAGTTTTAAATATTAAAAACACAAGCTTAAAATATCCTTCTAAAATTCTAACAAACATGAAAATAGTTAAAGTAAGCAGTTCTCAAGGAAGCTTAGGTAAGAACATTGGGACAGAAAAGGCCCCTGAAAAAATAGTCGAAGACTTAAAGAAAATGTCTGTCAATGAACAAGGAAGATTCTTGTCATATGAAGTTGATGAAGTTAGAGTCGATCCAAACAACATAGAAGAAACTAACGAAAGTATATTCGAGAAAGAAGGGGATATCTTTATCGGTGGGGACCATTCCATAACATACCCCTTATTCAAGAAGGTAGTGCAAAAAAACAAGAATGCAGGGCTGATAATGTTTGACGCACACCCAGACTGTGAAAATAATTTTGCACCACCCAGCCACGAGGATTTTATAAAAGTTTTGATTGAAGAAGGTAGTTTGAAAAAAGACAACCTTATACTTATAGGAATAAGAAACATGGATATAAAAGAACAGAGATACATACGAGAAAAAAGAATAAAGTGCTACACAATGAAAGAATTAAGAGGAAACATAGAAGAAACTTGTGATACAATAATGGAATTAGCAAGGGGGTTCGATGCTTTATACATATCTATAGACATCGACGTTGTGGACCCATCACAAGCACCGGGAACAGGTTATGTGGAACCGGCAGGGATGCAGGCAAGAGACCTGATTTACTTCATCCAAAGAATTAAATTATTAAAAAACCTAAAAAGGGTAGACTTGGTTGAGGTAAACCCTGAAAAGGATATAAACCAAATGACTGTAAAGCTGGCCGCAAAAATAATAGCAGAGTTAATATGAGAGCATTCATAGCTGTTGAAATACCTGAAGAGCATAAAGAGAAAATAAAACAAATACAAAAACAATTCTCAAATCTTGGTAACATAAACATAGTCAAGGAATACCACTGCACCCTCAAATTCTTAGGTGACATAACTGAAAAGCAAGCAGAACAAATAAAAGAGAAACTCAAAAAAATAAAAATGAAAAAATTCGAAGCAACACTTGAAGGATTAGGTGCCTTCCCAAACGAGGGTTACATAAGAGTCATATGGATCGGCATAAAAGGAAGGATAAACGAACTGCAACAAAAGATAGATTCAGAATTAGCCGACATGTTCCCAAAAGACACAAGGTTCAAGGCACACCTAACCTTGGGCAGGGTAAAATCGATAAGAGACAAAAATGCGATGAAAGAAAAACTCAAATTAAAATTCAATGGTATGTGCTTTGAAGTCAAAGAATTCAAGCTCATAAAAAGCACACTCACACCAAAAGGGCCCATATACGAGACCATAGAAGTATATCCTTTAGAATAGTAATCTTTAAAAAATAAAAAAACTATTAATTAATTTTCGGAATGGAAAAAAAATCCGAAAAAGAGTTCTACGACAATTTAACACGGGACATTGTTCAAAATTACTTCAAAATTACTGAAAGAAGGAACATTGTTATAATACAAAATGCAGAACAGTCACTCATAACAAAAATATGCAACCAACTTGAAGAAGAAGCTGGAAAAAAAGGAAAACTCGTCCAAAAAATTGAAGCGACCGAATTAAAATGTTATACAGAACCTGCTGATGAGACCATACTCATAATAAATGACCCTAACTCAACAATAGGATACAATGGAAAGATGAAAGACCGGTCTTACCACATAAATGTGAATGAACTCATCAAGATTTTTCGTAACTCTCATCAACAACGCGTCGGATATCGTCGGCCTTCTTCGGACCAAGGTTATTAACCTCCTGTAGCTCATCCTTACTTGCATTAAAAACATTACTGACACTTCCAAACTTATTTAAGAGAGATTTTGCAAGAGAAGGCCCAACACCAGGCAGAGATTCAACAATGTACTCTTGCTGTTCTTTTGTAGTTAAAGGCTTACGCTCAAGCCTTAAAGGAAATTCCTTCTCCTTACCTTCCTGTTCCCTACGAGCAATTGTATGGATAAACTCCGCTGTGTCCTTAGGATTTTTTGTATAAATTATTGGGACGTTATAGTCAATAGCTATGCTTGAGAGCATACCACGAATAGCATTAGGGTGAACCTTACGGATAGCATAAATATCTTCCTCACCTTCGATAATCAAAAGTGGAGACTCAAAATTATTCCTCAGCTCCTTAATCTGAGCAAGAAGCCTTTTATCAATCAAAGAATTGACAAAGTCTTCCTTGGTTTTCAACTCTATACCTATCCTATCGGAGATCACATAGTCACCAACAGGAAGGTTTTGCATAGAAACATCAACACCAAGATTGACGAGCTCCTTGACAACGTTAGAAGACTTCTCACGAGAGTCTACCAAAACCTTGAAAGCGGATTCTTTAGCACCAATAAATGAAGCAAGAGTGGGTTGCTTGTCAGACTGAAGCTGAAGCTTCTTTTTCAAATTTGCGATGATCCGATGCATCCTCTTCTCTTTGTGATGAGCAGTCCAACGATAAGCTTCATCACGAGTGTTTTTTGTTACCAAAACAACAACATGGCCGCTGGACTGCCTGCCGGTACGACCCCTCCTTTGAATAGAACGAATTGCAGAAGGCACAGGCTCAAAAAATATAACCAAGTCAACAGCAACTATATCAAGCCCCTCCTCACCCACAGAGGTCATACAAACAACATTGTAAGCACCCTGCTTAAACTCATCAAGAATTTTTAACTGCTCTTTCTGAGAAAGACCAGTCCCATCTTTTTTAGTTTGACCAACAAACAATTTCGCTTTAACACCCTCTATCCTATTTAAAATATCAACCAACCTTGCTACCGAATCACGATAATGATTGAAAACTATAATCTTAACATTAGGATTCTTATTAACTTCAGAAGAAATAATTGATTTTAAAACATCAAGTTTGGGATGTTCAAGCGAGGCCTCAAACATAATCTGTGTTTTCACATACGCAGACTTAAAATTAGGGTCCTTAACAAGACGCTTAACAGCCTTAACCTTTGTTTTGTTAGCACTCTCAAACAAGTTACGCATGTAACTGAACAAAGAAGAAATGCCCTGAGTCTCTAAAAGCTCGAGAGCATGATGAACCTTCATAACTTCGGCAAGTACGGAAACTGCATTGCGAAGCATAAAATCACGGTCTCCTGAAATAATCTTACGTTGTAAGTCCTTCTGCATCGATAGCAAGTCCTTTTTTGAGAGATTACTAACAGAGGTGAACACACCATAATCCTTCAACTTCTGCATTTTTAACTTCAAGCAGTCATTAAAGTACTTTTGCACTACCTTAAAGTCCTCAGGTAGATCTACCAAAACATAATCTATATCAACTTCTTTGATGTAAGGCTTGACATCAGGGTCTTCCTCTGTTCTGATCTCCACGTCCTCTATGAACGCATTCTTGCAAACTTCCATTATCTTATCAACATCGCTGCCCGGAGAAGCGGTCAACCCAATAATTCTCGGGAATTTAGCAACTTTATCGTATTGTTTGCATATCCAAACATAATCGTAATCACCAACACAATGTTGAATTTCATCAATAATCAAAGCAGAAACATCTTGAAGAGAAATACGATTACTAACTATATCATTACTGATACTTTGAGGCGTTGAAAAAATAAGCGAAGCGTTCTTCCACAATTCTGCACGGTCTTCAGGTTTGACATGACCGGTAAAAAAAACAATTTTATTGGGATCGATAGCTAAATGCTTCTTGAAAGTCTCATAGTGTTGAGCAACCAAAGGCCTTGTAGGAGCGATCATCAAAATTTTTGAACCAGGATAAAGGTCAAGACGATAAGCAGCTAACATCATGGCTATAGCTGTTTTACCAAGTCCTGTACCAAGAATAACAAGGCAATTCTTACCCTTACAAGTATTAAAAATTGATTCTTGATAAAGCCTAGGCTTAAAATTCTTCAGTTCCATAAATCTCTCAGTGGAGAAAAAATCACCACCATACCCCCATAGAAGAAGAAAAGGCAAAAGTATATAAAACTTATCTGAAACAGAAGCAAAATATTAAATATACATGCAATCATAAATTTGAAGATGGTTATACTAAAAAAATTAGGAGTTTGGTCTGTAGCAAAAATACAAGCCATAATAATGGCCTTAATGGGACTATTTGTGGGTATTCTTGTAGCGTTGGCAACAGCAACGGGGGGTACAATGCGGTCTACAGAAGTCACCCCAGAAGCAACATTATTCCAAGCAATGGGATACCTGTCTGTAATAATACTACCAATCTTCTACGGGCTAATTGGGTTAGTAAGTGGGGTGGTGGGAGCTTGGCTCTACAACCTAATAGCAAAGTGGGTTGGTGGGATAGAAATGGAATTCAGTGAAAAACCCAAAAAGATATAAAAAACAAACACCGCAAAAAAAGTATGGTAGTAAAGATACTGGGCGTGGTGGACTTATTAGCTGCCCTAAGCATACTACTTCTGAAATTCAACATAGCACCAAAAATAATGGTGCTAACACTTGCCGCTTACTTAATAATAAAAGGTATAATATTCATAAAAAGCGTGACAAGCTGGGCAGACATAGCTGCTGGGGTTATAATGGTGGCTGCATTCTACGGATGGTTCAATATACTGACATGGGTTGCTGCTGTATGGCTGACACAAAAAGGAATAATAAGCCTGTTCAGCTAGAATAAACCCTATAATAAAAAAACAGAATAAAAAATATACTGGCAGCAATAAAAGCATAAAACACAGCAGAAAAACCGCTGATGAAGTTAAGGAGTATCGCACACAACAAAACAAAGGCAGCAGAAAAAGCAAACATTGGCAGGGAGCCGAAAAAAATCTTTATACCATCAAGATTAGGAAGTGGAAGCATCTGATAAACAGCAAAAAGAGAGGCCACCAACACAAGTTCTTTACCGAGATTCAAAATGGAAGCAAGAAGGGCAATCAACAAAGCAGCAAAAACACCTGCCAAAGCAATCTTTGCAATTTCAGAAGCAGTAACGTTCAAATACTTACGACCGATGCGCCTCTGGCGTTGCTCCATAAAGTTCACGGAAGCCATGTCAGCGAAAAAAAACTTACCCTGAGAAAGTACAGCAACAATAAAACCAATCAAAACACCAATGGGGAAAGGCCTCTTGAACTTAGCGTAAGGACGGAAGCCATAACGCTGGACGGTCCACAAAGAAAACTCAGCAGAGCAACCATAATGATTGGCAACGAGTTTTTGAGCCAAGGCATAAGCAAGAAGAACAGCAAAACAAGCAAGACAGACACGAAAAAAATTAAGCAACCAGTAAGACAAGACAAATTCAGGCCTGCCATCATCAAAGCCAAAAACAAAACCAAGAGCTAAAGTAGCAAAAATTAAGTACCACACCTCTCTTTTCGTAAAACTAACCATTTTTCTGATGCTGCAGCATTACAATCTTGGTTTTCTGCGGGGCATCATAAGTTTTTACCAGCTCAACTAGCTCTTCTTCATGACCCGCACCAACAACAGCAACCACTTTCTTACCAAGAGACATCAAGTTATATAAGTTTTTCGACATGTAAACGTTACGCTCAGCAATCAGGACACGATAAAAAGAAGGGTAGTCCTTTTTAACCTTTGAAATTAGCAAATCAATAACCTCTTTTGGAGGCACCTTCCTCAAGTCAAACTTAACAATTGGCTTGCGAACAAAAAAACCCTTAACCAAGTCATAAAAAAACCTAAACTTTTCCCTCCAAGTAATCGCCTTGATTAAACGATTAAGGGTGACAGAAACGTCCTGATCGATCAAAGCAATGTCTGCATCAATTTTTTTTGAAATATCTACTGCTTTAAGCATCTCAGAGCCAGGGGAAACACCAACAATGTCGCCAATTTTCTTCTCAGCCCAAGCACCCACGAGGTTAAAAAGAAAGCCACGAACACCTAAATGCCTAATATCACTAAAAGACAATTTACGCTTTTGAGGTGACAACAAGGACTTAAACCTCGGAAAGTCCAATTCCAAAGCAATAATTTCAGGCTTAACCTCTAAGAGAACACGCTCAACCTCCCTCACAGAATCCATAGAAACGTGAGAAGTCCCTACAACCACAAGATTCCTGAACTTAATCATCGAGAATAACAATCTTTAAATACTTAAAAATTTTTTCTTCACACGAAAAACAGGAGGTAGATGAATTATGCTAAAAATGAAGCAAGTAACGGACCTGTACGACATGAAGGTCTTCACAGACACTGGCGAATACTTTGGCGACATAGAAGAAGCGATCCTTGCTGCTAACAAGGTACACGGCTGGAGGATAAGGGCATCCAGAAACTCATTCTTGAGCAAAATTCTAGGAGGAGCAAAAGGAGTAATTGTACCGCACCAGTACGTGAAATCAGTTGGCGATGTGGTAATAATATCAAAGCAAGCGATACCGACGTACGAAGAGTCAGAAGAAGAGCCTAAATAACAACATTTTTATACTAGTTAATTTTTTTATTACAACATGGTAACTCCGTTAAGCAGAGGGCTAGAGTTCCTCAAAGACTTAGGTTTCTACGACATAATACTACCATTCCTGCTAATATTCACAGTAGCATTTGGAGTTCTGGAAAAAACAAGAATATTCGGACAAACAGAAGACAAAAAACCAAAAACAAACATAAACGCAATGATAGCGTTTGTGATATCACTATTCTTTGTAGCAACACCAAGATTAGTAGAATCATTACAAATATCACTACCACAAATAGCACTGCTATTGGTTGTACTGATGAGCCTTATGATGGTTGTGGGATTCATAATGAGCGACAAGGAATTCAGCTTCGAAACACACAAAGGGCTAAAGATATTTTTGATATTCTGCCTATTCGTTGGAATAATCTTAATATTCTTAAATGCTGTAGGCTGGTGGGAAGAGTTTTGGGACATGTTCGGGTTTGACTTTTGGACATCAACAGCAGGAATGACACTCATATTCTTGGGAGTGGTTATAGGGGCAATATTATTCATAACCAGCGGAGGAAAAAAAGGAGGGAGTAGTGAATAAAAATGGTACTAGAAAGCATAGACTTCGAAGGCATAATATCAGACCTTGAGTCAGCAGGATTCTATGAAGTTGTGTTACCATTCTTCCTGATTTTTACTATAATCTTCGGGATACTTGAAAAAACAAACATATTTGGAAAAGACAGCCATAAATTTAACATAGTAATAGCATTGGTAGCAGGATTTTTGATGGTGAGGAGCACAACCTTAGTATCTTTAATGAACAGATTTTTACCAAACGTATCAATGTTCGTGCTGGTAATAGTAGCATTCCTCATCGTACTAGGGATCTTTGGTATACAGTCAGACAAATGGGGTGGTGGACTGCTATTCGTGTTTTTCATAATAGCAATAGTAGGAGTTGTTTGGGGTTTAGGGCAAGCAGCAGAAGAGGAAGGAATAGAATGGCTGCCCGACTGGCTAGACATAACACAAGAAGACATAGAAATAATTGCTGGGCTAGCAGCACTACTCGTAGTGATATGGTTCTTGGTAGCAAAAAAGAAAAGCGAACAAGAATATAGATTCTTTAAAGGATTCAAGGACATAGGAGATGCCCTCAGAGGAGGGCAGGGCTGAGGTTAAATGGCAACCATACTGGATATAGGAATACTGAATTACTTCATACCAGTATTCATCTTCCTTTTTGTTTTTACAGTATTCTTTGCAATACTCCAAAAGACAAAGATATTCGGTGCTAACGCGGGGATAGATGCATTAATAGCATTCAGTGTGGCGATGCTCTTCATGTTCGTATCTGATGCAAGGCAACTGATAACTGTAATAACACCATGGCTGGTAATCCTACTTGTCGTGATAATGTCACTACTACTTGTTTTTATGTTCTTAGGAGTTAAAGCAGAAACGATATCAGATGCCATGTCAGAAAGCGGAACTGTGTGGACAATACTGATAATACTCATAATAGGGTTAATAATTGCGTTCACACAAGTATTTGGGTCAAAAATAGCAGCCATAACACAAGGACCTTATCCATATCCGACAGGAACAGAACAAACCACCACAACTGGAACCACAACACCCCCACCGACAGGACAACAACATTTCCTTGTAACTGTGGGAAACATAGTTTTCAGCCCAAAAATATTAGGAATGTTCCTTCTTTTAATAATAGCATCACAAGCAATACGACTTATAGGGGCACCAGAATAAAATCACTTTTTCTTCAATTCTTGAGTAATCCTATTAAGCTCCTTAATGTTTGTAGTTAAAGGATCCATAATCTTCTGGAAAACCTTCTCCAAGGCTTCAACCTCAGAACCAACCTTAGAAATAGCCTTGCTGTACTCATCAACACGACCAATAAGAGAAGCCTGCAACCTTGTCATCCTGTCCTCAACACGCAAAATCTCCTGCTTGATTGAAACCAAATCATCATCAACCTTACTCTTCCACAAACTAATATCACCAACGCTAGCAACCACCTGCTGCCAACGATCCTCAATAATAGACTCAATCAACTCCTGAATGTCCTCACTAGACAAAGAAGGGGCCTGAGGGGCATATTGGACTGCAGCGGGCATAGAAGGGGTTTCAATGGTAGGGGGGGTCTGAGGCTGTTCCTCGGTTGTCTCACCACCAGGGGAAGGAGCAGGTATCTCCTCAATCGAAGGGGTGCCAGCACCTTTACTCAAAGCCGATTCCTGCATCTGACCAAACTCAGAAAAATTATTTGGCACAGAAGCAACACCCATTTTGATATCAGCCTGATTCAAGGCTTCAGAAATCTCTTGGTAGGTATGTCCTTTATTAGCCAGCTCCTCAACTATGTCCTCATCAGACATACCTCTTTTTCTCATCCCCAGGACATCATCAGTAGGAACTACGATTTTTTACCAACCTCCCTCTTTATTATCTCAACCACTTCCTTCTCTGTAACAAAATTCAAAGGGTTCCACAAGTTAATATACTTTTCTAAAACCTTAACGTTATCCTTCCTCGCAAACATGTCGAACTCTTTGTTAAAATCATTCAAAACCTCCTTGAGGTAGAAAACCTCTTTTTTCATCTCAGAAAGCTCAGACTCTATCTGTTTTATATCACGCATAAGCTTTTTGTATTCATCAATCATGTTTTGATTGATAACGAGCAAACGCTCACCAAAAAGGCTGTACTTACTCTCAAGAACCCTAACGCGAGCATTAAGATCGCTAAGAACATACGATAGATTAACTTCCTGAGTTGCTTCTGCCATTTTTTAAAACGAAAACTATTTTAATTGAAATAAATATTTATAACTCAATTATTAAAACTTGTGTTAATATTAAAAAGTGGTGATAATGGCTGCCGAGAAAAAAACACCAACATGGGGATATGAAATCATAAAAGAAGGCAACGAAGAAGTCATGAAGATAAACGTTGAGGACTGGCCAGAACTCCCTTCTTTAGAAGACAATGCAATAGTGATGGCAATGACAATAGATAAGTTAGTAGAGGTACCATCAACAAGCAGGATAGTTTTTGCACAAAGAAAGCATTACTCCTACGATTATGAACAAACACAAATACTAAATGAGATAGCAATGCTGTACAACAGGCTGATAAAACAGAAAAGAGCGCTGAGCATAGCAGCAATGGGAACAGAAGCAACAGAACAAGACCTACCCAGAAGATACGCAATAGTACAAGACATCGTTTTCAATTTGTTAAGGAGCGACCCTTTAGGTGCTTATGTTGAGTTAAAGAGGGTAATAAGAGACGAGAAACTAAAGCTAAAAAAATATACCACAGAAGAAGAAAAAGAATCAGAACAGATATTCATAGACCTTCTACAACAAATACACGACATGCTCGACCAAACAAGATTGGTACAGAAAGTAAAACAAAACCTGGCAGGATACCATATTGGAGACAGAAGCATATACGCAACCATATTCAAACCAACAATAACACCAGACTTCTTATTCACAAGATTAATGGCACAGATACCGCTCAACGCGAAACAATTAGATGTTTACACTCTGGGGAATTCAGAAGTAAACATACTAAGCATACCAGAAGACATAAAATACATATATCATGTAACACCACCGGAGTTTAAACTAACAGAAGACAAATACATGCTATTGGATTATGCAAGACAAGTGCTTGCAGAACACCAACCAAGAGAAGAAGAATTCTTAGAACCTGAAAAAATGAGAACGACATTCACAAACATAGGAAAAGACCTCTTACAAGAGCTGGCAGAAGCAAAAGGCATTGAACTTGACTACGATGAAATTACAGAGTTAGCAGAGATATTAGTAAGGTATACAGTAGGATTTGGCTTAGTTGAAATATTACTACAAGATGAGAAAGTACAAGATATAACGATAAATGGACCAATAGGAGAAACGCCAATATTTTTAGTGCACGGTGACTATGACGAATGCGTAACAAACATAATACCATCAAGAACAGATGCACAGAGCTGGGCATCAAAATTCAGAATGCTATCAGGGAGACCTTTAGATGAGGCAAACCCCATACTTGACACAGAACTAAAAATACCGGGGGCAAGAGCAAGAGTAGCAATAGTACAGAACCCACTAAACCCTCATGGACTATCTTACACTTTCAGGAGACACAGAGATAAACCATGGACACTACCATTATTCATAAAAAACAGAATGATCAACCCGCTGGCAGCAGGACTCATGAGCTTCCTAATAGACGGAGCAAGGACTATGCTGATAGCAGGAACAAGAAGCTCAGGAAAAACATCATTATTAGGAGCAAACTTAGTTGAAATCATGAGAAAATATAGGATAATCACTGTAGAGGACACATTAGAACTACCCACAGAAGCACTTAGAAGTTTAGGATACAACATACAACCACTAAAAGTCAGAAGTGCCTTAACAACAGGAGGGACAGAAATACCCGCAGACGAAGGAATAAGGACAAGCCTAAGAATGGGAGACTCAAGCCTAATAGTTGGAGAAATAAGAAGCAAAGAAGCATTTGCTCTATACGAAGCAATGAGAGTAGGAGCACTAGCAAACGTAGTTGCAGGAACTATACATGGAGACAGTCCTTATGGAGTTTTTGACAGAGTCGTAAACGACCTACAAGTGCCAAGAACAAGTTTCAAGGCAACCGACATAATAATAGTAGCAAACCCAATAAAAAGCCCAGACGGACTGCACAAGTGGAGGAGAGTTATGAGCATAACAGAAGTAAGAAAACACTGGGAAGACGACCCTTTGAGGGAAAGGGGATTCGTAGACCTGATGAAATACAACTCAAAAACAGATACGCTGGAACCAACAGATGATTTGATAAACGGAGACAGCGACGTGTTAAAGGCAATAGCAGGCAATGTAAAAGACTGGGTAGGGAATTGGAGCGCGGTATGGGACAACGTTGTTTTAAGGGCTAACGTAAAAGAAAAATTAGTACAATATGCGGAAAAACAAAAAATGCCAGACCTGCTTGAAGCAGAATTTGTAATACTTTCAAACGACCAGTTCCACAGAATATCCGACGATGTAAGAGAAGATGTCGGCTGGTTAGACACCAAAAGAATACTGAACGAATGGGAAGAGTGGCTCAAAAGAAAAATAAAAGAAAGAAAGGGATTTTAAAAAAGAGGTAGATAATGAGGCCAGGGGAAGAGGACGTAAACGAAATACTAAAAAAATACGGCAAAAAAATAGAAGGATACATAGAATCGTACGATAAAGAACAAATAAGCAATGAAGCTTTTTCTAAAGAGTACCTAATCTTCAGAGAGGAAGCCATAACAAAAACAATGACTTTGTATGAAAAGCTATGCAACTTCTCAGAAAAACTCATATCAACAAAGCCATCAAAGCCAGAAGAAAGAGAGGAGTTAGAAGAGGCAATAAGGGTAACACACCTAAACATAACACCAGAAGGAGCTTTAAGCTTAGGCTCCGTAACATTGATGGCTTCTATAGGACTCTCAGTACTACTTGGAGTACTAATATTCATAATAAATCTCGCCACGATATCAGAACCGGGGCAGAGCGCATTACCATCCCTATCAACAATACTTCTACTCTTCATGATAATCCTAGTCGGTTTTGCATTAATGAAACCAATAGGAAAGATACCCATGATGATAGCAACAAGGTGGAGACTAAAAGCGAGCAACCAGATGGTGATGTGCATACTCTACATCGTAATGTACATGAGGCACACATCAAACATGGAACATGCCATAAAATTCGCAGGAGAACACATAGGAAATCCATTGGCGTTAGACATGAGAAAAGTCTTCTGGGATGTAGAAGTTGGAAAGTATGCAACGCTAAAAGAAAGCTTAGAAAACTACCTCGAACAATGGAGAAAACACAACCTAGAATTCGTGGAAGCAATCCACCTAATAGAAAGCAGCCTATACGAACCAGACGAACCAAGAAGGGTGGACAGACTTGAGAAAGCACTACAAGTCATGCTCGAAGGAACATATGAAAGAATGCTACACTTCGCACACGATGTAAAATCACCAATAACATTCCTACACATGATAGGAATAATACTACCAATCCTAGGACTGATAATATTACCTCTGATGGGAACATTCTTGGGAGTGAAATGGTGGCACCTCGCAATAGCCTACAACATAGTGCTGCCTGCAATGGTTTACTACATGGGACAAAACATACTACAAAAAAGACCCCTGGGTTATGGAGAAAGGAACATCATAGAAGAAATACCAGACTACGAAAGGTATACAAAAGCATCATTTCTAGGAATAGAAGTAGATGCGATGGTACCCGCACTAATGATAGGTCTTATACTCTGCTCAATAGGACTCCTACCTATAGTTTTACACATAATAAACCCTGACTTCGACATAAGCATAGGAACAGCACTAGGCAAACTCATGGACTACAGAAATGCAGACGGATTGGAATGCAAAACAGGAGAGGTGTGCTACGGGCCATTCGGAATAGGAGCAGTACTACTAAGCCTTTCATTCACACTAGGGTTAGCACTTGCGATAGGAACATACTACAAAATAAAAACAAAAAAACTCATAATAATAAGGGACAGAACAAGGGAGCTTGAAAGAGAATTCGCAGGCTCACTATTCCAACTCGGAAACAGAATAGGAGATGGCATACCAACAGAACTTGCAATAGGAAAAGTAGCAGAAAACATGAGAGGAACACCAACAGGGCATTTCTTTGGAATCGCAACAACAAACATAAGACAGATGGGAATGAGCGTGAAGGACGCTATTTTCGACCCAAAAAGAGGAGCCATATTAGCTTTCCCCTCAACTCTAATAGAAAGCACTATGAAAGTTTTAGTTGAAAGCGCAAGAAAAGGACCACAGGTGGTCGCAAAATGCCTTGTAAGCATATCAGTATATATGGATAGAATACACCAAGTAGCTGAAAGACTAAAAGACTTGCTGGCAGAAATAACAACTTCAATGAAAAGTCAGATAAGCTTCTTAACTCCGATGATAGCAGGAGTTGTAGTTGGAATAGGAAGCATGATAACATCAATAATAGGAAGGCTAAGTGGGCTTGTAGGGGGGTTAGAAGGAGGAGCCCCAGCTACAGAAGGACTTGGCTTTGACCCTGGACAAATAGTAAACCTTTTCCCCACATACAAACTAATGCCGCCCTACTTCTTCCAAATCGTAGTAGGAATATATGTGGTTGAAATCATAATAATACTAACATATTTATCAAACGCTATAGAAAACGGGGATGATAAACTAACAGAAAAAAACAGATTGGGAAAGAATTTATACACAAGCACCATGTTTTACTGCATGCTAGCAATGCTCGTAACTGTAATATTCAGCTTCCTTGCAGGAACAGTAACAAGGGGGATAGGTGGGTACTAAATGGAAATGAAGTCAATAGTTATGATAATACTAAGCGTACTAATTGGGATAGCACTGATACTCGTGGTGTGGAGTCTGAAAAATGCGCTCTGGTAAGATAGAATTCGAGACGCTAGCAAAAATACTACTACTAACAGCCTTTTTGATAATAGTACTGCTATTATTCAAAGGATGCATGGATGCGTACAGGGATTTAGGAACCGTGGGGATGAAGGAGTATACATGCTGGGCAAGCAACGTGATGAAAGCAAATGTTGTACAAATCTGGCCCTCAGCGTGCAGAACACAAATAGTGACAGAAGTGGACAAGAAGAAACTTGGAAACTTAATGGGGAGATGCTGGTGGCAATACGGTCAAGGAAAGTGGGATATGGGAGGAAAGCTAACAGAGTCGGTGTTGTCAGCCATACCCTACACAGACATAATATACACATGCTACTCATTCACACCAAAAGAAGACATAAAACTGGATGAATTAAAAACGTATATGGAAGAGTACAATGCCAAAGGCGAGAAAGTAAAAAAGGTGCAGGAGTCGATGTGGAACTACATCCAAACAAAATCAGAAGGGGACAACGTTTGCTTTGACAAGAATGATGCGGGTGTGTTGAAAAAAGGAGAAGTGTACTACATAAAGTTCCTAGACAACAGAGGGTGGTGGGGCGAAGGAACACAGGACCTATTACTTATATCAGGGAACAAAGGGTTCTTCGAATGGTACCCGCCAAAACAGCCAGCTCAATTCTTCCAATGGGTTGCACAACAATTCAGGTCAAGACCATGCTACGTTTACGGACAGAGTGAGATACAACTTAGGCAAGTAGAAACCGATAAAAACAAAGCAAAACAAATATTCAACACACTAACAACAGAAATAGAAAAATGCATTGAAAAATCAAAAAAAATGACACAAAGGGAGAACTGCAAATGCAGCACTGTAAACTTAGACGAAATGCCAGAAGGAGCCAACATAAAAATCAAAACAGAAACAGCAACAACCTTAACAATATCTTATGAGGAACAGGAAATGGGAAAGGAAACGGTAAATGAAAAAATAAGGGTAACAGGATTGTCAAAAGCAGTTGCACCACAATGGGAAACAACATACACATACATATTGTGGAAAACCCCAGAACCAATAACCATTGCAATAACACCAGACGACATGGTGCTATCAACACTTGCTGTAGTAGCATCATACAAACCTTGCGGGGACTAACATGAACAAGAAAGCAAAGATGGAATGGGAATACCTTGCTGCAGTAGTATTAATTTTATTAATAATCATAGTTCTGCTCTTACTTTCAGGAAACATAAAAAACCTGATATGGGAAAAAGGAAAAGACGTCATAGCAGAACTCCTAAAAAAATTCGGTAGACCATAATGGAAAGAGAGGAGATAGTAGGGGCAATAATCGTTCTGGTAATAATCGTGGTAGTAGCCCTGATAGTGTACAGCATGCACGGAAGTTTCGGAGAAGAGGTAAAAAGGATAGCTGACGAAGTCTTTGGGTGGGCAAAACAGGAACAAAAAGCAGAAACAGAAAAATACGGCGAAGCAGAAGCAATAAGACTTGCGGAAAGACTAAAGACAATATATCAACACAGCCTAACAAACCAAAACAAGGATTGCACTTATGATATGAGAGGCTATTCTTTGCCAGAAAAATTCAAGATAGAAATAGCTTACATAAACAGCGAAACCAGCGTTGTAAAATTCAACATACTAAAAGTAGAAGATGAAATGCTTATAGAAAGCAAAACAGTAGAAGACAAAAGCAAGGAAGGATTCAAACTATCATCATGCTTTATGGAGAACCCAACAACAAGGTCAGAAGGCGGAGACAGAATACAGATAACTTATACTACAAAAAAAGGGCTTATGATTGGAACAAGAAAGTTTTATGATGAACTACCAAAACTTTACAAACAAGACCAAAACCACCTTTGCTTCATAACCCAACCAAGCAAAAAAGAAGCAGAATACAAGAAATACTTCATGGATGCCAAGGACTGCGAAACGGACAAGCAGAACGGAGCAGAAAAAGCAAAAGACTTCTTCAACATGTTCATGTCATCAATAAAAAGATGCAAATCATTTGCAAAAAACACGGCATGCCAATGTGAACCAATATACTTCGATGAAATGCCAGACGGAACAACAATAAAAGGAATACAGAAAGACAAGGACGTAATATTCGAGCTTTACTACAACAACAAAAAGGTGGATGTGGAAGGAAAAATACCTGACACTGTTGCAGGAAGCATGGACGAAGGTTTTTTCGAAACAAAACCGACATTCACAAGATGGACACAGGAGAAGAAATTCACGAGGGATATGAAAACACTCTACGTTGCACTAACACAAAACAACGAGCTTGCAATGGCAACGCCAAGGGCAGCAAGAGCGGAAGGAGCATTCCTAAGGTGGGCGTGGGCAGAATCATTACCATCATGCTCTGAGCAATTCTATGAAGTATTCGAAAGAGGATGCACAAGAAAGATGGACCCGTCATTAATATTGCAGAGGATACAAGACAAGGGATACGACAAGATAATAAAAACGGCTACGAGCGACAACAACGAAAGGGAACTGGTGGCAGCAATCATTGCAACAGAGTCAGCTGGAATAAACGAAAGACCTTCAGAAACAGGATGCAGAGGATTAATGCAGTTTTGTTCCGGCACAGCAAAAGGCTACAACGTGCCATGCGAGAAAGGAATATGCTACGTATGCGATCCGAAAGGATGCAACCAAGGAGACAATAGGGAGACACCAGAAATAGCAATACCAGCAGGACTTAAACTACTGAAAGAAAAAATAAACTATTTTGACACAAAGTGTAAAAATGCAAAAGGAAATACGATTAAGTACACATACAGAGAGATATTTGGTATAGCAGCATATAATGGCGGGGAAGGGACAATTTGCAATGCAATAAAAGCAACAGGAAAGGACGACCCAACATGGGGTGAAGTAAAAAAAGAATTAGATAGGGATGTACTCAAAAATTCAGGATATACAGCTGCTTACTGGACAAAAACAAACCTAGACAAGAAAGTTAATGAGATAAAATGTTATCCTTACTACGTGCAGACCTTCAGAACAGCATACACAGGCAAATTTGCTTAAAACTTTCGAAACCTTTAAATACAAAACAATATGAAAAATACATAAGAGAGGTGGTATTATGAGTAATAAAAGAGGACAGGGCATTTCTATGGAATTCATAATAATAGCGGCACTAGCCTTGATAGCATTAATCGTTATAGTTCTTTTCTTTACAGGAGCATTAGGCAAAATATTTGGACAGCAAAAAGAAGTTTATGCAACTGCAACCGAGAAGCAAAAAGAGATGTGGACTGCCGAATGCAATGCAGCATGTAGTCTTGGAGGGCAAAACCCATACTTCTTCTGCACACACGTATTTGAAGTTAGGAATGATAAAGGAACAATCACAGAAGCATGGGTATGCAACACAGCTGCCTTTAGTGGTAAGTGGCCTTCAGAAGGAACCCAAAAATCTTTGGATGTTCCATGTAAAGATATTCAAGAAAAAAATCTATGTGCAAACATAAAAGCCTAATAACTTCTTTTTTTAATTTTTTAAATCCACAAAATATTTAAGCAGATAAAAGAATAAAAAAATATGCTAATGAAAAAGGGTGACATAGAAATAAGATACCTAATTCTGATGGCACTGGCATTAATAGTACTCATAGTTATAATAATGATATTCCACGGAAGCATATCAGAATTCGTAACAAGGATAAAAAGCGTGTTCAATGACATATTTGGATTAAAGCCAGACATAAGTTCTTGGAAAAAATGAAAACAAAAAGAGGAGAGACAGAATCCTACAGCTTCCTAATAGGGATAATAATAACTTTTTTACTATTAAGCGCGGTGGGATGCGTAGTTTATCAAATATACTCAAAAGGAACGGAAACAGAAGAAAGCTTCAAAAAACTAGCTGAAACAATAAAAAACCTGAAAGATGGTGAGCAGGGAAAGATGCCACTCTATGTAGACAAGGATTACATAATGGTAGGGTTTGGAATCGACCAAAAAACAGTAGAAAGCAAAGCTGTAATCGGCAAAGACATACTATTAAGCTACTGCTACAGCTGGTACACAGCAGGTTTTGATGGACTACAAATAGAAAGGCCACCGCAATGCAAGGGAAAAGGATGCATATGCCTATGCAAATACAAAAACAACATAGCAAAACAGATAGGGGCATATGAAAAATGGGCAAGGTTCGGAGGAATTTACATAACAAAAGACGTTTGCAGCGACCCAGATGACAAATGTATAACTGAAGGAATAGGACAATATAACTTCGTTGGGGAAAAAGGATGCAAAATAGCGTTCATACCAGGACTTAAGTACAAATGGTCAATCACCATGCTAACAGGCCAACCAATAGAGGCATACGAAAGAGGTGTCGAATCAGTAAACTACAAAAGAAAAGGGAACACGATAGTAATAGACGATGAACAGATAAGCAAAGAAGAAATACAAAAAGAAATCTCAAACTTGAATTCTGACAGCAAAAGTAATATAAATCAATAAAGACTAATATATAGTTATGGAAAAAAGAGGACAGGCAGAAGTTCTACAGATAACGCTATTGTTCGAGTTCATAGCAGGGATACTTATAGCAGGGATACTAATCTATGCGGTAATACAGCTGAACGACACGTCAAGCATAACAGAAGAATACCTCAGACAAGACTACAAAATAATAAAAAACATAATGGAAGGAGAGCCAGGGGATTACAGGGTAACATACCCGACAGGAGCTTTCACAGTGGAAAACAATGACTTCAAGCAACCAGATGGCATGAAAATAAAAACAGACCAAAAAGCAATAATCACAAAACAAGATAACAAAGTAGAAATAAAAAAAGCATGAAAAAAGGAGCATACGATTTAGGGAGGAAGGCTCTGTACTACATAATAGCCTTAATTCTCATAGCATTCATATTCGTCTACGTAAGCAATGCTTTGTACAAGGACCACATGAAAGGGCTTAACCATTTAAATAACCTTCAAGGAATAGGCATGATGAACAAAATCAACTCATGCTTTTATTACTATGATAATGAAACAGGTAGGTTTTACACAAACACAGTAGACATGGAAAAATTCAAACAAGAAACACTTGACAAATGTGCAGAAAAAAGGGTTATAGTAACTTTAACAAGGGGATCAAAAAAAACAAGCCTAGCATACAAACAGGAAACGATCAAGGAAGAAACAGAAACATACGGAAGGATTGTAACTATAATCGATAGAGGGATTGAAGAAGAAGGATTGCTGCAGATAGAGGTAGAAAAATGAACAAAAAAGCACAGACAGAAGACATCTTTGCAGACCTAATCCCATCAATAATACTCATAACTATAGGAATTTTTGTCATCTATTACTTCTCATACCAATACACTGGCGAATTGGATCAAAACGAGATTATGATACAAGCATACACAGACAGGGAATCTTTCAGCATAGAAGGGATGATGAACCACAAAGTAATGGACCTAAAGTTCAAAGAACACAAAATAATAGACGTGATAGACATGTATGCTACAACACAAAGCAGCCTTGACAAGTTCAACTACGAAACCATGATAAGAGAAGGAGTAAATGAATACTTGGAAATGGTAAAACCAACAATAAAAACATGCTTCATAATAACCCTAATAACACAAGACCAAAAAAGCACTTTGTTGGTAAAAATGTGCGAGTTAAACCCAGAAATAAAAAAAGTGGAAGAAGCTCTTATACCTTTACCTGAAGGAAATTACGCAAAGATAAGGATGGAATATGGCGCAAAAAGCGAATAAAAAAGGAACCATACTATTATTAATGGCATCATTAGGTTTTTTAATAGCAAGCATATGGTTGATGCAAAGCCAGATAAAACCAAAAAACATAGGCGAAATAGAGTTCAACACAATACAACTAGGCAACAAAGCAGAAAACAACCTTTTTTACATAGACAGAGCAGCGGAACACTCACTAAAAAAGGCACTAGACATAAAATCAAGAAACTACCAGAGTGCTACAAAAACATACACAAACAAGGAAGTGTGCAACTTACACATAGATGCGTGCAAAGACAAAAAACCAGACTGCGAAACAAACCTAAAAATATTCTGCCAAGACGAAGTAGTCAATGCATTCAAACAAACATTCACAAAATACCTTGAAATACTCAACACAGAAACAGGCAGCAATGTTGAAATAGCAGACTATAAAATAGAAGCAAGGGTAATAACATCTGAAATGACAGAAAAGATAAGAGAAATAGAGATAATAGCGAAAACAACAAAAGATATAAAAACAAAGGAAGGAGAAGTGGAGCACAGCATAAAGCCAAACTTCAAGGCAAAAGCAAAACTATAAAACTTTTAAATACAAAAAACAAGACAATACAAGAAAAAAGAGGTAAAAAACAAATGCTAGTTGAGTGGGGAGAGGACTTAATCTACATTCTATTTGGCAGCGTAGAGGACATGCAGGACATCCTTATAATGCTAAGCATATGGTTGCTTATATTCTTTGTAATTTTCAAAGGCGCTGAGAAACTGTTCCCAACAAACAGAGGGATAGCTGCACTAGTGGCAATAATAATATCATTCATAGGTATAAGATTTATGCCCGAAGAATGGTGGGAAAGCATAATGGGATTATACACCATCGTAGTTGGGATAGCACTGATACTTGGACCTTACATAATCCTCACCATAATATGCGATGCAGCGAGATTAGGAAAAACCATAAAATGGATACTAGTCATAATAACATACGGAGCACTAATCTACTTCTTACCCATGCTTGGCGTTATCGACTTGGGAAGTGATGCACTAGACACTTTCTTCAGGTACATAGGAGACCACAGATTAATCGGAGCAGGGGTTTTCTTAGCAA
>JAWABC010000004.1:0-25694 GCA_038884815.1 Candidatus Nanoarchaeia archaeon | reverse complement strand
CCAAGTGTTTTTTCAAATTCATAAGTTTCTAAATTATTTGTCAACTGTTCAAAAAAGTTCTGAGGTAAATATTTAACTCTTTCAGGTGAGTTAAGATCAGAGCTATCAATTAAATTTTTCTTCACACACTCTCCGCTCTCCAAAATAAGTTCTGCCTCAAAGTTCTTAGCCAGGTTGTTTTTTAGAAATCTATCCTTTCTAAGAAAGGAAAAATCAGAATAGTTATGGGAATTTCCAAGCAGACCTAATATATCTGTAATAGCACTCTTACCATTTCCTTTATTTCCTATGATAGCTACTAAACCTGGGTTAAAGGGTATCTCTATATCTTTAAACCATATACCTTTGCTTTCGTCATAACCTTCAACTTGATTTATTCTTAATGTTTTTATAAACTTTGTTTTATTATCATTAATTCTCTTCAAGAGTTCGACTTCCTCACCAATAAAAATCCTGTCACTTGGTTCGTATGTAATTTGCTTCAATCCTTCAAATGTAGGATCAGCTTTAATCCATGTATATTTCTTATTTTTAGGTTCAAAGAGTTCATCTGAAGAATGTGCATCAGATCCATATACACAAGGTTTAAATGTTTTAAACTCCTTTAGAAAATCTGCTTCTGAGGAATGTTTTCGTCCTAAACCAAATTCTATTGTTCCTTTATTTGATGAAAAAAAACCGTCACATTTTTGTATTAATATTTTTCTAACATTATGATCTTGACTATCCCAAGATATTTTACTCAAATCTTCGTCAACAGGTATAAAAATTAGATATTTTCCTTCAAAAATAGATTTTTTATTTGACAGTATTTGCATAATCTCAGTATCATCAACAACCGCATTCATCATCCCGATTTCTATATCTGTTTTTTTTCTAAATTTTTCATGTTCTTTTTTTAACTTCTTACCTAATTCTTCCAAATTTCTCAAGGTTAGAGCTCTTTTTTCATCTTCGTTTTGAGGTCCGCCCTCATATAAAATTTTAATTTCTCTTAGAAAATTTTCTTCTATATCTGCAATTTTTACATCATCTGCAAATATAATGTGGAAATTTATTCTGCTGCTTCCAACAAGCTTATTTAGTCTAAATTCAATGTTGGGGAGAATTAAGAACTGTTCTATTTTTTTTAAGTCTTCTTTAAAAGCAGGGTTGTTTTCTGCTTTTCTTTGATTCTGGAGATTTAATTTTTTTAAAAGATTTTTTATTTCTTCGCACAGTTTTTTAATTTCTTTCCCTGCCTCTCCTAAGTTTATTTTTTTATTTTGAATTTTAAAAAGAAGAGAATCGTGAGTTTGGCATATTAATTGAAGTTCATTAATAATTTCTTTAATTGGGATTGATAAAATATCTGTCTTTTGGTGTTTCTCTAAATCTATTTTCATCTGTTTCTAATTCTTTAACTATCTTATCCTTATTTTGTACTAATTCTTTATAATCTGAATAAATTTCAATAATTGAATCAATAAGCTTTGATGTGAAGTTTTCCTTGATTCCAAGTAAGTATCCATGTCTTATCGCTCTTCTTATTAACCTTCTGAGGACATAACCTTGTCCGAGATTGCTTGGTTTTATTGCTTTGTGGTCGCCGAGGATGAAGACAGCTGCCCTTATATGGTCTGCTATTACCCTCATGGGCTTTTCATTCCCTTCATACTTTTTGTTTGATACTTTTTCAATCTCTTCTATGATGGGCTTGAATGAGTCTGTTAAGTAATCATCCGTATGTCCGTTCAAAACTGCCACAGTTCTCTCAGCCCCCATTCCCGTGTCAACGTTCTGCTGTTTCAGTTTTTCATAGAACCCTTCCTTTGTTTTGTTGTATTCCATAAAAACATCATTCCATATCTCGATGTATTTTCCGCAGTTGCATCCTGGCCTGCATTGTTTTGAGCATTTTTCCTTTCCAGTATCCACAAACATCTCGCTGTCAGGTCCGCATGGCCCTGTTAACCCAGCTGGTCCCCACCAGTTGTCTTTCTTGCCTAAGAAGTATATTCTTTCCTTTGGTATTCCCACTCCCAACCATGCGTGTTCTGATTCTATGTCTTTCGGGGCGTCAGCGTCTCCTGCAAATACTGTTACGGAAATTTTTTCTGGGTTTATCTTAAGGTGTTTTGTTAAGAATTCGTAGCTCCATTCTATCGCTTCCTTCTTCCAGTAATCTCCTAATGACCAATTTCCCAGCATTTCGAAAAAAGTGTGGTGGAAAGTGTCGCCAACTTCGTCAATGTCATCTGTCCTTAAGCATTTCTGCACATTTACTAACCTTTTGCCTTGAGGGTGTTTCTCTCCAAGAAGGTAAGGCACTAGGGGGTGCATCCCTGCTGTGGTGAACAGTACAGTTGGGTCGTTCTCAGGTATTAGTGAAGCGTTTGGTATTTCCTTATGATTTTTTGACTTGAAGAAGTTTATGTATTCCTTTATGAGTTGTCTTCTGTTCATTAGAAAAAATGGTTTTTGCTAATTATTTAAATATTTCTATAATCTTTCTATCTTGCTCCTTAATTCCTCTAGATCCCTATTCAGCTTCTCGAGATGCTTTTCTTTTTTCACCGGCTTTACTATTATTTCTGGTTTTTTCTTAACAGCAACCTTCACTTGGGGTGTTATTTTCTTTGGCTCTTTACGCTCCTCTTTTACTATCTCCATATGGGGCATCATTTCATTGACTTCTTTGAACATTGTTTTTATTTCTTTGTTTGTTTTTCTGAGTTGTTTTTTGTAAAGTTCTTTTTCTTTCTTTATCTTTTTGAAACTCTCATACCTCTTTAGAATTTCTATGGTGCTTATTGCAGAACTCAGGATTTCCTTTCTTCTCTCGTTTGGCTGCTCAAGCCCTACGTGCATCTCGGCTTTTTCTTCTTTCATGCTTACTCAAATAATTTTCTGTCAATAGCGATTAAGGTGTCCTTCACCTTGTTAAGGTCTTCCTGCCACACCTTCAGCTCATGTGCCTCGTCAGTGTTTATTTCTTGCAACTTTTGTAGTGCTTTTTCTGATTCTGCTATCTTTGCCTTTATGTCTTCCATCTTTGCCAGTATGTCTTTGTACTTGTCCACCTTTATGAACAACGTCCTTTCCCTTTGTGGCCTGTACTCCTCCATCCTCGGTCTTTCCTCAACTCTCGGCCTAGGTCTTTCTTCCATCCTTGGTCTCATGACAGGTCTTTCAGGCTCGTACTCCTCCTTTTCCGGCATAGGTTTCCTTATCGGTATCATAAGGCTTGGTGGTGGCGATATAGCCCTTTTTATCATAGTCTGGTCTGATGGTGCTATTGTGCTCTCGTAACTAGGTTGTTCTTTTGGGAATTCGGGGAATTTTAATGGAGGTAACTCTTGTTTCTCCTCCTCTTTCTTTTTTGAGAATAAACCCATATGATGCACCTCCTATTTTTAAATTAAAGGTTGGTTCTCTATATTAAAACTTTTTGTTTCTATTTTTTTGTAGTTAATTTATCATGGTTGAAAACGAAAGCAATATATATTTGCTAGTGCCATAATATAGCGAGGTGATTCCCTCTATATATTGTGTTTTTAGGAAAGGTTTTTAAACCTTCTATGCCCTTTGTCAGACTCTTTTTTTGGGGTTTAAAACATGAGGCTCTCAAACAAGGTAATAGATGAACTTGTCCGCGAGGTCGTGGGCGATGATGCAGTTAAATTAGTTAATATGCTGAAAAACAAGACAAACGTGTCTGAGTTCAAGCTTGCTGAGAAGCTTAAGCTTACAGTAAATCACGTTAGGAACATACTTTACAGGCTTCAGGAGCATAACTTGGTTACCTCTGTCAGGAGGAAGGACAAGAAGAAGGGGTGGTACATTTATTACTGGACTTTTAACATGCACCAAGCTAAGATAATGCTTTCCTCTCTTAAGAGGAAGAAGCTTGATGATCTTAAAAGCAAGCTGAACGTTGAGAGCATAGATTCTTTCTTTCTCTGCCCGAAGGATTTTACTAGGCTCAAGGTTGATTATGCCATCGAACATGACTTCAAGTGCCCTGAGTGTGGCACTTTGCTAAAACAGCAGGATAACGATCAATATCTGGCTAAGATAAGGAAGGAGATTGAGCAGCTGGAGCAGGAACTGAAAAATAAATAATTAGGTTTATATATTGCCTTCTTTATTATTTACATTGATGAAAAAGGAAGGTGTTGACCCAAAACTTGTTAGTTATTTGAAAAAGCAGTTTTCCAAAGGTGTTTCCTTAAGCAGCATTAAGCATAGGCTTCTTGCTTCTGGCTGGTCTGAGGATGAAATCAGAAAAGCTGTCGCTCTTACCCATCCAAGAAGGAAGAGTTACGTTATGATTGTCTCAGCTTCGATACTAATCCTTGCTTTCATAATAGGCATTTTTTTTATTTCTCCATTGAAAAAAACTGTTTCAGAGTATAAGCCTTCTGCTTTTGAATCAAGCATCACCCTTAATGAGGTTTACGAGAGGGCTGCTGAAGAAGGAACTTCTTTCTGCGATAAGCTCACTACTGAATCTTTGAAAAATGACTGCGTTTTCATTGCAGTGAAGTCTGAAGCTGAGAGGACGAAGAATCCTGATGTTTGTGACACTCTAAAAAGTTCTGATATGGTTAGAGGTTGTAAAGTACCTGTTGTTTTAACTGAGGTTGTTTTGAAGTACAAGGAGGAATCCAAAACATCAGGTGAGGACGTTGTGCCTTCAAACATTGACTTGTGTGATAAGCTTGATGATCCTGCTGATAGGGAAGCGTGCAGGAATCCAAAGCAGGTTTTGAGCGATTGTCCTTATGGGGTGTGTTACAAGTGAATAATTTAGATAAAATTTTTGTTTGTTCTTTTTTCCTGTTTTCTTTTTTTGCCACTTTTTGTTATGCAGCCCAGTGGGATTTTGATACTGTAGACAAGTTATTTAACAAAAATTTTTATCCTTTAGGTTTGGATTATCATAACTTTGAGACTGATAAAGATTATCTAAAACTTGGTTCTGACATTCAGGTTTTTGGCTATTTGTGGGTTGCTAACTCTGCTGAGTCTTCGGTTTCAAAGGTTGATACAAACTCTGCTAAGGAGGTGGCTAGGTATAAAACTGGTCCTGGTAGTGGTGGTACTGAAAGCCCTTCGCGTACAGCTGTTGATAAGGATGGTAATGTTTGGGTTGGCAACAGGGGTGGCAGCATGGCCGTTGTGAAGATTGCTGCGAATAAAGCTTCATGCATAGACAAGAACGGTAACGGTAAGATTGACACTTCAAACGATGATAACAACAACGGGGTTATCGATGCTGGTGAAATTCTGCCTTGGGGTTCTGATGAATGTGTTTTGCTCAGCATCAACCACTGGCCTGAAATCCCTCTTAATTCCTTAACACAGATAGGGCCTAGAGCCTTAGCTATTGATTCTAATGGTTATGTTTGGGTTGGTACTTGGAGCAATTATAAGTATTACAAGTTGGATCCTGTTAATGGTGATAAGCTTGCTGAGGGTTCTCTTTTGACAGGTGCTTATGGTATGGCTGCTGGTCAAGGGGTTATATGGATTAATGAAGTAGGTACGGGTATAACTAGTGTAGACATAAACACCAATCAAATAAAACAACGTTTTGGTAACACTATTTTTGGTTGTTCTGTTAACTCTCATTGTTTTTACGTCATAGCTGCTGACAAATACAATAACGTTTGGGTTGCTAACTGGGAGCTTGGTCTTTTACAAAAATTGGAAAGCTCAACAGGTATTGTCACTAACTTCTCTTTGCCTGGTGCAGGTGTTACTGCTAGTGTGCGTGGTGTTACCATTGCAAGCAACGGTATGGTTTGGGTTACCAACTGCTCTGCCGATACAGGCACAGTATACAAGGTTCTTCCGGTATCTTTTGGTGGGTTCGCTAAAGTGTTGTGTTCTGTGGATTTAGGAAATAGGGGTGGTGTTTCTCTTGCAGGATTGTCAGAGGATAATGATAAGTATGTTTGGGCAATAAGTGGCGCAAATAAGGTTTTCAAGCTGAACCCTGCTAACTGTAATGTTGAGGCAGAAGTTGATGTTGGCGGTGGGCCTTACACTTATAGTGACGCCACAGGCAACCTTGTTCAGCAGTTTATTAAGGATGGTTGGTGGTATGTTATTCTTGGTGATGCTACAGGTAGTGGGGTCATAAACAAATGGTCTAACATAAGTTGGAGTACCTCTTCTATTAAAGATGGTGGTTATGTTGATGTAACACTTGACTTCTCTAACGGTAAAAGTTTAAGTTATCGTACAGATGCAAATAAGAATTCTTATTATTCCTTGGAAGGCAATGATTCTGAAAACCTGAAGATAACAATTAAGGTCAATAAGAATAATGATGACACTTCCCCTGTTGTTGAAGATTTGGTTGTAATGACTTCTGGCTCAACCATTTGCAACAGCAATGATATATGCGATGCTGATGAGGGCTGTTCTTGTGAAGATTGTTGGGATAAGCAGGATGGTTGTCTTGAAGGCAATATTTGTAATCCTAACATTAAGCAATGTGAGTGTGAGGAAGGTAAGCAGTTGTGTGATGATGGCACTTGTAAGGAAGTTTGCGAGTTTGTTTGCGACCTTGACAATCAATGCGATTATGATGAGAATTGTAGCTGTTCGGATTGTTTCTGGAAGCAGGATAAATGTTTATCAGGGAATGTTTGTGACCCTAACAAGAAGGAGTGTGTTTGTGAGGAGGGCAAACAATTATGTGATGATGGTACTTGCAAAGAAGATTGTAAATCAGAATGCAACCTTAATGGGGTTTGTGAAGATAATGAAGGTTGTAGCTGCAGCGACTGTTTTGGTAAGGAAGACAATTGTGATTCATTGTCTTCATGCGGTTCTGATGGTGTTTGTTTGCGTTGCAAGTTAAGCATGGTGAAGTGGAAATCGCCTTATGATAACTGTTGTGGTGTTTTTTGTATTGCCGCTTCAGGTCAGAAAGTTAACCTTTCAGCTTCAGGCAGCTCTGAGTGTGAGGATAAGAATTTTGACTTCAGGATTTTCCTTAACAGCGATGTTAATCAAAAGACAGTTTCAACTCCTGACTCTGCCAAGTTTTCTTCTGGTTCTGTTAAGACAGAGTGGAGTGCTTTCTGGACGCCTGATGGCAACAAGGATTATGCTGAGTACAACTTTTCCATTGGCATAGGAAGTTCTGTCCTTGGTTATTCTTCCAACCTTTTGAAGGTTTGTGAGGATGATATGGACTGTGACGGTGTTTTGGACAATAAAGATGATTGTGGCAACACACCTTGTGATGAGGCTCCTGATGAGAAAGGTTGTTCAGAATCTCAGAGGAATGATGCTTGCTTCTCTAAGATTGATTGTACAATGGTGAACTATCCTGACTGCAAGCCAGAGGAAAAGTATGTTTTCAGGCCTATATGTCTTGGTGGGTATTATGATGGTACTGGTGAGTGTTGCAATAAACAGTCAACTTGTGCTTGTCAGCTGAATGATTGCCAAAACCGCGGAACATGGATTAGGGTTTACAAGGAGTGTGCTGCTGAGGAAGAGTTTCCTTTTTTCAGCGCAACTAATATTGTGGTGGTTCTCTCCTTGCTTGTTTTGTTTTATCTCTTTGGAAGGAGAAGGTCTGATAATTAAATTTATATACTTTCTAAATATTGTTTTTTTTGTATGAAAAAGGGGTTGAGTTTATTAGTCCTGCCTATGTTGGTGTTTATAGTCTTTAGCACAAATAGTTATGCCCTAACCTGTGAGTGGGATATTGGTAATTTTGATGGTACTTATACCACTAACTCTATTTCAGTTTCTGGTGTTTCAGGCAGTTGTGTTGCACGTTGCACTGGAGGAAGTGACGGTAAGGGTTGTTATAATTCTAAAACCTGTGTTAGTTCAGGGGATACGATATCTTGTTACACGTGGGGTGGTCCGGCAACAGGGTGCACCGTAAATTATGTTACTTGCTCAAGAAAACCTTGTTATGATTCTGATACTGCTAATGATATTTATTATAAAGGTTATGTGAATTATTATGACACTTATTATCGTCAGAGGAGGGATGTTTACGATGCCTGTGCCAGCAGTACTAGTGTAAGGGAATACTATTGTGTTGGTCCTGAGACAATAGCATCCACGGATAAATCTTGTTCTCCTGGAACTTGTAGTAATGGTGTTTGTGTTTGTTCTAACGAGTGCAGCTCTGGTCAGAAAAGGTGTTACAGTGGCGGGGTACAAACTTGCGGTCAGTACGATGCTGATTCTTGTTTGGATTGGGGGGGTTATACTGCGTGTGGCTCTTGCCAGAGTTGTTCCAGCGGTAGTTGCTATAATACGTGTCAAGCTACTTCTACAAGTTGTGGTTGTACCTCTTGTACTAACTGTGACACCTCTGGTACTGGTGGTGGGCGTACCGGTGACGGTTGTGTAGGTACAACTTATGTTGATTATTATTGTAGCGGGTTTGGAGGTAGTTGTATTTACAACACTTATACAAATGATGCAAGGTGTCCTCCTAGCGAAATCACAATATATGGTTACATCAAGACTGGAAATGTAGGGATAAGTGATGTTTATGTTAGTGCAGATGAGGTTACCCAAACTGGTAGTTGTTTTATCAGCCCTCATGTTTCGAGATTTGCTACAACCAGCTCTACCGGTTATTACAGTTTTACTTTCCCTTCAGGATACCTTCTTGCTCCTTGTGATTGGATTTTGATTACCCCTTCAAAATCGGGTTGTACTTTCTCACCTTCTGAAGTAAGACGTCAAAACACTGGCAGCAACATTCAGCAGGACTTTGCTGGAACTTGTTGTATCCCTAATTGTGTTGGTAAGTGTGGTGGTGCTTCTGATGGTTGTGGTGGTACCTGTACTGCTGCTTGTCCTTCTCCCCAGGTTTGTTATAACCAGGCTTGTTGCACTCCTGCTACTTGTTCTTCTTTGGGTAAGCAGTGTGGTTCTTGGCTTAATGGCTGTGGTGGTACCTTGAATTGTGGCACTTGTTCTTCTGGTTATGTTTGTAATTCTAATGGTCAGTGTGTTCTTGGAACTGAAGTTTGTACGACTGCTGGTGATGAGAATAATAATGGTCAGTGTGATTATGATAGTAGTATTTGTTCCAAAGGTGATCCTGCATGCCCAGTAGAAATAACCTCTATCTCTGTGAGCAATCCCAACCCAATTGCCGATTCTTCAATTACAGTTACTTGCACTTCTTCTGTGCCTAATGTTAACAGCATTGTTGCCACCATAGACATAAGGAAATGTCAATTTAATTATTGGAGTGGCCCAAATGCTGTGTTCAGTTGTGTTGTGGGTTCTTCTACCGGTAGCAAGACAGTTAGGTGTACAATCGATATAACTAAGTCTTCTCAGAATGGTACAGATAAAACAACAACTGTTAATGTTTTACCCTCCACCTGTTCTGCTTACACATCACAAAATAGTTGTGAGGCTGATTCTAGATGTGATTGGTGTCCTGAGTGTGTTGGTGTCATGTTTACTGGTAACGTTGACAGGTGTGTTGATGCCAATACTTGTCCTACCCCTTATTGTTGGAAGGGTAAGTGTGGTGCTACCTGTGACCCTACTCAGGGTGGTTGTTTGATTTCTTGTGATGCTCTTGGTTGTCCTCCTCCTCAGGAGTGTAATACCACCACTTGTTCTTGTCAAAGGCCTTGCATCCCTTGTTCAAATACTTGTTATAATTTAACTGCGACCCAAACTTGTGTTGGAGGTTGTTTGGACCGCATAAATTATTGTTCACCTGGTCAGATTTGTTACAACAATGTTTGTTGCACTCCTGCTACTTGTTCTTCTTTGGGTAAGCAGTGTGGTTCTTGGTCTGATGGTTGTGGTGGCACTCTCAATTGTGGCACTTGCACACCTCCACAAACTTGCAACTCCACAGGTCAATGTTCGTTGAATTGCACATCTCAATGTGCATCAAGCGGTGCCAAGCAGTGCTCTAGTAGTACTTCTTACCAAATTTGTGGTGATGCAAACGGTGATGGTTGTTTTGAGTGGGGGTCTTCTTTAGACTGTGGTACTGGTTATATTTGCTCTGGAGGTAACTGTGTATTAGGAACTGAAGTTTGTACGACTGCTGGTGATGAGAACAACAACAACGAGTGTGATTATGATAGTAGTATTTGTTCCAAAGGTGATGTTGCTTGTCCTGTTGGCATTACATCTATAAGTGTTAGCACAACTACCCCAACAGAAGGTTCTGGCATTAAGGTTAATTGCACTTCTAACGTCGCTAATGTTAATAGTATAGATGCTGGTATTGATGGTTTGGGCGTTTGTTCTTTCGATTCTTGGGTTGGTAACATAGCACTTTTTTCATGTAATAACTTGGGTTCTCCAGGTTCTAAGACTGTGAGGTGTGCTGTTAACACAGCCAGATCTTATAAGGATGGTACGGACAAGACCACAACCATTACCGTTCAGTCCACTCCTTGTTCTGCTTACACAACAGAGTCTTCTTGCCCAAGTGAAACTTGTGATTGGTGTCCTGAGTGTGTTGGTGCTAAATACACTGGAGATGTTGGTAGGTGTGTGAGTGATGGTAGTTGTCCAGCAGCTATCTGCTCGAAAGGCCATTGTGGCGCTACTTGTGATGAAACTACAGGTGGATGCACCTCTCCTTCAACTTGTGATGAATCAACATGTTCATGTTCTTCCATAACACAAGAGGAAACTCACCTTGAGTGTGGTGTTAACGGCCAGTGTGTCCAAGTAACTGGGGCTGGCGCAAACGTAAGTGGGTGTAGTTCTGTTGGTCAAGAATGTTCTGTTCCAGAATCAAATCATGCTGAGTGTATAGGTAATATGTGTGTGTTGAGGCCAGGTGATGTTACTGATAAATGTGGTTCAAACACCGATTGTCAAGGTACACCATGTCAGAATGGTCAGTGTGATGATAATTTTGTTTGCGATAGTGTGAATAACATTTGTGTATGTCCCGATGGCACTAGCTTATGCAACGATAACACTTGCGATACCGATTGTTCTGATAACGGTGGTAGTAAGGGCTGTTCTGCTACTACTTGTAAAGTTAATTCTTCGTGTATTAATGGTATTTGTCAGCCTTGCATTTTGTACGCTGCTGCTTGGATGGGTGGTAATGTCACAAATTGTGATGGTGACGTTTGTGCTGTTGCTAATGATTCTTTTGTTGAGCTGTACGCTAACGGTACTGATGCTTGTGAAAATAAGAAGTTCAAGTTCAGGGTTTTTGAGGATCAGAAGACTAACGTTAAGGCTTACCCTCCTTCTTCCATTTTTGATGATGGTGAAGTAAAGTCTGATTGGATAGCTGCCTCTGAAGATTCTAGTACTGCATCCTACAAATTTTATGTCAGAGGCGTTGGCATGGAAGATAAGATTTCTACTAACACCATAACTGTATGTATGGAGGATGATAAACCTGATTCTGATTGCGATGGTGTTCCTGATGATAAGGATATTCAGTGTCCTAACACTCCTTATGGTGAGAAAGTTGACTCTAACGGCTGCACCCCTCAACAAGCAGAGTGTTCTGCTTTCATAGACTGTACCGATGTTTTGTGGTCTTCTTGTGATGAAAACAATATGAGGACAAGGGATGTTTGTCAGCCAGGTAGGTACAGTGATGATTGTTGTGCTGACCTCGATCCTGCGACTTGCAAGTGTACCGTTAAAGAAGGTATGGGTACGGTTCCTGATTATTGTAAAGGTACATTTACCGCTTTGATTCTTACACGTAGCCCATGCCTCGTTGAGGAGGAATTCCCATTCTTCACAGCAATTAACGTTTTGATGGTTGTTTCTCTCTTGATTATTTTCTACTTTTTCAGGTTTAGAAAACGCTGAGCAGTGCTTGTAAAACCTTTGCTCCGTCAAATATTCCCAGAGGTATCATGTTGAATATGAACAATATACCATTTATTCTTTTTGTCAGCATCAATGCCATTATCTGTTTTCTGTTTCTTATCTTTGCCGTTTTGACTATTACCGTTGCTATAATCCATAGTAATAAGTTTACCATTGGTCCTGCTAATGCTATTATGCCTGAAGCTAAGACGGGTGCTTCTCCTATAGAAACATAGCCCGGTATGAATATTATGAAGGGTGAGCCAACAATTTTTAGGAAAACTCCTATTGCTAATCCAAAGTAGCTTGTGAAGAACTCTGCATTGTACCCCATTGCCATTGCTGTGAACTTGTGTCCTAACTCGTGCAAAACAACTGCTGGTGCTGTTACTATTATTGCTAGCTTCATGTCTTCCCAGTCTATGCTGAACCTGCTTTTCTTGTAGTAGTCCATCGGACTCCTTATTCTTTGTGGCACGAATCCTGAGAATATGTAGCCAAGTGCCAAAGTCATTACTAATATCCTGAAGAATTCCGCTACTGATATGAATGCCATAGGATTTATTCCTTGCTGATGGTTTTTAAATTTTTGCCTTATGAAAAGTTATTTAAACCTTTTTTCCAACCATCTTTTTATGGATTTACCTCAAAACTACGATGCTAAAACTTCCGAAGTGAAGTGGATGGAGTACTGGGAGAAGAATCGCATTTATAAGTTTGATCTTGACAGCAAGAACCCTATTTATTCTATAGACACTCCACCACCAACTGTTTCTGGTAAAATGCACATAGGTCATGCTTTCAGCTATGCACAGCAGGATTTTGTTGCCCGCTTTCAAAGGATGCTGGGTAAGAACGTTTTCTACCCATTTGGCACAGATGATAATGGTCTTGCTACTGAGCGTATGATAGAACAGTTAAAAAATTTAAAGGCTGCAGAAATGCCTCGTGATGAGTTTGTTAAGATTTGTCTCGAAACTCTTGAGAAGGATTTAAGACCTAAGTATCTTGCTGATTGGAAGAGGTTGGGTGTTAGTTGTGACTTCAGCATTTTTTACACCACAATAAACAAGCATTGTCAGCGCATCTCACAGTGGTCTTTCATAGATTTGTATAAAAAAAATAGGGTTTATAGGAAAAGGACTCCTTTCATGTGGTGTCCTGAATGCCAAACTTCTATTGCCCAGGTGGAGCTTAATGATAAGAAGAAGAGTTCAAAGTTTGTTTACATAAAGTTTGAAACTTCTAAAGGCAAGCCAATAACCATAGCAACGACAAGGCCTGAGTTGATGCCTGCTTGCGTGGGCATTCATGTTAATCCTAATGACAAGCGTTACAAGGACTTCATAGGTGCTAAGGCTAAACTTCCAATTTTTAACAGAGAAGTAGGCATTTATGCAAACAAGGATGTTGACATGGAGTTTGGCACAGGTGTAGTTTACCATTGCACCTTTGGTGACATGGATGACGTTGAGTGGATTGAGAAGATGAAGATAGAGCCTATTGAGGTGATGAATAAGGACGGCACTTTTAATGAGAAGGCTGGCAAGTATAAAGGCATGAAGTCTGCGGAGGCTCGAGAGGCTATAATAAAGGACTTGCAGGACTTGGGTGTTGTTGAAAAAATAGAGCCTATAGAGCATGTTGTCAATGTGCATGAGCGCTGTGGTACAGACATTGAGATTTTGATGACAGACCAGTGGTTCATAAAGTATCTTGACTTGAAGGATGATATGTTGAAGTGGGGTGACAAGTTGAACTGGTATCCCAAACACATGAAGAACAGGTATGATAACTGGGTTAAGGGTTTGAAGTACGACTGGAACATTTCAAGGCAGCGTTTCTTTGGCATTCCTTTCCCTTTGTGGTATTGTAAGGGGTGTGGCTTTGTTGTTTTGGCCAATGAATCAGAGCTTCCTGTTGACCCTTTGAAGGATAAGCCTCCTGTTAAGGTTTGCCCTAAGTGCAATTCAAAAGAGTTTATTCCAGAGAAGGATGTCATGGATACGTGGGCTACTTCAAGTTTGACCCCTCAAATAACTGTGCAGTTAATGCCAGAGAAGTTTTACAAAAAACTTTTCCCTATGAGTTTGAGGCCTCAGGCTCATGACATCATCACGTTCTGGCTTTTCAACACTACTGTTAAGTCTCAGCTTCATTACAAGGTTAATCCTTGGCATGACGTTATGATTTCTGGTTGGGCTTTGGACCCTCATGGTAAGAAGATGTCAAAATCAAAGGGCAATATTATAGAGCCGCAGGTTATGATTGAGAAGTATTCTGCTGATTGTTTGCGCTTTTGGGCAGCTTCTTCCAAGTTGGGTGAGGACCTTCCTGTTCAGGAAAAAGAGTTTGTTGCTGGCAAAAAGTTTGTCACAAAGATTTGGAATGCTTCCAAGTTTTGTTTCACTCACTTGGCTGATTACATAGGTGAGCGTCCTAAAAAGCTTGAGCTTTTTGATGAATGGTTGTTACTTAAGCTTAACAAAGTGATTGAGGCTTCAACAAAATCTTTTGAGAATTATGATTATTCGCGTACAAAATCAGAAGTTGAGAATTTCTTCTGGAATGTTTTTTGTGACAATTACCTTGAGATTGTGAAGGACAGGCTTTATAACTACGATGTTAGGGGAGAGGATGCAAGGTTAAGTGCTCAGTACACCCTTTACAACTCTTTATTAACAATAATAAAGCTGATGGCTCCCATAACTCCTTATATTACAGAGGAAATTTACCAAAACTACTATGCCAAAGAGGAGAAGTTAAAAAGCATTCATGTTTCCAGCTGGCCTAAGTACGACAAGGGCTGGGAAGATAAAGACCTTGAGAAGCTCGGTGACGATGCGCTTGAAATAATTTCAAAGGTTCGTAAGTTTAAGTCTGAGCATGGCAAGGCTTTGAAAACCCCTGTTAAGGTCACCCTCCCACCTCATCTTGAGCCTTTGGAGGCTGACCTTAAGGCTGTTCTTAATGCTTCTCATGTCAAGTTTGGAAAAGAATTTAAAGTCTCATTCTGACTTATTTTGTGAGGTAAGATGAACCTAAAGCAAAAACTAGAGTTTAAGAAGTTCATAAGGGAACTTGAAGCGATTCGAGGTAGGCACACGGAGCTTGTTTCAGTTTACATCCCTGCTGGCTACGATCTGGTTAAGGTTATCCAGCACCTGCAGCAGGAGCAGGGCACTGCTTCAAACATAAAGGATGCTCGCACAAGGAATAACGTTATAGATTCCTTGGAAAAGATGATTCGCCATTTGCGTTTGTTTAAAAAAACACCTCCAAATGGTTTGGCTGTTTTTGCAGGTAATAACTCAGCATCTGAAAATAAGGTCACTATTAATGTTTGGTCTATAGAACCGCCTGAACCTTTGAACTTCAGGCTTTATCGCTGTGAGCAGACTTTCATTCTCGATCCTTTGAAGCAGATGTTGGAGCACAGGGTTACTTATGGTTTAATTGTTATAGATAAGCGTGAGGCTAGTATTGGCTTGTTGAAGGGAAGCGCTGTTGAGGAATTGGTTACATTGACTTCTGGCGTTCCCGGAAAGACAAAGGCTGGTGGTCAATCTGCTCCAAGGTTTTCCCGTATACGTGAGGAGATGACAAAGGAGTTTTTCAAACGTGTTGCCGAGGCAGCGAGCAAGCAGTTTTTGGAGATGAAGGAGCTTAAAGGCATCATAATTGGTGGTCCTTCTCCCACGAAAGAGGATTTTTTTGAATCGGGCTACTTGAATAATGAGTTAAAGAAGAAGGTTATTGGTTTGAAGGACTTGAGCTACACAGGTGATTTTGGTTTGCATGAGTTAGTAGATAAAAGTGCTGACTTGTTGAAGCAGGAAGAGGTTATTGAGGAGAAGAATGCTGTTAACAAGCTGCTTGAGATGTTGAGGAAGAGCCCTGAAAAGGTTGCTTATGGCAAAAAGGAAGTTAAGTATGCCTTAGAAGCTGGTGCTGTGGAAAAGCTTTTATTGTCCGAATCCATTCCTGAGGAGGAAATTGAGGAGTTTCAGGACTTAGCAGATGTTCATGGTGCGGAAATTCAGATAATATCTGTTGATACGAGAGAAGGGGTGCAGCTTCGTGACATTGGTGGGGTGGCTGCAATTTTGAGGTATGCTTTGAGGTGATTCAAGTTCATGGAAGATTATAAGAATAGGGTTGAGGCGATTTTGTTTACCACAGGTCGCTTCATGGAATTGCAGGAAATCGCTACTCTCTGCAACATAAGCTCAATAGAAACAGTCAAGGATGTTTTGGATTCGTTGAAGAGGGATTATGAGTCAAGGAATTCTTCCTTAATCTTAATTGAGGAAGATGGTAAGTGGAGGCTTAACATAAAAAAGGAATACGGTTATCTTACAACAAAATTATTGGACAATGCTGAGATGGATAGGCCTACGCAGGAAACCCTTGCCCTCATCGCTTACAAGAATCCTGTTGTTCAGTCTGAGATTGTTAAGATGCGTGGCAACACTTCCTACGATCACATAAAGTTTTTGAAGGACAACAACTTCATAACTTCTGAGAAGTATGGCAGGACTAGGTTGCTTAAGCTTACACCGAAATTTTTTGAGTATTTTGATGTTGTTGAGGACCAGTTGAAGGCTAAGTTCTCAGCGCTGAACAACATAGGGGTTGAGCCTGCTTCGGATCAAAATAAAGTTGGGAATGAGGATGGTAGTAAACTTATCGGAACTCAAGATTAAGTTTTACAGGTACAGGTTTGAGATTTTGCTTTTCCTTGTTTTTTTGTTTGCCTTAGCTTTTCGTCTGTATTTTGTTTTTCAAACCCCTTACTTTACTGATGATTCTGCTTACTACATGTTGAGGCAGGTTGAGCATGTCAGGGCTGAGAAAGTTCCTATGCTTTATGATGAGCTCAGCTATGGTGGTAAAAACCCTATAGTTCCACCTTTGTTTCCTTACGTGATGGCTTTTTTTAGCTACATCCCTTATGGTTTGCAGGTGGTTCCTGAGGTTTTTGTTTGCTGTGTAGTCTTTTTAGTTTACCTGATCGCTCTTAAGATGTGCAACAACAAGTTTTATGCCTTCATGGCTGCTTTGATGTCTGCCTTTATCCCTGTGGTTGTTTCTTCTACTTTGAACAATCTTTCTCCCTTTTCCCTTCTGCTCCCTCTCTTTCTGTTGATGTTTTATAGCCTTATCAACATAAGGTCCAAGCCCTACCTTTACGTTTTCGTAATACTTAGTTTTTTGCTCCCTCTCCTTCATCCCATCGCTATTTTTGTTGTTATCACTTTCGTAATATTTTACATATTGTCGCTTGCTGAAGGTATTGAGGTGAACAGGTTGGCTAAGGAGGCTATCGTCTTTTCCATATTTTTAGTTCTGCTTATTGAGTTTCTGATTTTTAAGAGAGCTTTTCTCTCATTGGGCTTCAACATTTTCTGGCAGAACATTCCCAATGAAATATTGGAGGACTATTTCAAGAACATAAACCTAATAGATATAATCTTGAGGTTAGGTGTTGCTGCCTTTGTTCTTGGTGTTTTAGGCCTAACTGTTGGTTTTTTCAGGGAAAAGGTTGCCACTGTGTTTTTTGCTCTTGGGGCAGCTTTATCTGCCATAATATTGCTTGCCTTGAAGCTTGTTGATTTTTCTTCAGGCTTGATGTTGTTAGGCATAATTTTTGCACTTGCATCTTCTGTAGCTCTTTCAAGGTTCTTCAAGTACCTAAAGCTTACTAAACTTTCAAAGTTTGAGAGTATTTTTAAGTTTGCTCTGGTGTTGCTTGTTTTTTTCCTTATGGTGTTACCTTCTTTTTTTGCAGCCCAAGAAGTCATTGATAACAGTTTGACTGATGATGAGTTCAACATTATTAACTCTATACGGGATGGGACGCTTGAAGGTTCAACTGTACTCTCACTTTTTTCAGAGGGTCATTACATAACTGCAATTGGCAAGAGGAAGAATGTTATGGATTCTGATTTTCTTTCAGCACCTTACGTTAACACACGGTATGAAGATGTCAAAACAATGTATACTACCATATCTGGTGTTGAGGCATTGCAGTTGGCTGAGAAGTACAATATTGGTTATATATACTTCAGCCCGAGGGCTAGGAAGTTTTATAACATTCAGAACTTGAGTTATGTTGAAGATGAGAAATGTTTTGTGGAACATAGAAGGTCTGGAGAGGTTTACCTTTACAAGGTACGCTGTTAAGGCTCTATTGATTGTTGTTGCTGCCTTAACACTTTCCCTGCCGATTTTTTTTAGGGATAAGGCTAGCCTTTTTTATGGCTTTGAGGCTTATTACCATATCACTCATGGCCCCCTAAGCAGAATATTATCTTTCTTCTCTTACCTACTTAACATCGATGTTTTTCTTGTGGCAAAGATACTTCCTGTTGTTCTTGGAATCTTGACACTCTTATTATTTTTTGAAATGCTCAAGAAGCTTGAGTTCAGGTACTGGATTGTTTTGCTTGCTTCTTTGATACTTATTTTTTCTCCAAGCTTCATTTTCTTGTATTCAACTTTGACTGATTTTGCATTTGTTGCATTTCTTTTTGTATTTGGCGCTTACCTTTTTGTATGCAAGAAAGAAATTTATGCATTAATTGTTTTTTACACCGTAGGATTTTTTGGTTTGTTCCCACTTGTCGTTGCATCGCTTCTTCTTTTGCTTTATTCTTTGAGCATAGGTAAGTTCAGGCTTTTTCTTTATTCAATACCTTCCTTTGCAATCCTTTTGCTTTCCGATGCCAGGAACCTTACCTCATTCGGTAACTTCATCTCTGATTTGGGCGGTCCTTTTGGCTTAGGTGCTTTCATAGTTATACTCTCCTTTTTTGGTCTGAGGTCTTTGTGGAATGACAAGTACACTCATTTCTATTTTTACTTAATGCTACTTGTTACCATTGGGCTTTCTTTTTTTAACCTTCGTGTTCTTGCATTGTTGAATTTCTTTTTGGTTTTGTTAGCTGCCCTTGGTGTGGAGCTTCTTTTTGAGAGGCATTGGAGGAGTAGACTGATAAAGTCTTTAACCATCATCATATTATTTGTTGGTTTGCTACTCTCTGCATGGTCCTACATGGGCTCTGTTATTTATGGCCTTCCGAATGGAGACGTTATTGATGGTTTGTATGCTCTTAGGGACTTGCCTTATGGCACTGTTTTTTCTCATTACTCTAGAGAATATTGGATTGATTTTGCTGGTAGGCCTTTTTTTAGTGATGGATCTCTTCTTTACACGCGTGACATTGGTTATGCTACTGCTCTGATGGAATCAAATGGCGTATCTTACATATGGATTGATAACGATATGAAGTCAAAGGTATGGATTGAGGAGGATCAGGATTTGTTGTTCTTGCTGAAGTACAGTAAAAGTTTTAAAGAAGTTTATTCAAATGATTATGTTACGATTTGGGAGTTTAAGAAAGGTGGTGTTTGATGATTCCTATAACTTTGTTGCTTGTCTGGGCAGCGTATTTCCTGCTTTTGTACATGGTTATTTTTTGGATTCTTGTGTTCTTAGAGAAGGGTATTGTTGATGAAGAAATTAGGCTTAATGAATTTCCCAAAGTCACAATTGCTATACCTGCCTATAATGAGCAGGATTGTATAAGGGATACTCTTAAGTCTGTCTTAAACCTCGATTATCCTAAAAATAAGCTTGACATAATCGTTGTTAATGATGGTTCTACAGATAACACTAGAAGTATTGTTGAGGACATGATTTCAGAGAACAGGAGTTATAACATCAGGTTGATAAATCAGTCTAACATGGGCAAAGGCTCTGCCCTTAACGCTGCCTTGAAAGTTTCTAAGGGGGATTTTTTTGTAACGTTTGATTCTGATTCGTTTATCTCAAGGGATGCTCTTAAAAAAATCATTCCTCACTTTTCTGACAGGCGTGTTGCTGCTGTCATGCCTTTGATGAAGGTTAAGGACCCAAGCACTATTCTTCAGAAGATTCAGTGGTGTGAATACTTGATTAATCTTTTTTATAAGCGCCTGATGTCTATGCTTGACTGTATCCATGTTGCTCCAGGCCCTTTTAGTGTTTACAGGAAGAGCGTTCTTCTTGAACTCGGTGGTTTTGATGAGAAAAACCTTACAGAGGATTTGGAGATGTCTTTGAGGTTGCAGAAGCATAATTATAAGTTGGTGCAGATTCTTAACACCGAGGTTTATACGATAGCTCCGAAAAACTTTAAAAGTTTTTACAAGCAGCGGAACAGGTGGTACAAAGGTACTTTCCTTAATGCTTTGAAGTATAGGAAGCTTGCTTTTAACAAGGATTATGGTGATTTCGGTTTTATTCAGATGCCTCGCATCCTTCTTGAAAGTTTTCTTATACTAAGTGTTACTTTTTTGACTGTTTACATGACCATTATTAAACCAATTTACACAAAGCTTTACAATCTTTCCTTTGTTAATTATGATTTCATGATTTATGTACAGCGATCTGTGGAGAATTTTTCTCTTATAGACTTGAATTTTGTTAACCTTTTTTTTGGCTTTGTTGTTACTTTTCTTGCTGTTTTCCTTATCGTGCTTGCTCATAAGCACACCAGGGAGCCTATGACTCGTTATGGCTTAATAACAATACCTTCTTACCTCTTCTTTTATTCCGTGCTGGCTTTTTTTGCTTTGGTTGGTGTTGCTTATGACTTGATTAGGGGGAATGTTCAGAAATGGTGATGATACGTAGTTTTAGACGTGGCAGGTACGTAATTGCTTTTTTCTTAACATCAGCCATATTTATAATAGGCATACTTCTTGGTTTTATAATTGCTGATTACAGGTCCTCTGATATTGAAGATTTGAGTAAGGTTCAGAGGCTTGATTATGATAGCTTGCAGCTTCAGTATTTATACATCAACAATTTCTTGCAGCAGAAAAACTGTCCTGCTGCTATGAGTGCTTTGAACAAGAACCTCTATGATTTGGAGATGACAAGGTTGAAATTAGAATCTTACATTTCAAACCCTGTAGGTGGTGGCAGTAAGGAGTTTGATATTGTAAAAAGAGAGTACCTTCTTGCTGAGATAAGGTACTGGTTGTTTTTGAAGCAGATTGAGGGTATTTGTAAGGATGATTCTGTTACACTGCTTTATTTTTATTCCAATGAAAACTGCCCTGACTGTGTTACTCAAGGTATGATTCTAACCTATCTTAAGGATAAGTTAAAGGATAGGCTTCTTATTTTTTCTCTTGATGCTGACTTCGTGAGTGAGCCTTTGGTAGGAATTTTAAAGGATTCTTATAACATCACCTCTGTACCTGCTGTTGTTATTCAGAACTCCACTTATCAGGGTTTGAGAACGAGGGAGGAGCTTAAAACTCTTATCTGTAAGCAGTACGATAGCACTCCAAAAGAATGTATTATGGATTGAATAATTATTTAAATACAGGGAGGTTTTTCAGGTTCATGCCAACCTGTGACATGTGTGGCAGGGAAGGGCCTACAAAAAAGGCTATAGTAGAGGGCTCTATGATGGATGTTTGTTCTAAATGTTCGATGTTTGGTAACGTTATTGAAGTAAGTCCTCCAAAGGTTGATGTTAAAGAATCCCCAAAGCCAAAACCAACTCCTACTACTAAACCTGAACCTTCTCCTGTTTTGGTTGTTGTTCCGGATTATGCAGCCAGAGTTAGGGCTGCTCGTGAGAAGATGCTTTACAGTCAGGAGGAGTTGGCTAAGGCTATTGCTGAGAAGGAATCAGTGATACATAAGATTGAGTCTTCTCAGCTTGAGCCTCCTGTGAAGCTTGCTCGTAAGCTTGAGTTGTTCCTTAAGATAGAGTTACTTAAGGAATTAAAAAGGGATGATTCTGATAAGCCTAAAAAGTTTGACTTGAAAGATTCAACTCTTACGATTGGTGATTTGGTGAGGTTGAGGAATCGTGATAAGTAAGAAGGAGCTTGCCATTTTGCTTTCGAAGCTTAAGACTTTTAAAGACCCTGACGTCTCTCTTGAGCAATACCAGACAGATGCTGAGATAGCCGCTCGTATTCTTTGGTTTATTGACATGCATGACGGTTTTTCTGATAAGGTTGTTGCTGACTTTGGTTGTGGTGTAGGAACACTTGGTATAGGTGCCCTTGTTTTGGGTGCTAAGAAGGTTTATTTCGTTGAGATAGATAAGAAGGCGGTTGCTATTTTGAATCAGAATCTGGAAAAGGTTCAGCATGATTCGGGTAAGAGGTTTGATTACGTTGTTGTTAATAAGGACGTTAAGAGATTTACAACTAAGGTTGATATGGTCATTCAGAACCCCCCTTTTGGAGTTCAGAAAAGCCATGCTGACCGCTTATTTTTGTTGAAGGCAATTAGCGTTGCCCCTCTTGTTTACAGCTTTCATAAGTTGGAGTCTGCTGATTTCATCTTAAAGTTTTCTTCAGATCATGGTTTTGGTTCGGAGCTTTGTGCTAAGCTTAAGTTTCCGCTTCGTAAGAGTATGGTTTTTCATAACAAAAAAGTTCACCTCATAGATGTTGGTTTGTGGCGGATTGGTAAGGGTGAATAGAAAGGTTTAAAAACCGCTTCTTTTAAGTTTATTTTATGGAAATAAAAGTTCTTGAGAAAAGTAAAAACTTCCTTAAGATTGAAATCGTGGGGGAGGACCACACTTTTTGTAATGCTTTGAGGAAGGAATTATGGAATGACAAGGACGTTAAGGTTTCAGGGTATGAGTTGTCACACTCATTTGTAAGTAACCCTATTTTGATAGTTGAGACTTCTTCAAAGAATCCTAAGGCTGTCCTTAATGATGCTGTTAAGCGTTTGAAGCAGGCTAACGATGAGATGAGGTCCGCTTTTAAGAAGCTAAAATAAGATGCGAAGGCTTTCTGCTGATGATGGGAAAAAGCTTTTGAAGGCTGCCCGTGATTCTGTGGTTGCTTATTTTGAGAAGAAGCAGTTTACTCTTAACGGCTTTCCTGAGAAGCTCGGTGTTTTTGTTACGATTAAAACTTATCCTTCTCATGAGCTTCGTGGCTGTATTGGTTTTCCAGAACCTGTTTATCCTTTGAATGTTGGCTTGCCTAAGGCTGCCTTGCTTGCTGCTTTTCAAGATTCCAGATTCAGCCCTCTTGAGAGGGATGAATTAAAGAAGATTGTTTTTGAGGTTTCTGTTTTAACAAAGCCTAAACTTATCAAGGTTAGGAAGGCTGATGATTACTTGAAAAAGATTAAGGTGGGTGTTGACGGCTTGATTGTTGAGCAGGGCTTTAATCGTGGTTTGTTGCTTCCTGTCGTTCCAGTGGAGTATGGTTGGAATTGTGAGCAGTTCTTGGAGCATACCTGTATGAAAGCCTTTCTGCCTCGTGACTCTTGGAAGGACGTTAATAATTGTAGGGTTTATTGTTTTCAAGCTCAGGTTTTTTCTGAGAAGAAGCCTGGCGTTGTTTAAAGGAAAGGCTTATATTACTTTCTTGGGTTATTTTTGTCATGGAAGATATTTTGCCTGAGAAGGTTATTGTTGAGGAGGAGGTTAAGAAGAGGAGTCCTTTGTGGTACATAGTTGCTGCTTTTCTTGTCCTCATGGTCGTTGTTTGGATAGTTCCCTATTACGGCTTGAGGTCAGACCCGAAACCTTCTAACATACCACCCCTTGATTCTGTTTTGGCAGATGCTCCTCAAGGTAACTACTCCTTTAGGTTGCAGAGCATAAGCGATGTTAGGTCCTTGCAGGTTTCTCCTTTCATGAAGCATGTCTCTGGAAAGGTCGCATCCTCATGTTCTGAAGTCTCTGATGTTTGTTACAGCAAGGCTTTTTTTTATTTTGTTCGTGACAACATAGTTTACGTTCCCGATCCTAAGATAGATTACGTAGAGAGCCCTGAAGCTGTTCTTCTTGCAGGCAGCTCTGACTGCGACGGTCAAGCTGTTCTCCTCGCAATGCTTTTGAAGTCTGTCGGCATAACTTCTAGGATTGCTCTCACCTATGACCATTCTTATGTTCAGGTTTACCTTCCTGGTGCGATTTCATCTTACAAGTCTGAGGATGACTGGGTTTTTGTTGACCCAACCTGTAAGAACTGCCGTTTTGGTCAAGTCACATTTTCCAGCGTTAAGGATGTTCAAGAATATGTGTATGTTTAGATAGCCTTATTTTGGCTGGAAGCTTTTTGCCATCATTTCAAAAATGTGATAATTTTTGCAGTTGCCTGCCATGCAGCTGTATGTCATTGCATACATTTTTTTGTCATTCTTCGCAAAGATTTGGATTGACTCCATTTTTTCCCCGTCGAATGTTTTCTCTGTCCTTATCATCATCCCTTCGAGCGGTCCCAGCTTTGCTGGTTTTGGCCCTTCTGTTATTTTCAAGTCTTGACTTCCTTCTACTATTAGTTTTATGACCTCTTCTATGCTTTTATCTTTTGGTGTGTTATCCACAATTATCATTATGTTTTCTGGCCTTGCGTCTGATGAGTTGACCTCTGGCGGGAAGTATTTGTATAGTGTTGCTTGTGGCAGACTTGTTTCTTTCCATGATTTTGGTTTTATTATCGTGAAGTCTTTGTGTGTTATATTTTGTACCAGGATTTTTGTTGTTTCTGTGCCTATCTGAGCAGAATTATTAGTTTCAGATATGTTGTTTTTGCAGCCTGAAACTAGTATGATTACAAGCAATGTTAGCATAATGTACTTATTCATTTTTGTCCTCTCACCCTCTAAGCATCTTCTATATAAACTTTATGAAATCCCAAAAACCAAAACATTTATAACCTATTGTTTTCAAGTTTGTTTGAAATGGATTTTGCTAAGACGTTTAGGCGGGTTTGGCATTTTCTCTGGGAAGAAGATTCTGCTCTTTCTTGGATTGTTAACATAGCGCTTGCTTTCTTGCTCGTCAAGTTTATCATTTATCCTGGCTTGGGATTTGTTCTCGGCACTGGTTATCCTGTAGTTGCTGTTGTCTCTGGCAGCATGGAGCACGACGGTAGTTTTGATTCGTGGTGGTATAATGCGGGCTCATGGTATGAGGATAATGGCATAGACCTTTCAACTTTCAACACTTTTCCTTTTCATAACGGCTTTGATCAGGGTGACATAATCCTTCTTGTCGGTGTTAAGCCTGAGGATATCGAGGTTGGTGACGTTGTTGTTTATTCCTCAACTGCTCCTTATCCAATAATTCATAGAGTGGTTAAAAAGGAAAAAGTTAATAATGAGTTGTTTTTTATTACAAAGGGCGATCATAACCCGGGTCCTGATCATGAAGCTATTTCCGAGGACAGAATTCTCGGCAGGGCGGTTTTCAGGATTCCTGTTTTGGGTTGGGTTAAGATTTGGTTTACTGATGTCGTAAGTTTTGTGAGGGGTGGTTAGCGTGATGTTTTGTCCGAAGTGTAAGTCTATTATGTTACCTAAAAAAGGTGCAAAGAAGGGTACTGTTCTTGTTTGTAGCAATTGTGGCTATAAGACTAAAGGTAAGGAGGCTGGCGTTATTAAGGAGAAGGTTAGCCTTGATAGGAAGGATCAGATAGAAATCATTGACAAGAAGATTGAGACACTTCCAAAAACTCGTGAGGAGTGCCCTAATTGTGGTAACATGGAGGCTTTTTTTTGGACTGTTCAGACAAGAGCCGGTGATGAGGCTGAAACAAGGTTCTTTGAGTGTACAAAATGTAAGCACAGGTGGAGGGCTTACAACTGATGTTACGCAAGCCTTTCGTTGACAAGTACATTAAGGACTTGTCCGAGTCTGATACTTTTGTTTCTCTTTCCGGTGTTGTTGTTTCCAAGGCTGATGGCTCTTTTGTTCTTGATGACGGCACTGGTGAGATAGTTGTTTTGTTAGAATCCGCTGAACTTCCTCCTTACGTTCGTGTTTTCGGAAGGGTTCTTTTTTATGAGGATGGTATGCGCCTTCAGGCTGATTTTTTTCAGGATAATTCAAAAATCGATA
>JAWABC010000003.1:0-30248 GCA_038884815.1 Candidatus Nanoarchaeia archaeon | reverse complement strand
CCTGGTAAAAATATTATCAAAACACCAGAAAAAGACAAAGCTCTACCTGATACCCTTCCAAGACGTACAAAAAGAGATAATAAAAGTGGTGCCGTCAAGGTACAGGATGATAGTTTACAGAAGGACCATGTTCAAGATTGCAGAAAAAATACTAAAAAAAGAAAAAGCACAGGGCTTTGTGACAGGAGACAATTTAGGACAGGTGGCGTCACAAACCTTAAACAACATCAGCGTGATATTCAAGGCAACAAAACAAGTAATAGCAACTCCTCTTATAGGAGAAGACAAGGTGGACATAGTAAAAAAAGCAAGGGAGATAGGAACTTATGAAGTATCAATAAGGCCATACAATGACTGTTGTACATATTTTAATGCAAAACACCCTGAGACAAGGTCGGAGCTAAAAACAGTGGAGGGTTTTGAAAAAAACTTAAAGATAGAAAAAATCATTGACAAGGCATTTAAACAAGCAGAAATAATCAAATTGTAGATTAAAATAACCCAAAGATACTTTTTAGCATTGACAATAACCTGTTTATAACTGATTTTATAAAACCAATAATTGTATCAGCTGGTTTTTCCTCAGCAGGCGATGGTTGTTCTGCAGGTGTTTCCTCAATTGAATGATCCTGGGAATGCTCGGCTTGCCCGACATCAACGCTTTCTTCCTCAACCTCTTTTTGAGTCAACTCTGGTTCTGCAATAACATCTCCTGTAATACTCTCTCCGCCCCCACCACCACTTGAGGTGGTCGAGAAAAACACGCTGAAAGTTTTGCTATCGCTCTTTTTTGAAGTTGTTGAGTACTCAACCTCACAAACAACGGAGTAAGCACCTGCAATGTTGACATCATCACCTGAAAAAGTCACGGTGTCCTCACTTAAGGAACCTCCTGTCTTACTCACAGTTGATAAATCAGGCTTTGTTAAAGTCCATAACCACTTAACTATACCTGTATCGCTGCTAACCTCACAAACATAACTTATGCTACCCCTAACATGTATTGTCGTATCGCTGGGCTCTATAATGGTTGGTGTAAAAAATTGAGATGAAGCAATGTTGAAATACCAAGTGCTGCTATTGCCTTCATTACCCAAAGAATCATTACAGCTGACAAACCACTCATAATCTCCATCAGACAAATCAACAATAAAATTCTGGTCGGTATCCTTATCAACAGAATCATCTGTTAAATTTAAAGTGTCATTTATGTAAAGGCTGCAAGAAGATATGATGTTGCTGTCAGAAACGTTATATGTAAAAGTCACATTTCCATTTGTAAGGTTCTCATAATCCACTGGAGTGGTAAGTGAAACAACAGGGGGCGCAAGATCAATAGTAAAACGCCAAACAGAGCTGTTGGCATAATTGGAAGAGCTGTCGTTGCAACCAACATTCCATTCATAAACACCATCAGCCAGTTCAACCTCAAAATACTGGTCAACACCTTTATCAACAGAATCATCTGTAGAATTCAAAACACCATTAATGTAAAGGTCACAATAAGAGATGGAACCGTTGTCATAAACCCTGTAAGTGAAATTTACTGCTCCATTCGTAAAGTTGCCATAGTTGACAGGGCTCTGAAGCGTGACGTTGGGTTCTGTTGAATCTACGGTGAAATACATTGTGCTTGTATTACCCTGATTAGAAACAGAGTCGTTACACATTATGTACCATTGGTAGTTAGCATCAGGCAACACAACAACAAAAGTCTGGTCGATTTCCTTATCCACAGAAAGGTCTGTAGAGTTTAGGGTGCTGTTAAAGTAGAGGTAGCATCCTGCAACGGAATTGTTCTCAGAAACTTGGTATGTAAAGGTTACTGTACCATAGCTTAAATTGCCATAGTTTTCAGGACTTGTAGTGGTAACGGTAGGCCCAGTCGCATCAACCGATACCGTGAAGTTGGTGCTGTTAAAAGCAGACTCAGAAGCGCCATCGTTACACCTGACATTCCAGGTATAGTTACCATCAGCAAGGTTAAGAGAGGTAAAATTAGTCTGATTGTTACTTGCATAAGAAACCGAACTCCTCAAAGCCCAATCGGTATCATTAGTACTGTAGAAAAGGTTGCAGGTTGTAGGGTGTGCATCAAAAGCTGTGAAGCCAAAAACTACATTCAAACCGCTAATCAAATAGTTGTCACCAGGCCAGTCTAGATTGACTTCAGGCGGGATTTCATCAAAAAAATACACATAGGCTGCATTATCGTACATACTACCCCCCACCACCTCACCATAACCATCATTATTAAAATCAGAACAAGTGAGGCCATAACCCAAAGTGTTCTGGAGGTGAGTGCCGTTAAGACTCAAATTCGATTCTGTGGTGTTATAATACAAAGCTGTAGTGAAATTATCACCAAAGAAAGCATATATCCTGCCAGCAGAAGAAAAGGTTACTTTAGTGGTGTATGCACTCGCCAGAATATCCTGGTAGCCATCCCTATTGACATCGCAAAAGCTTAAAGTTTTCTTATAACCTAACTGATACTGATCGCCTGAGGTATCATTAATGGTGATATTAGCATAAGAAGGACCTTCAACATTAACATAATCTGTATAGTTATCCCCAAAAAAAACAAGAACCTGGCCCCTTGATGAACCTGAAGCGGTATAAACATAATAGGCACCGCCAACAACATCCGAATAGCTGTCATTGTTGAAATCAGCACAACTAACAGAAGAACCGAAGTAACCATTTGCATAAGTCCCATTAAAGGTCAAGTTGGCATAATAAGAGCTTTCAATAGAAATTCTATCAGTGTAATTATCACTTAAGAAAACATAAACTATGCCTGCATCTTTTTTATCAGATGCATTAACAGTATCGTCTCCTACAATAATATCCGAATAACCATCGTTGTTAAAATCACAGGAACAGATATCCCAACCGAATTCTTTGTTATCATTCGATGAGTTAAAAGTAACATTAGCATATTCAGAAGCGTTAACACTAAGAGGTGTGGTAAAGTTATCGCCAAAAAAAACATAAACCTTGTTAGCTCTGTAAGCACCAACTATAATGTCATCAAAACCATCACCATTAACATCACCACCAGTAACCTGATTACCAAAATAATCACTATCTTCATTACTTTTTATAGTAACATTAGCGATAGCGGTGGTGACATTAATTATATCTGTGTAATTCTCACCAAAGAAAACAAAAACCTGTTCGGAATCGTAAGCACCAACTATAATGTCATCAAAACCATCACCATTAACATCACCACCAGCAATACTATAACCTAAATTACTGTAAGATATTACAGAATTGAAAGTAAGGTTAGCATCTTCAGAGAAATAATTAAATATGCCATCTGCTGTGCCAAAGAAAACATACATCGCACCCTTATCAGCAAACTCAGGCGCACCTATCAAAACATCTCCAAAACCATCACCATTAACATCACCACTAGCAAGACTACTGCCAAAACGACCACCCGAATAACTACCGTTTAACACTACATCCCTGAGAGCATCAAAAGAGCTGGATTGGTTTAAGAAAAGGAGTATATAAAAAAAGAATAAAAATATTAAAACTCCTCTTTTTTCCATGATTATTTTGTGATTTAATATTATAAAAAACTTTCTGGAATACCATACACAAAGTTTTTAAAGCCCTCTCACAAAGAAGGTTCTCATGGCAGAATTAATAGCGTGCTTGTCAACAGGAAAAGGAACCTGGGGGCACGTAAGCAGGATAATACAGGAAAGCGACTGGGAGAAGGTAATTCTGATAACGAACGAATTTGGGAAGGAAAACTTCACATCAGAAAAGCCGACAGAAATCATAGTGATAGACTCCAACAAGGGAATAAAAGAGATAAGAGACGAGCTTGTGGAGAAACTCAGAGGCCAAATAAAAGGGCTAGAAGTCGGACTCAACATAATATCAGGGTCAGGCAAGGAACACATGGCAATAATAGGCGCACTTCTAAAGCTAGGCGTTGGCATAAGACCAATAGCACTGACAAAAGACGGTATGGAAGAAATATAAAAATTTATAAACACAACAAAATCTTCAAGCAGAATGGAAAAACTAGAAAACCAACCATGTCCGATATGTCACAAGAAGACATTATCGTTAACAGAAGATGAGATGGACATACCATATTTTGGCAAGACATACTTATTCTCAATGAACTGCAGCAACTGCAAATACTCAAAATCGGATGTTGAGGCAGAGGAAAGGAAAGAGCCTTGCAAAGTAACATTCATGATCGAAAAAGAGGAAGACATGAAGGTAAGGGTTGTGAAATCTTCAGAAGCAAGCGTGAGAATACCACAGTTGAAGATGAGCATGGAATCTGGACCAGCATCAGACGGCTTCGTATCAAATATCGAGGGCTTATTGTCAAGGTTTGAAAAAGTGATTGAAGATGAGAGGGACCTGGCTGAAGAGGATGATGTAAAAAAACATGCAAAGAACCTGCTGAAAAAAATAAGGAAGGTAAAGTGGGGTGAAATGCCATTAAAGATAATAATAGAAGACCCTTCTGGCAATTCTGCAATAATATCAGACAAGGCAATTGTTGAAAAACTAAAATTGAAAAAATAAAAAGTTATTTAAAAGCACTTTCTAATAAACATAACATGAAAATAATGTTCATAGAAGCAAAATACAATAAAGACATAAAAGGAGTTCTAAAAAAAGTAAAGATAAAAGGAAAAGTGGGGTTGCTAACAACAGCACAGCATATACACCAACTAAAAGAAGCACAAAAAATAATAAAAAATTCAATCATAGGCGGACAAATACTAGGATGCAACTTCAAGAATGCAGAAAAAATCAAGAACAAGGTTGACTGCTTCCTGTTTATAGGAAGCGGAGACTTTCACCCTTTAGAGCTTGCATTAAAAACAGGAAAGGAAGTCTACATAGCAAACCCATACATCAACCAAGTAAGCAAGATAGGTAAGGAAGATATAGAAAAAAAGAAGAAAGAAATTAAAGGGAAGTACATCAAATTCCTAAATGCAAAGAAAGTGGGCATTCTCGTGTCAACAAAACCGGGCCAGTATAATCTGAAAAAGGCGATAGAGCTAAGAAAAAAGATGAAAAAAGAAAGCTACATATTTATTTTCAACACGTTAACGGAGGAAGAGCTGGAAAACTTCCCAGATATAGACATTTTTATAAACACTGCATGCCCCAGAATAGAATACAAAAAAGTTATAAATATCGATGATATAGGAATTTGAGATGACAAAGGAAACAAAGACAGACAAAATAACAAACATAGCAACAAAGAGAGGATTCTTCTACCCTTCTGCAGAGATTTACGGCGCAAAAGCAGGATTCTGGACTTATGGACATCTGGGAACTTTACTGAAACACAACTGGGAAAATCTGTGGCGAGAATATTTCTTAGGATTGGCTGACAACTACTATGAAATAGAAGACTGCAACATACTACCAATGGAAGTTTTCAAAAGCTCAGGTCACCTTGAACACTTCAACGACCCCTTGACAGAGTGCAGGAAATGCCACTTTAGGTTCAGGGCGGATGAACTAATAGAAGATGAATTAAAGATAAACGTTGATGGGTTGAAAGCAGATGCCATGGACAAGCTAATAGAAGAAAACAAGCTGAAATGCCCGAAATGCGGTGCACAGGAACTCGACAAGGTGAAATGGTTCAACATGATGTTTGACATAAAAGTTGGTGCAACGGGGTCTGACATAATGTATTTGAGACCTGAGACAGCACAAAGCCCTTATCTCGCATTTAAGAGACAGTACCAAGCATTAAGGGAACAAATACCGTTTGGTTTGGCAGTCGTTGGAAAGGCATTTAGGAATGAGATAAGCCCAAGACAGGGTTTCTTCAGGCTGAGGGAATTCACACAAGCAGAACTACAAATATTTTTTGATAAGGACAACATAGATAAGTTAGAAAAATGGGATGAAATAAAAGATTACAAGCTTAGACTTTATTTGGTGAAGGACAGAAAAACAAAAAAGATTGAAGAAGTGAAATGCGATGAAGCAAATAAGAAGCTGAAAATACCTAAATTCTACTTATATCATGCTGCAAAGATACAGCAATTCTACCTAGATAAATTAAAAATACCAAAAGAAAAATTCAGGTTCAGAGAGTTAAGTGAAGATGAAAGGGCATTCTACAACAAAATCCACTTTGACATAGAACTCAACTTGGAAACTTTAGGTGGCTTCAAAGAAGTCGCCGGACTGCATTATAGAACAGACCACGACTTAGGAGGGCACCAAAAAGGGTCAGGTGAAAAATTAGAAGTGTCTGTGAATGGAAAAAAATTCATACCCCATGTCTTAGAGCTAAGTTTCGGAGTCGATAGAAATGTTTGGGCATTACTAGACATTTTCTTTGAAGAGGAAAAAGAAAGAACTGTATTCAGGTTCCCACCAAACATAGCACCTTTGTTGGTCGGTGTATACCCTTTAGTTAACAAAGACGGACTCAATGAAAAGGCAGAGAAGGTTTTTGACATGATAAAAAAATATTACCATGCTTTCTATGACGACACAGGCTCTATTGGAAGAAGGTACAGGAGGATGGATGAGGTTGGAGCACCGTATGGAATAACTATAGACTATGAAACTATGAAAGATGATACGGTAACTCTAAGAGACAGAGACAGCATGAAACAGGTAAGAATAAAAATAGAAGGGATAAAAGAAAAGATAGACAGAATAATGAATGAAGAGTTAACATTTGAAAAAGCAGGAAAACTAATCAATTAACTTACTTTTTCTCATGTAATTAGAGATTGCAACATAATCCTGCCAAAAATCTATATCGATAGAAGTTTCAGGAAAAGGAGTCTCAAAGAAATAAAACTTTATGCCTGACCTCCTGGTTAAGAATTCACTGCAATCCTTAAGCTTCAGATCATTGGTTATGTAATACTTGAACAAAGGAAGTGCACCCAACTTGAGGAAAAGCCCAATCTTCGAAGAAAACTTGTACAACTTCCTTATGCCATAACTCTCCTCCATATCCTGCAATAATTTAACCTTATCTATTACTGCACTGCAATTGACAAGTGCAGAATTTGCTGTTCTTATCCAGCCATCCTTCAACTTAAGGTATTTAAAATTGTCAAGCTTCTGAAAAAATTGATTTTTCTCAAACTTTAACAAAACATCTCGCTTAGCGACTGGAATACACATGTCAAATTCTTTTTTATAATTGTTTATTATATACTCAATACTCTCCGTGTTAACTAGAGGTATGTCAGAATACATGAAAAGGGTGTGATTACTTTTATTAGAAGAATTTGAGTACCCTGCAAGGCAATTCAAAATGAACTTGCCCTGATCATCAATAACCCTATGATTTTTTATTCTAACCTCCAAATCCTCCTTAGGGCCAACAATGACTATATCATCAACTTTCTTAGATTTTTCCAAAGCTGAGACCACATACTCAACAACCCACTTGCCACCAATTTCAAGCATGGCCTTGTTGAAATCCCTAAGCTCGCCGAACTTAGAGTGTCCTGCTAAAACTACAGCGCTAACCATGCTCTTTTTACAAAAAGCTAACACTTAAAAACCTTACCACAGCGATAATTTTTTAAACAAAACCAACAGAACAACTGGTATGGGCGCGTAGCTCAGTCTGGTAGAGCATCGCCTCGGCATTGTTCATAAGCAAAATTGTGAGCACCGTTTTGGCGGGGGTCTCGAGTTCGAATCTCGACGCGTCCATAATTTTTCCGGATTTATACCGGAAAACCATATAAATAACAGAAACATTACCATGATTATTCTATGAGAATCAAATTTGATAAAGAGTTACAACAGAAGATATTCGATAAAATTTCTGAAAAAAAAACTTTCAAAGAATTATGTACTAAACTAAATTTAAGCTGGAATACTTTAAAACGGTGGAGGTGTGGGAAATACAGTTTGCCCTTAGCTGTTTTTAACCAACTAAAAATAACTGTACCAGAAATTGGACAATATGAGAATGGGGGAAAAATACTCAAAGAAAATTGGGGCGCAAGAGAAGGAGGTTTAAAATCTATATCAAAAACCAACAAAGACAAATTAATAAAAAGGTTAAAATATGCTCGGTCTAGAAGAACATTTTCTTATAAAGAAATAAACTTAAACTTGGAGGATTCTCTAGCTGCTTTGGAAATATTTGGCGTAGTGCTTGGAGATGGATGTCTTTCAAGAATTTACTTAAAACGTGAGAAAAGATACAGATATTATATTTTCATAACAGGAAACCTCCAGAAAGATCAAGCATACCTTCTTTCCTATGTAAAACCCTTAATTGAAAATACATTTCAAATAAAAGTTAGGGTAAGAGAGATATATAATCATAACTGTATCCACCTTATTATGGAGGGGAGACCTATTTTTTGGTGGTTTGTCAAAAATGGGTTCCCTATCGGAAAAAAAGAGGAATCCCTAAGGATTCCAGATAATCTTATGTTAATAGAAAATTTAAAATTGAATCATTTGATAAGAGGACTTTTTGACACAGATGGTTGTATTTCTGCTAGAAAGGATGAAGGTTATAAATATCCCAGCCTAATAATTACAAGTAGTAGCGAAATATTGAGAGAGCAAATTAAACATACTCTCAGGGGGCAAGGATTTGCAGCTTATACCCACAGCAAAGATATTGTTATTAGAGGAAATGAAAACTTTAAAAAATGGTTTATACTTATAGGAAGTAAAAACCAAAGAAATCTTAACAGGTTTTATGAGTGGAAGAATACAGGTAAGATATATTGTGGGCGCGTAGCTCAGCCTGGAATGCTAACAAAACATGGGCAATAGAGCATCGCCTTCGCAAGGCGGGGGTCTGGGGTTCGAATCCCCACGCGTCCACGTAATAATTAACTTTAAATATGAATAGGAACCTTAAAACAAAGATGAAGAAAGCAGTGATATTCGACTTTTGGGGGACTATAGTTGAAATTGGAGTTCATCCTTCACCTATAAGGCAGATAAAAAGCATACTAAATTTGGATATACCATTCTCTTCTTACATAATAAAGTTCGAAGAAGTTTTTATGAAACAGCCATACAAAAATTTATTCGAAGCTTTCACAGAAGTATGCAAAGCATTCCGCATAGAGCCAAAACAAGAATTACTGGAAGAGCTTGTGGGATTGTGGAATAAAAACAAATTGCTGGCAAAACCATTCCCAGAAACCATTGAAGTTCTGGAAGAATTAAAAAGTGAGGGCTACAAACTTGTAATGCTATCAAACACAGACTGTTTTTCTATTGAAGAGATAATGGAAAAATATGATTTAATAAAATATTTTGACAGTATAGTACTATCGTATCAAGTAAGGATGTTGAAAAACAATCCGAGAATGTTTCAGAAAATATTAAAAGACATTAACGCAAGTAAAGAAGAGGTTGTAATGGTGGGTGACAGCATAGAAAGTGACATTATAGGAGCGAAGAAAGCAGGAATAGATGCTATATTGGTGGATAGAACTGGAACAAGAGACTTTGTACCAAAAATAAAAGATTTGACAGAATTAAAAAATTATCTGGAAGGTGAATGATGTGGACTGCGTATTCTGCAAGATAGTAAGAGGAGAAATACCAAGTTACAAGGTTTATGAAGACAAAGATTTCTTTGCATTTCTGGACATAAGGCCATTGAACCCTGGACACACTTTGGTTATACCAAAACAGCACTACAGGTGGGTGTGGGACGTGCCGAACATAGGAAGGTATTATGAGGTAGTGCAAAAAATAGTTAAGGCAATGAAAGAGGAGTTCAAAACAGACTACGTTGTCTCAATGGTTTTCGGAGAAGAGGTGCCACACGCACATGTGTGGTTGGTGCCAAGGTTCAGCAATGACGGGCATGGCGGGGCAATAAACCTCATGATGGTAAAAAACGTCAGCAAGGAAGACATGGAAAACATAGCAAAAAGGTTATTATCAAGAATAAAATAAAAACCTTTAAAAAACAAGATTTCGTAATTTCTCAATAAGCCCCAGTAGCTCAGCCTGGTTAGAGCACCGGTTTCATAAGCCGGGTGTCAGGAGTTCAAATCTCCTCTGGGGCATCCTAAAATGAAAAACATAGAGTCTACAACAAACGAAGAATTAGAAAAAACATACGAGATAGAAGGCAATGAACTCACAATAATGAAGATGTGGGAATACTCCAAAAAACTCGGGAATAAGGATTGGTTGCTCGTAAACCAATGTTTATTCTCTAGGGAAGAGAATAAAACAGAAAAAATGAATATAGCCTTAAACAAGGAAGACCTATGTGAAATGCTCAAAATTATGCCCTTACCAAAAAAATATGACATGTACAAAGAACTCAAAGCAAGACTCTACCACTTTATAGAGTGGGGAATGCCTTTCCAGGTGGAAGACATGTTAAGAGAAATAAAAGAATTCAAGGAAAAATACCTGCTACCAAAAAACGAACTGAATAGAGAGCCTTAATATAAAAAATAAAAAGAAAGAAATTAGTATTCTATCATGACATTATTTCAAAATATGTCAACCCACCTTTTTATTTTTTTAATAGCAGTCTTAGCCTCAACCTTCTCTCCAAAAATGGACTTAATCATATTTTTCATGTAAATACTTTTCTCCTCACTAAGCACACCTTCCTTTAACAAATAATTTGTGTACTCCAATAATTTTGGCTTATTCAATTCATTCTTGCTTTTAAGCTCCTCGAACGTGTGCTCACCCAAAGGACCAAGGACGTTGCTGAACAAATCTCTCAGCTGAGCCTCAATCCTTTCTGTCTGGAAGAATAACAAGGTTATCGGCTTTATCTCTTTAACAGGCTTGAAAGGAACTGTAAAATAAAAAGTACTACCTTTACCAGATTCACTCTCAACCCATATCTTACCATTCTGAGACTCTACTATACCCTTACAAATAGCCAAGCCCAAACCCGTGCCACTGTACTGCCTGTACAAAGTTTTTTCTGCACGGAAGAAAGGCTGAAACAGCTTTGGCTGGTCCTCAACACTAATGCCAATACCGTAATCCTTCACGCTGAACAACAAGTGGTCCTTTTTCTTCTTAACAGCAACCTCTATCTTACTATTAGGATTAGAAAACTTTATGGCGTTGTCAAGCAGGTTGCGCAAAACCTGCATAACCCTGTTAGGATCAACCTCTATGACAGGCAGCTCATCCATTTTCAAAGATATTTTGATTTTTTTATCCAAACACAAACTTTGCATATAATCCACGGTTTCCTTTATGTCCACACTCAAGTCTGTTTTCTGAAAAACAAAAGTCAACCGACCAGCCTCAATCCTAGAAATTTCTAAAAAGTCAACTATTAAGTTATCTAACCTGTCAGCGTTTTTCAAAATTATCTTTAAGCTCTCCTTCTGCTTATCGTTAAGCTCACCAAAGTAACCCTCAAGAAGCATCTGCAGTTGAGCCTTCATAGGAGTCATAGGACTCCTAAGCTCATGAGAAGTTATGCTCAAAAATTCAGTCTTAGCTTTGTCTATTTGTTTCCTCTCTTCATCAATCACCTTTAAAGTGTCTACTGTTTTGTTAAAGGCTCTACCAAGGTCCTCAATCTCATCACCAGACTTTATGTTAGTCTTAGCTGTGAAGTCACCTTTCATCAGCTGCTCTGTAGCTTTATGCAATTGTGATATAGGCTTCGTTAAAGTGCCTGAGAATAAAATGGCTAACAAGGATACACCTAAAATGATTAAAATAGAAAGCGTCGTCACATTCTTCTTTAAATTACTTACTGGTTCGAATGCCTCTTCTTGATCCATTTCAGCTAAAAGACAGACTTCTAAATTGGGAATCCATCTGTAAAAACCCACAACAGGCTTATTAACGTAGTTTTCATAAAGAGAAAAACCAGCATTCCCCTTTAAGCAATCTTTAACAACGTTTGAATAAAGTGCTATGTCCACAGCACTCTTTTTATTTTTTAATTCAGTTACAACATAATTAAATTTGTTTACAAGATAAGTCTCACCTGTTTTCCCTAAACCACTTGTTTCCAACATAACCTCACTGATTCTATTTGGGTCAACCACCCCAACGATGACCCCTACCAATTCACCTTGGGCACCATGTATTGGACCTGATACTGCTGTAGAGATCCTTTTCGAATCAACATCGTAATAAAAGCTCTGAACAAAAATTCCTTTTTTTCCTTCAACAAAATATTTTTCAGTCCTATAATACTTTTTAGAAAAATGAGTTGAGTACTCTTCTCTTCCATCGAGTGAGATTATACGAATCTCAGAAAATATAGTTTGGGGCAAAATTTCTTTTAAAAAGTTATCAACCTCTTGGTAACTATTATATTTATACCCCTTTATTGTTTTAGAATCGGAAATAATTTTAATATCATTTATTCCATCCCCTATAAGGTTATTAAGACTGTGCTCCTTTAGTATTGCAACGCTCTCAAGCTGAGCTACTATCCTACTCTTAATGCCCTCCTGACTCTGCCTAAAGAAAAGCACTGAAAATATTGATACGACAATAATTATTACTAAGCAAAATAACAAAGTCAGTTTTGTTCTTATTTTCATGTGCTTAAATTGAATTTATTTGAGCCTTAAATTAGGAGATGTAATTTCAGCAGCATCAAACCTCTCGCTTATGTAGCCGTATTTGTAAGAAACGTCTATCAGTACTTGGATATCTGATTTAGAAGCTTCTCCCTTAAACGCAGGCATAACAATCTTATCAGCTACATCCTGCCTTAGAGCAGTATACTCAGAAACTATTGAAGGCATCTCTTCAGGGTTCTCCAAAATGTACTTAGTTGCCTTGCTCATCGCATTATCGAAAGCAGCTAATCTTTCAGGGTTATTCTTAATCCAAGATTGTTTGGCAAACCATCCGGCAATCATAAACTCATCAGCTAAAGTATCCAAGGGCTTATCATCCAATATCTTTCCAACGCCATCAATTATGCTCATCGTTGGGTAAGGCTCTACAACAAGAACAGCGTCAACCTCCCTTGTTTTAAGAGCCGACTCCATCTGAGTAAAAGGCACTTCAACAACGTTAATTTTGCTGTAATCAACACCATTCTTATCAGCCCATACTTTTAGGTTCAACTCAACTATATTCTTAAAAGTGTTCACTGCGACTTTTTTACCCTCAATGTCTTTTGGTTCGTCAATTCTTGAGTCCTCAGCAACTACCAATTTGAAAACGTTATGTGATTTATCCTTAAAAGCACCTGGGACTACCAACTTGATATCAGACCCATCATCATGTTTTATGAAAACAGAGATAGTGTTAGAAAAAGCTATGTCCAAATCGCCAGACTCCAAAGCAGGTAAAAGAAGAGCGCCACCAGCCATAGGAACAGGCTCCACCTTCAACCCCTCTTCAGCGAAGAACCCCTTATCTTGAGCCACGAACAACTGAAGGCAGTCACTAATTGGCATAAAACCAACCTTTAACTCTACAGGCTCTTTGGTTTTATGAGAACAACCAGCAGTCATTAAAAAAATAATCATAAAAAGTGCCAAAGCAGCTCTTATTTTAGTCATACATCAACCCCCTTTTATGGATATAACCATATAGATATTGAAGAATTAGATTTTATATACATTTCGATTAGAGCTTAAAGGAGGCATTTAGGGCAACTTTAAAAAAACAAAAAAAATAAAGTTATTTCTTAGCAAGTGTCAATTCTATTGTGCTAACCCTAACGTGCCTGCCTTCCTTGTTCTCAAACTCTTCGCTGTCAATCTTAACTTCCTTCAACTCAATCTGATTCTCCAAGAATCTCTTCCTAACAACCTCTGTAACATCTATAGCCCTAGAGATAAACTTGCCACGGGCCTTAATCACTACCTCCTTGGCATTTTGGGTTGTAAACTGCATCACCACACCAGTCACGTAGTTCATGAAGGGCTTCCCCCCAATAAAAACTGAATGGTCGTCTTCTCTTCTCGCTGCCATTTTGTAATACCTCCTACTTTAGTAATACATCGCTCTTCTGTTTTTTTACCAACCTGGTTATGTAACCAGCAATAACGTTCCTAAGCTTCTTCGAATGAATCTCTGCAACCTCCTCAACTATCTTCTTGTTTTCCTCAAAGTTATCCTTGAACCTATCTGGATATTTAGCTAACAAAGAGTTCACTGTACGCTTAATAAGCATTGTCTTTATACGCCCCATAGTTTTAGCATAACTTGTAAAAGGTATATAAATATTACGTTTAGGCTTAAGCTTCAAACAAAATTGAATCTAAAGAAAGGTTTTTATAAACACTTAGATTAAATAATTTACATCACAACACAAGTGAGGTGCTAAAATGGGCAAAAGAATGATCATTGCGTTCGCATTCATAGCAGTATTATTCGTAGCAGGATGCGAACAATTACAGACAACAACAACAGAAGAACAGGAATTTGAGAAGCTTATAAGCCTGCCAAAATTCCAATCATGCCAGGCAATATCTGAAGAAATAGAAAAGGCAAGAAAAGAACAAACAACGTTCTGGGAAGATTTGAGGGAAGCAGTCCCAGTGGCTGGCGTGGAGAAAGCGGCAGAAAGCATAGCACCGGCAGTAGGGATACCTGACTACTCAACAACAAACATACAAGTAGAAGGTGTTGATGAAGCAGATATAGTAAAAACAGATGGAGAATACATCTACGTCATAGCCAACAACAAGTTCATAATAGCAAAGGCATACCCCCCAGAATCTGCAAAAATACTTGCAGTAGAACAACTAAAGAATTTCTATCCACAAGAAATGTTCATACACAAAAACAAAGTCATGATATTTGGAAGTGCCAACTACAACTACCCAACACCTATTGTAGGAGGCCCGGAAAAACAAACAACAGAAATTGCAATAATGCCCCCATACAGAAGGTACATGTCAATAATGTCTGCAAGGATTTATGACACAGCAAATAAAGAAAACCCAAAGCTGGAAAAGAGCTGGGAGTTTGAGGGAAGCTATGTATCATCAAGAAAGATAGACGAATGGGTTTACTTCGTGGTAAACAGCTACCCCTACTATTACTACAACACTCCAAAGCCAATGCCTGTAGACATAGTACCTTTGTACAGAGAGGTTGAAGGGGACACGGAAATGAGCGAAACAAAATTCAACCCCATAGTTGAATGCTCTGAAATACACTACATAAAACCGATAAGGCCAGAGAACTTCATAACTGTAGCAGCTGTGTCAATGAAAGATACAAAACGGCCGATAGAAAAAGAAGTCATAATGGGTTCAGGACAAAACATATATGCCTCGTTAGAAAACCTTTACATAGCACAGACATGGTGGGACTACAGATACATGCCAGTGGAAAACTACAGGCAGTCAAACGAAAAGACAATAGTGTACAAATTCGAACTAAACGATGGAAAGATAAACTACAAGAATAACGGTATTGTGCCAGGAACCATACTAAACCAGTTCTCAATGGACGAGTACAAGGGAAACTTCAGGATAGCAACAACCACAGGCCAAGTATGGACAGAAGGCGGAGTATCAACAAACAATGTCTACATACTAGACAAAGACATGGACATAGTGGGAAGGCTTGAAGGGTTGGCACCAGGAGAAAGGATATACTCAACAAGGTTCATGGGTAACCGTGGTTATATGGTAACTTTCAGAAATATTGACCCATTGTTCGCGCTGGACCTTTCAGACCCAGAAGACCCAAAAGTTTTAGGCAAGCTCAAGATACCAGGATATTCAGACTACCTACACCCTTACGATGAGAACCACATAATAGGTATAGGGAAGGACACAGAAGAATCAGATGCAGGGGACTTCGCTTGGTACCAAGGAATGAAGATGGCAATATTTGACGTTACTGATGTAGAAAACCCAAAGCAAATACACAAGGTACTTATAGGAGACAGAGGAACAGACTCTCCTGTGCTACACAACCACAAGGCATTGCTCTTTGACAAAGAAAAAGAGCTTCTAGTAATACCAATATTAGTAGCACAGATAAAAGACAAGGAAAGCGTGGAGGAATGGTCATACGGAGAATACATCTACCAAGGGGCATATGTATTCAAGATAAACCTCAAAGAAGGGTTCGTGCTCAGGGGAAAGATAACACACTACGATGAGGACTCATTTGGCAAAGGCCGTTACTTCTATGGAGACCAGAGGTCCATAGAGAGAAGCCTCTACATAGACAACGTACTCTACACAGTATCACAGAAGAGCATACAACTCAACGACCTGGATGACTTGAACTTCATAAAAAAGCTGGACTTCAAACAACAGGTTGAAGAAGAGGAAGAGGAGATTATTTACTAATCTCTTTTTTTAATTTATTTTTGATTTTTTCATAAATCTGCTTGGCCTCATTCTCCAAACTGCTTGCATTATTCTTGAGGTACTCAGCAGACCTCATAAAGCTTATGAAAACATCACCATCAGAAGAAACCATAATGCTGTCAACCCAGCCAGCATAGTGGTAAGGCCACCTCAACTCTAGAGAGAAAGAACTCCAAGACTCGAAAGGCCATACCTTGAACTGCAACTCACCGATTTTGTCCTTGTAACGCTCATCACCTATTTCATTAAGAACTTCATCGATCTTGTAGCGGTCAATCTTGCCTTGTAATTTAAATTTATAATCAGTTGGTTTTACATCATCAGAACACAAAATCTTACTACGAAGATCCTTCCATCTTGTCTCCTCTTCCTTAACACGCTCATCCGCTTCTAATTTTATATCCCGAAGGACTTTCTTCCTTTCCTTAACACTCAAATTTTCCCAAGGCTTTTTAAATCCTGCTTCCATAACCAGCGCAATCAAGCACTGATTTATAAAACTTTTTATTCAAGAACCCAGATCTCACGCTCAATCTTCCCGGTTAAGTATAAAACTGGAAGCTTCACCTCTGAAAAATTAACAGGTTTGAAACCTGACTCCTTAACAATCCTTTCAAAAGGTAAAGATACCAAATCGTTTGCCCTTGTCCTGAACCTTGGTATAACAATAGCAATCTTGCCCTTAACTACCTTCCTTAAATCCGTCAAAACATCAGAATAAAGAACACTCAAATCTGAGGCTATTTTTGAAGCCTCCTCTTTTGAAGGAAGTTTTTTCAAAAACGGACCAAGGTACGGTTCGGTGGCAATAGAGTCTATGCTTGTCAAAATCTTACTCGAATTCCTGGCGTCGTTACAAAAAACACGCCACCTGCCTTTGAATTCGTAATTGTTCTGAAGCCAGAGAAGATTTTTCTTACATGCGTTAACAATTTTTGGGTCAAGATCAATGCCAAAAACATCAAGGCCCATCAGCAACGCCTCCTGAAGTATTGTGCCATAACCACAAAAAGGGTCAAGCAATGTGTGCTTGGGTTGGCTCAAGTTGATGAGAATCTTTGCAAGTCTGATGGAAATAACATTAAGGTAATCCTTTTCAGGACGTTGCTCGTCCCTTGACTCGTGCTCTGACGGGTCAAAAACAGCTATTGTCCTAGCAAAAAAATCACCCCCAAGAATAAACTCGTAGCCTGAATCTATCAAGTCATGATGCAAAACATCAGAAGGCATCAAAACATTACCCTTTTTAGGCTTCTTCTGGAAGGCACGGACATGCTGGCTTCTGAAATGAGCCTTCAACAGCTTCTTGAATTCATGAACGTCAGCCTTTCCATAAGCACTAACAGCATACTTTACCCTGTTGCTATCAAAAAACAAGTCATCAAGGGACTCCATAACAACACCAATCTTTACAGCACCGCCAAGCTGCGTGATTATTTTCTTAAAATCAAGTTGTGGCAAAGAAAAAACAGCAACCTCGCCATGATGCCAAACCAATCTGTAAGTGATGCTGTTGTTTTTGAAATATGAAACTAATTCCAAAAGGGAGAGTTCAGAATCCCTGCCAAGGATAAACATGTAGTCCATAACGATTCTCAAGCAAGAGAAGTTTTAAAAACTATCGGAAACTTTCTGAGGATTACACAAGTGGATTAATAAAAAGAAGAGGGAAAAAAAGGTTGATGAAAATAAAAACACTGCTAAAAGCAGCCTTACTTGTAGGATTGATAGGAATAATCATAATACTTGTACAGTACAGCAAGATAGAATACACAGGAAAGGCTGTTTACGAAAGCGGAAAGATAGATGTTTACTTCTGCCCAGAAGAAAGATGCAATGAAAAGATTGCAGAACAAATAAACAAGGCGACACGGTCTGTATACTGCGCAATATACAGCGTTAACGACAATGAAATAATTAAAGCATTAAAAGAAAAGGATGTTGAAAAGGGATTGGTAACAGACAAGAACAACAAAGAAGAGATAAGCGGGATTAAAACAGTGAAAAATTACGGAACAAATCAATTAATGCATAACAAATTCTGTGTAGTGGACCATTACACAGTCATAACAGGTTCTTACAATCCGACAAAAAGCGAGGCTAACAATACCAACAACTTATTGATCATAAGGTCAAAATACCTGGCAGAAAATTACGAAGAAGAATTCAAAGAAGTTTACAACAAACAATTTGGTGAAGGAGTGAAGGTAAAAAATCCAGTCATTTACCTGAACAGCAGAAGGGTTGAAAACTACTTCTGCCCAGAAGATGAGTGCAGCAAAAAGTTGCTAAAAGAATTAAAGGGAGCGAACAAAAGCATAACATTCTTCACGTTCAGCTTCACGGACAAAGATATAGCACAAGAACTAATAAAAAAGCACAACGAAGGTATAAAAGTAGAGGGCTTGCTTGAGAAAACCCAGAAAAGTGACTACGACCAGTTTGACGAACTAAAAGATGCTGGAATAAATGTAGGGTGGTATGAAAAAAAATACAAATTACACGATAAAGTTTTTGTGATAGATGAAAAAATTGTGATAACAGGGTCTTACAACCCAACTGAAAATGCGGATAAAAGAAACGATGAGAACATCATCATAATAGAAGACAGCAGCATAGCAAAGAAATACGTTGAGAGGTTCAAGACCCTATCTTCTTGAAAGAAAGGTAACCTTTAAGATTAGCCTCCAAGTAAGAAGCAGCCTTCTTCGAAAGGTCGCCGTTACTCAAAAAAAGTACAGGAAGCTTCCTCAACTGGCTCTGACTATAAGCCATGGAAAGCTCAGAGTCGGTAATTGTTTTCTTATTTTTTGCTATGACAAAAAACCTCAACGGACCCACAGAGGAAGGGATGCTAACAACAAAATTTAGCTCCAAGTTCTTCCTCACAACGTTTTCTTCCAAGACTTTTATCCTAGCATCAGAAAAATACTGCTTCACCATCTCAGTAAAATCTATGCTGGGCTTCTGCTTCTTTACTTTTTTAGGTTTTTCAACTTTCTTTTCCTCAACAATTTTTTCCTCCTTAACAGGCTCGGATACCAATTCATGAACAGTCTCTGCATGCTTTACGACCTGCTTAATGGGCTCAACAACTTTCTCCTCAACCCTTTCTTCACCCACAGGCTTCTTCAACTCATTTTTGATGATATCAGCGATAAGATTCTTAGCATCATCATCGGAAAGCAAGTACCACTTCCAGAAAATCTCCTCATTTCCAGAGTAATTAACACGTAGCATGACAGAAAAATCCTTAATCTCACGAACGGCAACACGCTGCCAAGGCTCCAAAACTTTATCACGCAGAACACCACTCTCCCTCAACAAGTCGAAAATCTTCCTAGGTTTCTCTCCCAAATACTTGTAAAGAATCTGAAGCTTAGGCTCTTGACCCGGAACATAGTAAACAGGACTGCCACCAATCTTAGCATGAGAATATTTAACCTGACCCTTGGAAACAAGGTCAGAAAGAACAGCAGAGGAGATTATCGTGTTGAAGCCGAAACGCTCACCTACGTGGACAGGAAGCACAGGCCCTTTCATCCTCACGAAATTAAGAACGTCATTCCCCAATTTCAATGCATTTTCAGCCATAAGAAGGGTAAGGATTTTAGAAGTTTAAAAAATTTTATGTTATTCAGTTTATATCAGGGCCTAACCCACTTTGACTCCCAATAGCTAACCTCGCCCTCATCATCCACCACTGCCAACAACAAACGCTTCTTAGTTGAGTGAGCCACACGATTCTTGGCTGCCCATTCATACCATGTTAAGGTTTCACCCTCATAAACTGGATAAACAATCCACCTAGCATGGTCTTCACCAGGCTTAACACCCCTATCATAAACACGGAAGTCAGCACCAAACTTCAAAGCAGTCTTAACTATGTAACCTCTTTGTCTCAAATCACGGAAAACACAATAACGAACCCAGAAGTTAGGCTCAACCTTCTTAGCCTTCTTAACATAGCCGTCAAAATCGACCTTCTTACCATTACTTGACTTTACCTCTATCTTACCTTTTTCCAAAAGATACAAACCCTCGACAAGGGAGAACTGGATTTTGTTTTCCTTCAGTTCGCCAAACCTGCTCTGATCATAAAGAGCGCGTACCTCAGGAGTCTCATCAACAAACAGATGCTCCCTGCCAAGCTCAATCTTAACCTTGGCTTCCTTAACCATGAGTTAATATAATAGCAAACTATATAAAAAGCTTTTCCCTGCGGATAAATTATGATTAAGATAACATTTCTCGGAACAGGATCGATGGTGCCAACACCAAAAAGAAACCACACAGCCATATTGCTTAGCTACGGAAGCGAAAACATACTCGTAGATTGCGGTGAAGGAACACAAAAACAGCTGAGGCTTGCAAAGATAGCACCAACAAAAATAACAAAGATACTTATAACTCATTGGCATGGAGACCATGTTTTAGGTTTGCCAGGACTTATACAGACATTGGGTGCAAATGAGTACAACAAGGTGTTAGACATTTACGGACCAAAAGGTAGCAGGGAGTTCATGACAAACATGTTCAAGGGATTCGTAAACGAGTTCAGAATAAAAATGAGAATCAATGAGATAAAAGAAGGGATTTTCATAAAAAACCAACAATACAGCATTGAGGCAAAAGAACTAGACCATTCCTCACCATGCTTGGGCTACAGCTTCATAGAGGCAGAAAAAAGGAATGTTAATGTGAATTACACAAAAAAGTTCGGACTGACAAGACATCCTATACTAAGAGAATTGCAGCAAGGAAAAAACATAACGTGGAAAGGCCACAGGATTACTGCAGACGAAGCAACAATCGTTAGAAAGGGAAAAAAGATAACGTTCATACTTGACACTGCATACACAAAAGATGCAGTGAAACTTGCTAAAGACTCAGACATTCTCATATGCGAGGCAACACACCTTGACGAATTAAAAGAAAAAACAGAAGAATACAAGCATTTAACAAGCAAGCAGGCTGCACAGATAGCAAAAGAGGCAGGCGTAAGAAAATTGGTGATAACACACTTCAGCCAAAGATACAAAGACACAAGAAAACTTGAAAAGGAAGCCAAGGAAATATTCAAGGAAACGGTTGCAGCAAAAGACCTTATGGAGATAACTCCCTAGACTTATAAAAATAAAATATAAACAATTCTGACCAAACTGTATAAAAAGCAGAAGCCACATTCCTAAAAACAAGGAAGAGTAGGGTATAAAAAGTAAAAAGGCCCATCATGTTATTATAGCGCAAGAACAAAAGTTCAAAAGGCACGAGCAAAGAACTGAATAACAAAACTATAACAAAAACTATGAAAACATGCCACTTGTTCTTGAAAAAATAAGTGAAAGAACCTTTTATTGACTTAAATGCCCCTTTACTATGGAAGAACATTATGGGGTATGTGAACATGAAAAGAAGCTTAAGTAAGAAAATAGCGATAATGCCCATCACGGTAATAATTGAAAAAGTAATCGCCTGTGAAAAATAAGAACCCAATATCGTGTAACATCCAAAAAGAAAAAGAAAAGTAAAAATCCCCAAAATAAAAATCGTGAACCTGACCACTATGATAGGCCAGAACCTTACACCAGAAGTAAGAACCTGCTTTAACGAATAAACATTACCCAAAACTATGTCACGGATCATACTATACCTCATTGCATTAAGACTTGCACCTAAAACAAAAGTTGTAACAACAAGAAGGGCAAAGTAAATTAAAAGAGTCAGAGTGTTCTCAGAAACAAAAAGGCTTACAAGAGGGATCTTATTCTCAATGTTAGCCGCCAAGAAGTACGGATTAGATAACAAGTTGGCAATGCCAGTGAATTTAACAAACAACAAAGCAAGAACAAGCTCCACAATCCCAAGGTACAAATCTGGTATGAATACCGAAAACCTCAAGTTCTTGAAAGACTTCAAAAAGGCATCCTTATACATAAAGGAAGAAATTAACAGGATGTTATAAAAACCTTTCTAAACTACTTGTCAACTATGATTATATCGCCATTAGGACTAACAAAAGAGTAGGGGTGCTCAATATTTATCCTTAAATACTTAAAAATGTTAGTGATGTGCCTGTGCTTCTTCCTGTCAAGCAGGTAAGCAGTCAAGCTATGCTTTTTATCAACTAAGATATCATTAACAGAGATGTAGGGTTTCCTCTGCAACCTGCAAAACTCATAGCCTGACTCAAAAACACGAACTTCATTTTCACCCTCGTAAACCTTGTAGCCAACAATCCTCAAAGCGATACCAGCAGCCTTTTTCTTAACGAAAAACTCAACCTTATCAGCCAAGCTCATTCTGTTAATCCACCAACAAACTCTTGCTCGGAAAGTAAGTCATCAACAACATCTCCTGTAGAACTGTTGTTATTTTTATACATTAACCTCTTCAAAAAAAGAAGCCTCTGCTCAAGCAAGTCAATAGATCTTTTATTACCTAAAATCATATGGCCTAAAGTCCTGCCAGAGTCGTTCTCAACCCTCAAAACGCCAACACCTTTAACAAACTCAAGGAAAAAATGACAGTCCTCCCCACGCATGTAAGCCAGCAACATGTCCTTTGATGGCTCAACATCCTTACTATTATCTCCTTCCATAATCAACTCCTAAGAACCCCTTTTATTCCTTCTTAACCTTAATTTTGTCCTTCAACTTAAGCTTCTTAAGCAATTCCTTGTAACGATTCCTAATTGTAACTTCCGTAACACCAGCAATGTCAGCAACTTCCCTCTGTGTCCTCTTCTCATTATTAATCAAAGCGGCGACGTAAAGAGAGGCTGCAGCAATACCTGTAGGACCTCTACCTGAGGTGAGCTCAGACTTCTGAGCCTGCTCCAAAATCTCAACAGCCTTACTCTGTGTTTCCGCTGAAAGTTTCAAAGCAGACGCGAACCTTGGCAAGTAATCAACTGGGTTGCTTGGAAGTATTCTTATGCCCAACTCCCTTGTAACAAACCTGTAAGTACGCCCTATTTCCTTCTTGTCTATGCCAGAAGCCTCTGACAACTCATCCAAAGTCCTGGGAACTTCATGGCGCCTACAGGCAGCATAAACAGCACCAGCAACAACAGACTCCATTGAACGGCCACGAACAAGCCCACGCTGGACAGCCATGGTGTAAATCCTAGCAGACTCCTCCTCAACGGACTTAGGAAGCTTCAAGTAAGAAGAAACCCTCTTCAACTCAGCAAGGGCAAGCTTCAAGTTTCTTTCAATAGCAGTAGATATCCTGTACTGCCACTTCCTCAACCTGAAAAACTTGTTACGCTCCTTGCCAGAAAGCTTGTAAACATCACCCTTCTGACCTATGTCAGTACCTAAACCTTTATCGTACTTGGTGTAGGTCATCGGTGCTCCAGTACGTCTACGCTTGTCAGCCTGGTCATGGTCGAATTCACGCCATTCCTGACCGAAATCAATCATCTTCTCTTCAATCACTAATCCACAGTCCTTGCAGATAACCTCACCCTTTTCTTTGTTCAGAATTAAATTAATGCCGCCGCATTCGGGGCATTTCTTGATGTAGTGTGGCATTTTCGGGACTCCTTTGGCCGCAAAGAGGCTCATTTAAAAAAGTTTCTTATTACTTCAAAAGGGTAATAATAACTTTTTAAGATTATACCAACCACCCCTATATAAAGGTTTCGCTTTACCTTAAACAAGAATAAATTTATAAAGCAAAAACCCTAAAAAACATTTATAGCAAAAGAGGTGAGCCGGTGGCTGATATCTTCATCGAACTTGCAATTATCATAGCTATTGCAACCATAATTTCTGCTATAATGAGAATTCTAAAACAACCAATGATAATAGGGTATATACTAACAGGGCTTGTAGCAGGGCCATACTTGTTAAACCTATCAACCTCTGTAGAAACAATAGAAGCATTCTCACAAATAGGTGTGGCGCTGTTATTATTTATAGTGGGTTTAAGCTTGAGCCTCAAGGTTATAAAAGAAGTCGGAAAAACATCGTTGATTGTTGGGCTGGGGCAAGTAATCATAACTCTAGGGCTCGGATTCCTCCTTAGCAAGTACCTAGGATTTTCAGGCCTAACAGCATTCTACATAGCAATGGCATTGACATTTAGCAGTACAATCATAATAATGAAGCTGCTTTCCGACAAAAAAGACTTGGAAAACCTTTACGGCAAGATATCCATAGGTTTGCTGCTGATACAGGACCTCATAGCTATAATTCTTTTAGTAGTGATATCATCGTTCTCAACCAACCTCACCATCTGGAGCTTAGTCTCAATAACCCTTATAAAGGGAGCAATCCTCATTGGAATAATAGTTCTTGTGAGCAGATACATACTGCCAAGGCTTTGCAACTTCTTCGCCAAATCACAAGAGTTCCTCTTCCTCTTCTCTATAGGGTGGGGATTGGGCTTAGCAGCATTGTTCAACTATTTTGGGTTCAGGATAGAGATGGGAGCCCTGATTGCAGGGGTGACATTATCATTAACGCCGTACCACTTTGAAATAAGCTCAAAGATGAAACCGCTAAGGGATTTCTTCCTGATAATCTTCTTCATATTCCTTGGGTCACAAATGATAATAGGACAAGTCCACCAATACATAGTACCAGCTATAGTACTCTCTCTATTTGTGCTTATAGGGAAACCATTTGTAGTCATGATAATAATGGGTGTTATGGGGCACAGCAAGAGAAACGGCTTCCTAACAGGGGCGAACATGGCACAGATAAGTGAGTTCTCATTAATCATTGTGCTCATAGGAATAAGTGTTGGTCACGTATCTCAAAGTGTTTTATCGTTGATAACCTTAGTTGCATTGATAACCATAGCTGGCTCAACCTACTTCATAATGTACTCAAACAAAGTGTATCCTTACATAGCAAAACCTTTATCTGTATTTGAAAAGAAAAACAGGAAAAAGGGTGGGAAAGAAAAGGAGGAAACATATGAAGCAATACTTTTTGGGTATAACAGGATAGGTTATGATCTTCTTGAAGCACTTAAAAAGAGAGGAAACAACTTTCTTGTTGTTGATTACAACCCACAAACCATACAGCAGCTCATAAAAAAAGGAATAAGGTGCAAGTACGGAGATGCAGAAGACCCTGAATTTTATAACGAACTAAATCTAAAAAATATAAAAATAGCACTGTCAACAATTCCCGACTTTGAAACAAACATGCTGATTATAGAGAGTGTAAGAAGGGTAAACAAGAAAGCAATAATAATAGTTATATCACATGATCTTGAAGAAGCTAATAGTCTATACAAAAAAGGAGCAACTTATGTGCTTATGCCCCACTTCTTAGGCGGGCATTATGCAGCCATGATGATAACAAAGTATGGTTTGGAGCTTGACAAATTCTTAGATGAAAGAAAGAGGCACATAGAATACTTAAAAAAGAGAAAACAGATGGGCCATGAACACCCAAAGCATGAAAGAAGCAGATAATCAAACGAGGACAGCGTTGATAACCCCTTCCTGACCAGGCCTGTTCGTGACACGAGCATTACCCTTCTCTGTTTTTATTATTGTACCTTTGGTAATTATGTTTCTCCTAACGAAGTGCCTGTTAGCAGGGTTTTCAACTATCGTCTCAATCTTCAACTGTACATACTTTTTCTCTTTTGGGTCATAAACGTTAGCAGTTTGAGCAGAAAGCAAAAAAAGTTTTTTACCAGCAGCCAGAGTTCTGCGGCTTTTAACAACCTTCTCACCAAGTTTTGTGTAAGCTGGCAAGCTCCCAGACTCATGAATACGTTTCTTCCTCCAAGATTTGTACCTACCCCCTGAAGCCTTCCTCTTACCCCTATGCTGTGTTATTACCATGAACACAATCTAAAAATGAGGGGTTTAAATAAGTTTTGGTTAACAAACAAAAAACTTTATAAATTTCAAAACAATACTTTAAATGAGGGATATAAACCTTAAATTGGGTCTTAACAAAACAAAGTGGCTATTTTTAAAGATGATCAAAAGACCAAAGGTTTTTATGCCTTTTAAGAATGAAATTAATTAAGAATAACATACTTATCTTTTTAATGGTAATAATACTTATACTTGGAATTCTTGACATTATTTATATGCCGAAGTGGAAAGGTCCTGAGTTCCTAAAAGAGGACTTCCCACGATTCTGCTTATCACTCTTATCAATCGTCTTGCTCTTTAGCATAGGATTATTCCTACTACACAGATATAAAGTGACTGGAAAAGAGAACAAAACAACATTGATTTGGGCGTACTCCTTCTTCATTTTTTCACTAACATTTACTGGGATGTTACTGCATACATTAAAAATCCCTTGGGCTGACTTAAACAACCCTCACTATTTCTTCCTCCACAGACAATGGATGATACTTTTCAGCGTAGGGATTTATTACGGACTTATGAAGGTTGTCACAGAATCTAAGTTTTTAAGAGTTTACTTGACATTATTCATACTTATAATCTCTTACTTCATATTCATTTTTGGATTGCTAATTTTAAAAAATATAGACCTCACAATGAGCTTATTCCTCTACTTCATATTTAGCCCAATTTGCATTATGATAGCACACTTCTTCTTCCGGTATGGAAAAGAAGAAAACGTGCCAACGATGAATATAGTTTCATTAGGATTTGTTTCATTAGCAATAGCCTACCTTACATGGCTGCCATGGTACTACGATTACTTTTACTTCATATGTTTCACTTTATTCAACCTCTCACTAGTACTTATACTTGTAGGCTTTATCTACATGTCACTCACTAGAGTTTTAGAACAAAAACAAATTAGGGTTGGATTAAAAGGATTAAAATAATCGCTAAGGAATAAACTAATCCGTTCAAAAAAATAGGTGTACAAAGGCTTAATTAAATAAAAAATAGATACATTCTCGTATTTTAGAAAGATTTAAAAAGTACCATAATCCCTAAAATACCAAGATGGAAGCAGAAAGACCGTTGGATGCGTTGAATGCAGCGAGAAACAAGAGAGTAATAATTGAGCTGAAAAACCAGAAGCAGATAATAGGAACACTAAAAGCTTTTGACATACACATCAACGTTGTCATTTCAGATGCTGAGGAACACGTCGACGGACAACTTAAAAGGAAGCTTGGAACAGTCTTCGTAAGAGGAGACATGATAGTTCTGATATCACAAGCTTGAGGTTAACATGGTAAAGGGAACAGCTTCTATGGGGTTAAAGTCTGGTAAAAAGAACTTTATCAGATGCAGGAGATGCGGCAGACCAACTTATCATATAAGGAAGAAGAAGTGCTCAAGCTGCGGTTTTGGAAAATCAAGAAGGCTAAGGCATTACAACTGGATGAAGAAGTAATTCTAAACAAAAAATATTTAAATAATTAAGGGCAGCAAATACGCAACTTTATAGAATAGGGAGGATGCAATGAATGACAAAAACAACATGTACATTGACCAACAGATATGCGACGCTCTCAAGGAAATAAGTTTTGATAAAGTTGCAGAGATGAGAAGGGTAAGCAAAGAACTCGGTTATAATTCAGTTGCAGAATATCTTATAAGCGCACATGAGTTGTATGGAGCATTGTTACTTGAAACAACAAAAGGAAGAGTTATACATTTACTTATCAAAGACCAAAAAACCTTGGAAAAGGTATTACTGGATTTAGGAAGTGAGGATAGAATAATAAAGCTCAAAGTAAAAGGTTTGGAGTACAAAATCAATGGAAACAAGCAAACAGAACAACTAGGAAAGTAGCTTTACAAAACATTTTTAAAACAGCAAAGAAACTAATTCTTTAACGATGCGGGAGTGCCGGAGTGGCCAAACGGACACGGCTTAGGACCGTGTGGCTTAGTGCCTGCACAGGTTCGAATCCTGTCTCCCGCATAGCTTCTCAACAAAAAGTTTTAAAGACAAGGTTTTCTAAGTAATACACAAGCGGGAGTGCCGGAGTGGCCAAACGGGCATGGTTCAGGGCCATGTGGCTTAGTGCCTACGCAGGTTCGAATCCTGTCTCCCGCACTTCATTCTGAAACGTAAACAAGAAGGCACTTAGAACAGCTGAAAAGAAGAATCAAAAATAGAAGTGCAACAACAGAAAAGAATGAGGGCCAAACAAGGGAAAGGGCAAATATGTAGACATTAAGGAAAAAAATTGAAAGAACAACAAAGATTAGAACCATCAAAAGGTAGGAAGGGAAAAACTTCTTTGCCTTAAAAATACTTAACCCAACAAAACCTTTCCAAAAACCATGCTTGTCAAAAACAAGATAAGAGGCTAAGGTGAAGTAAAAAACAAAAAACAGCAAAACAAGTATCACAACATATTTTGTTAGGTTAAAATTCTCAACCAAATTAAAAAAATCAGTAGTCAAGTAGTAGATGATACCAAAAAAGGGCAAGCTGAGAAGGGCAAACTTTGGATAGAATCTTATGTCAAAAGACTTCTTAAGGGAAGAGGACTTTAAAAAACTCCATCCAAAGCCCTGGAACAAAACCCAAAGGAAAAACAACAAAACAGGCACCATAAAGAATATGAAAAACTTAGCCTCGTTAACTATAGGCTGTATGACGTTGAGCAAAGCCTCAAGCTCAGCAACGCTGGCAGCATCCTCCATACTAATTGAAGCGCTTATATCAGCAAGCTGAGGAGAAAACTGCTGTAAGACAACAAGATAGGAAAAAATCTTATTCCTAGCGTAAACAAGAAGCCAGAGAAGAAGCGAAAAGAAAACCAGGTCAGCAAGATATAAAATCGGAATTTTTTTCTTCAAAAGAGCAATCAATTTTTTTTCCATCTTACTTTGAAACGGGATAACACTCCATCTCCCCCCTTCTACACTCCTCATTCAAACCACATGTCTTGAACAAACTGGGTTCGGCAGTAACAGTTTCGCCATCGCAATCCTTACTCTTACCAGTGCAGTATTTCATAGTAGTCTTCATGTAAATTTCATCGCCGGTCTGCTTCATCCTACACTCATATTCAGTGCTGATAGAACATACAGTCGTAGAGGGTGAAAAATCACAATCCTCAAGGTTGCAGCAAGGACCATCTGTACAACGGCATGCGCTCTTGAACTTATAACTGCATATCTTAGCATTAATACACTCCTTAGCTTCAAGGCATTCCTGTGCGTACTTGCCATCACAATCTTGGTCAGCACAATCAATAAGACCATCACCATCATTGTCGATCTTATCGTAACAAATCTCAGCCTGCTTTGTAATTTCGGTTGTAGTTGTTTTAGGCGTATCAGGAGGTGAAACATTAGTAGCTTCCTTAACTTCCTCAACAGTAGGAGTTGTCATGGAAAGCTCATAGTAAATAACACCAATCTCGTACAGTGCCTTGGCTATTGAGTTAGGATCCACAGAAAGGTCAAACACTTCCTGATAAATTGCTAAAGCCCTCAGGTAGTCAGGCCAGGTCTTACCCTTAGCAGCATTAACTGCTTCATCAATCCTTGCCTTGCTGGCATCGGCCTTCAACAAGGCAGATTCGGGAATACCTTTCTTGGTAGCATCAACCTCTATGCCACGCTTCTCAAACTCCTTCTCAAGCTCAGACCTTTCAGAAACCTGCTTAACATCAATTGTTGAAGTGTCAATCCAACAACTACCCCAACTCTTACCGTCCTTGTCTATGCAAGTACCCACGACCTTCCAAACGTTGGCATTAGCACCCTGACCCGGGTTATTAAAGCTGCACACCCTCACAATTCCAGTCCTTAACAAGCTTATCTGACCAGGCAAAGCAACAGAACCAAGAGAAGGACTAGTCCTCGGATAATCAGGAACACAATCTTCTGCCTTTGTAATCTGCCTCATAGCCTCATCACTCACAACCATGTCATTCAAGTAATTCAAACTGAAAGCGGTGCTAACCTTGCCAAAGCCGCACTCCTCCTTACCATTAATCTCAACACAAATACTAGTGTAACCAGTATCCGTAACACAAGTGATGCTGAAATCAGCAAACTCGCCCATGGGAATCTTCTTATTACGACGCTCACAA
>JAWABC010000002.1:0-31524 GCA_038884815.1 Candidatus Nanoarchaeia archaeon | reverse complement strand
TTTGTCCGATGCTGAGTTAAAAAATGTTGAAGACGCAATCAATAATCCTTTGAAATATAACATCCCTGCCTGGATGCTTAACCGTAGGAAAGATTTTGATGACGGTTCTGATAAGCACCTTATATCTACCGATGTTAAGCTTCGCAGGGAATTTGATATTAAGCGCTTAAAAACGATCAGGTCCTATCGTGGTATGCGTCATGCATTGGGCCAGCCTGTTAGGGGACAAAAGACTAGGTCTCACTTCAGGACTGGTGGCACGGTGGGTGTGAAAAAGAAGCCTGGCATGAAGAAGGGTAAGGTGTGAAATGGGCGATCCAAGAAGGCAGCGTAAAAAGTTTGTAACTCCCATGCATCCGTGGTACGGTCCACGGATTCAGGAGGAGAAAGTTCTTTTGAAGGATTATGGTCTTAAGAACAAGAGGGAGATCTGGAAGATGTCTTCGATACTTAGGCGTTTTAAAGTCCAAGCAAAAAACCTTACTGCTCGTGATGATGAGCAGGCAAAGAAGGAGGGTCAGCTTCTTATCGCAAAGCTAAACAGACTTAACCTTGTAAGTCCAAAGGCTAAGATGGATGACGTTCTTAGCTTGACTCTTAAAGATATACTTGATAGGCGTCTTCAGACAATAGTTTTTAATCGCGGACTTGCTAGGAGTATTAAACAGGCTAGGCAGTTGATCGTTCATGGTCATATCCTTGTTGGTGATAAAAAGGTTAACGTTCCATCTTACTTGGTTTTGGCTGGTGAGGAGGACAAAATTGCTTTCGATCCTAATTCTTCATTCGCGGATGCAGAGCATCCTGAACGTGCAGTTCCTAAAAAACCTGAAGTTAAGACTCAGCTGACTTTGGAGAAGAAAGAAGAAAAGAAGGAAGAGGTGAAGGAAGAGAAGAAAGCTGAGAAGAAAGCGAAAAAGGAAAAACCTAAAAAGGCTTCTGATAAGAAAGATAAGAAGGTGAAAGATGACTCCACAAAATAAATCTTTTAAGAAAGAAGCCCTTAGGTGGGGTGTTGCTCATATTTATTCTTCTTATAATAACACCATTATTCACATCACTGATATTACTGGTGCTGAGACTATTTCCAAGGCTTCAGGGGGTATGGTTGTTAAGGCTCATAGGCTTGAATCAAGCCCTACCGCTGCTATGAGTGCTGCAAAGCGTGCAGCTGAGGAGTCTATAGAGAAAGGTATTAATGCTGTTCATATTCGTATCAGGGCTCCTGGTGGTCATAACGGTCCTGCAAATCCTGGTCCTGGTGCTCAGGCTGCTATAAGGGCTTTGGCTCGTATGGGTTTGAAGATAGGTATAATTGAAGATGTTACAGCACTCCCTCATGATGGTTGTAGGAAAAAACATTTCAGGCGTGGTAGGCGTGTGTGAGGTGGTCTTATGGAGATGAAGCTTCTAAGTAAGGATAATGAGACTATGGTTTTTTTAATTAAAGATACTGACTTTGCTGTAGTCAACACTTTAAGAAGGTTGATTCTTAATGAAATCCCAACCTTGGCTATTGAGGAGGTTAACTTTTTGAAGAATTCTTCTGCGATGTATGATGAGTTTATTGCTCATCGTCTTGGTTTGATTGTTTTGAAGACAGATTTGAAGTCTTACACGATGCCTGATAAGTGTAAGTGTAAGGGTAAGGGCTGTGCTCATTGTCAGCTTTGGTTCAGCCTAAAAGCTCAAGGACCTAAAACTGTTTATGCGGAAGAGCTTGTTTCCAAGGATCCTAAGGTTAAGCCTGTTTATTCCAAAACGCCTATTGTTAAGCTTTTAAAGAAGCAGGTTTTAGAGCTTGAGGCTGTTGCTGTCCTTGGTGTTGGTAAGGACCATATGAAGTTTTCTCCGGGTCTTGCTTTTTATCAATCATACCCAATAATTAAGGTTGGTAATGTTAAGAACCCTGAGGCTGTTGCTTCTGTTTGTCCTACAAAGGTTTTTGCCGTTAAGAATAACAAACTTGTTGTTGATGATGAGTTGAAGTGTATTTTGTGTATGGCTTGTGTTGAGGCTTCTCCTGAAGTTAAGGTTGAGGGTAGCAAAAAAGATTTCATTTTCACGGTTGAGTCTTTTGGTCAGCTCACTCCCAGCGAGATGGTGTTGAAGGCTTTTGATGTTTTTGATGGTAAGCTTGATGACTTTGCTGAAGCTTTGAAGAAGGCTGAGTGATTTCTTGAAGGGTAAATTATTAAAAGGTGTTTTACTTTTTTCTATCTTATGCGGGAGTGCCGGAGTGGCCAAACGGACACGGTTGAGGGCCGTGTGGCTTAGTGCCTGCGCAGGTTCGAACCCTGTCTCCCGCATTTAAACAAAACTGAGAAAACCAAACTAAGAAATTATTATTTTTTTCAAATCGTTTTTATCATATCCCTTAACTGGTGGCCATATAGGGCCAGAGGAATGAGCCTGGCCTTAATGCGACAGGACATTCAAACCCTATCACAAATTCCTTTTTCTCAGGACCAGAGTTGTGTACCATTAAGTAAAGATTATTTGCGCCAACAATTCCGCTATCAAAACTGAGGAACATCATTTGGTCATCTGAGCACCATGAGGGTACTGCCTCTGTTGCTGCTGAAACAGGGTAAGTTGCATTAATAGCAGGGAACCTTTTATATGGGTTGCATCCTTTATAATATTTATAATATTTAAAGTCTTCATAGATAGGGGGTTGGTTATAGCCCAATGCTATTTGTAATGTTGCATTCTCGCCATTACAACCATATCTACTTGTGTAAGGGCTGCAACCTAAAAAGATAAACCCTCTAGGGAACACGGTTACAAAAGAGTCTTTATTAGAGGATAGTTCATACTCCCTTAAATTATCCTCAAGTGAGGTGTCAGGGAAACCTTTATTTCTTTTGCATTCTAGATATTTTCTCTGCCAATTAACCCAATCTGTCATATCAATACGGTAATACTTAGTTTCTCCAGGGGCTATTGACTCTCCTGATGAGACCCCACAAACACAAGTATACCTAACAGGAAATGCATGAGGGATTAATGTTTTATTCACAACATATGTACCGTATCCTGCCCCTCCACCTCCTACACTTCCAGCTGTTCCCTCCATGCTTTGTACTCTTTGTACTTCGTTGTATATATAACTAAGTTTTTTTCCTGAATTTCTTCCAGTAGAATCAAGGTTTACTGTATTTGTGGAGGAAAAGTATGCTTCTATCAAGTCTTTTACCTCATTAACATTTAATGTTGGTGTGGTTGAAAGGTAATTTGTTATTCCTTGTAGCAGGATATTTTTGAACTCTTGCGTAGTGATTTGTGTGCAGCAAAGTTTTTGTTCCTCGCAGCATTGTTCTTTTGTTACGAGACCTATATCTGATAATTTGTCGCAGTTGTTGTTGTTAGCTGCTATTTGGCAAGCGCTTATTTGTATGTCTGTCAGCACAGCTTTTCCTGTTATTGCGGAAAACATTCCTGTCATTACGTCGCAGCATTTTCCTAAAGCTGAGCAGCATTCACTTGCTTTGACTATCCCTATCTCGCTAAGTTTTTCGCAATTATTGTTCTGTGCGGCTGATTCACAGGCTGTAACTTGCAAGTCACTCAGTTTCACCTTTTCAGCACAACCAAAAATAAGCATAAGTAAAAAGAACAGCACAAAACACCACTTTTTCATATTATTGATGTGTATTACTAAGATATAAAAACTTTACGTTATTGCAAGCTTCTATGCCAGTAAACCACAAAGCTTTTAAACCGTCCAGTTTGAAATTCTTAAAAGTTTCAAAATGAGAAGGACTGGACCTACTAACGTGCATCTGAAGGCCCTTATAAGGGATTTGAGGAAGTTGTCTAGGAAGGAGAATGTTAATGTTTGGAGAAGGGTTGCTTCTGAGCTCGCTAAGCCCACAAGGTCTCGTCGTGAGGTTAACCTTTTTACAATAAATCTCTCTACTAATGATAAAGAAACGGTCATCGTTCCCGGTAAAGTTTTAGGTGAGGGTGAACTTGAAAGGCCTGTCAGTGTTGCTGCTTTCCGTTTTTCAGAGTCTGCTAAGCAAAAAATTATTAAGGCTGGTGGTAAGGTCTTAACTATTCAGGATGTTATGAAGTCTAATCCTAAGGGTAAGGACGTGAGGATTTTGGGATGATAATCAACGCTGAAGATTTGGTTTTAGGGAGGCTGGCAAGCTTTGTGGCAAAAAAGGCCTTGTTGGGTGAAAAAATCGATATCGTTAATGTTGAAAAGGCTGTTGTTTCAGGAGCCAGGCTTCATACTTTGGAGCATTACAGGAGGAAGCGTGTTAGGGGTTATGCTCTGCATGGTCCGTACTTCCCTCGTGACCCGATGAGGATTGTTAAGCGTACCATTCGCGGTATGCTTCCTTATAAGCGTGGGAAGGGTAGGGAGGCTTTCAAGAGGATTCATTGTTATGTGGGTGTACCGAAAGAGTTTGAGGGTAAGAGGTTTGAAACTGTTAAGGGTGCTGAGGTTTCAAAAATTTACAGGACAAAGTTTGTAACGGTAGCAGAAATTTCAAAACACCTCGGTCATAAAAGATGAAGAAATTCGTTCATGTTTCAGGAAAGAGAAAGCATGCCATAGCCAGGGCTACGTTAAAACCCGGTAAGGGCATCGTTAGGATTAACAGTATTTTGTTGGAGAATTATCAGCCTGCTCTTGCTCGTCATAGAATTGAGGAGGCTTTGCAGCTTGCTGGTGATAATGCTAGAAAGGTTAACATTCATGTTACTGTTTTTGGTGGGGGCTGGCAGGCTCAAAGTGAGGCTGCAAGACTTGCTATTGCCCGTTCTCTTGTTGAGTTCACAGGTAGCAAAGAGCTGAAAAAGACTTACCTTGACTACGATAGGCATCTTCTTATTGCGGATGTGAGGAGGAATGAGCCTCATAAGCCGAATGACTCAAAGCCGAGAAGGAAAAGGGCGAAGTCTTATAGGTGAGGCCTTGGTTGTTCTAGTGTGGCTTGTTAGGCAGTTTAGAAATCTTTATAAATCCCTATAAGAGAGGTTTTGTTATGATTATCCCTGTACGTTGTTATTCGTGCGGCAAGCCGGTTGCCCACCTTTATGAGGAGTATGTTGAGAGGACTTCTAAGGGCGAGTCTCCTAAGAAGGTGTTGGACGAATTGGGTTTGAAGCGTTACTGTTGCAGGGCTTTATTTTTGGGTCATGTTGATCTTATAGATACTGTGGCTCAGTTTAAGAAGAGCTAATGTTCATGAAATCTGCCATCCTCATGTACGGCTCTACGGATAAGAACAAGGATATGTTTTATTCTACTAGGTACTACACATCTTTTCCTGTTGTTTTGGCAATAATTAATGACTACAAGTACATGATTGTTAACAAGATGGAGTACACAGAGGCTAAGAGGGATGCGCAGGTCAATGAGGTTCTTGTTTTTGATGACTTTCTCTCTCCAAAAAATTATTTAGAGTCAGAAAAGAAAAAAGGCTCAACTCCTTCAAGGCTTGGTTATGCTTCTGAAGTTATTTATTCTTTTTTCAAGGACCGTGGTGTTGGTCAGGTTTTTGTTCAGGCTGATTTCCCTTTTAGGATGGCTCAGTTTTTGAAGTGGAGTGGGGTTGCTGTTAAGGTTGATGAATCAACGCCTTTCATAAAACAACGTCTTGTTAAGACGGAGGAAGAGTTGAGGTGTATCAAGCAGTGTATTGCGGCTGCTGAGGATGTTTTGGGTAAGGTTGCTCATATGCTAAGAAATGCAGAGGTTCATAGGGATGTTTTACACAATGCTGCTACTCCTATAAGTTCTGAGTTTTTGAGGAAGTTTATCAGGTTGCGCTTGTACGAGAATGATTTTATTGCGAATCATCCTATTGTCTCTTGTGGGTTTGATACAGCTTCTCCTCACAAGGAGGGCTCAGGGCCTATCAAGTGTGACCAGCCTATTCTTGTTGACGTTTTCCCAAGGTCTTTGAAGACTGGTTACTTTGCTGACTTGACAAGGACTTTTGTTCGTGGTAAGCCTTCTGCTGATGTGAAAAAACTTCACACAGCTGTTTTGGAAGCGCAAGATAAGATATTTTCTATGATTAAAGAAGACGTTAAGGTTTCTTCTTTGTATGCTGCTGCCATTGATGTTTTCAAGTCTTACGGCTTTAATACCGATGAGGAGAGGAACTTTGGCTTCATTCACAGCTTGGGTCATGGTATTGGCTTGGATGTTCATGAGCCGCCTAACCTTTCTGAAAATGATGCTGTTTTGAGGGCTGGTAACGTAATAACGGTTGAGCCCGGCCTTTATTACCCAACCATCGGCGGAGTTAGGGTTGAGGACGTAGTTCTTGTCAGGCATAACAGCTGTGAAGTACTTTCCGGGTTTCCAAGGGACCTTGAATTATGATTCTGGATTATCATAATTTTTTTAAACTGTTTTTTCTAAAAAACTTTTATGCGGGATAATTTTTGGCTGGCTTCTAGGCTGGATAGGATTTGGTATGCCTATTTCTACGACGTGGAAAGGGCAAACAACGTTTTTGTTAGGTTTAAGGGTAGGTGGAAGAACAAGTTTGGTCACATTAAGAAGTCTCGTCATGGTGACACAGAGATTGTTGTCAATTCTTTGTTTGCTGATGAGCGTGTTCCTGAGTATGTTATTGACCTTACTTTGGCGCATGAGTTGGTTCATTACATGCACGGCTTTAACAGCCCTCATCCAAAAAAGTTTGAGTACCCTCATAAGGGTAATATCGTGAATCGTGAGTTGGTTTCTCGTGGATTTAAAGAATCTCTTAAGAGGGAGAAGCATTTCATGAGGTATGAGTGGCCAAAGCTTTATAGGCAGATTTCTCCAGAGAAGCAAAAGCAGAGTTTGTATGATGAATTATTTCCTAGGAAGGTTTCAAAATTTAAATCCTTTTTTTAGGCTTAATAGCAATAACCCCATGAGTGCTGCCGCAACCATAAGGAATATGTACCTTAACCCAAATGCGTCTGCAATTATTCCTGACATAACGAGTCCAAGACCTATTGCAACGTATTTTGTTGTGTGTTCTATCCCTGACATCTCTCCAATTTCTTTTCGTGGCATGTAGTTCGTTAGTTTTCCTCTTAAGACTGACATTATGGCTGCTGTACAAAATGAGAAAGATAATATCAAAATGAATAATTTCATTATGCTACTTGTGAAGAACATTAACACTAGAAGGGTTATAGATGCAGCCAACGCTGCCCTTATCAGCGCTTTTTTTCTTGTGAGCGTTGAGAAGTATGACTCTGAAACTAGTGGTAGGTAGTACAGGGAAAATATTATTCCTATTTGTAAGTATGTTGCGTTGTGTTCTTTAAGGAATAATGGTAGTAGGAGTGCCATTGCGGATATGCCAAACATGTAGATGGACATCATAACCTCAAGTTTGATTAACTTTTTGTTTCTTAAGAAGTCTGAGAGCCCTCTTCTTACTATCTTGTCTTTTTTTATTACATTCTTTATACCTCTGAGTATGCTTTCTTTTTTTCCGTCTTTCAAAGTCAGGGAGATGAGGAATGCGAGGAAAGAGGTTATTGATACCACATAGAACATGTTGAATCCGAATTTCATCAGCAGTAATGCTCCTATTATTGGTCCTATCACATATGAAAGGCTGCAGAACGTGTCGAACATCCCGAATGCTTCGTATGCTTTTCTCTTGTCTGAGTGCTCTCTCACGTAATCCTCAAGGCTTATCCATAAAGATGCTGCAGTGAATGAGTTGTACAATTTTAGTATGGTGAACTGCGTAAAGGTTCTTAATGCAAGCAGCAGGTAGCCCAAGGGAAAGTACATTACTAAGGTTAGTAGTATCACGAATTTCCCTGACACCCTGTTTAGAAGCTGCCCGAGTGGCATCGACCATACTATCGCGAATATGTAAAGCAGTGCTGTTATCACACCAACTGAGGTGTAGTCTCCAAACAGTTTTTTTAAATATATCAAGAAGAACGGGTCGATTATTGCCCATCCGAGCGTGTATATAAAGGCTGTTATGCTCACCACTTTTATAGGTGTAGGAAGTTTCAGCATCTCTTTGGTGAATCTGAACCTAATTCTGTGGTGCCTTCTTTGCACGTCTTACACCTCTTTTTTCCCTTAGGTAGGGGAATTTCATGTACCTCTTGCAGCTTAAACAGTAGTATACGACTTTTTTGTTTTTTATTCTCACCCTGCAATTCACTCCTGGCTTTAGGTATATGTAGCAGTGTTTGCAGAACTTTGTCCTGTACTCTGTCATTCTTATCTTCATCTTCATTGCTATTTTTCTTGCTAATTCAACATATCTGTTTGCTCTTTCAGGGTGCTTCGCGAATTCTTTTTCCGCTTCTTGGAAGAGTTTTTGTATCCTTTCCTTTGCTATTTGTTTCTGTCTTTCCTTCCTGACCAAGGCCATGGCTAACTTTAATTTTTTTGTGATATATATAATTTGCTGTAGAATGAAAAAAAGTGGACAGCTTTCCAAGCCTCCCGCTCAGCTAGAGCAGTACTACCTGGAACGTTGGCCTGTTTAACTTCCGAGTTCGAAATGGGATCGGGTGGGACCAGGCCACTATGACCGTCCGAATTTTCAACATTTCCAGATATTTATAAACCTATCGTTTTAGTCTTAGGGGAGAGTAAGTTTTTTATATATCCTTGTTACTGTAATATTAGCATAGACGATGGATAACGTTAATGTACTCAATTTCATTCCCGACAAGCAACCTACGTCTGAAGAAAGAAAAAGAGAGGTGGAAGCTTTTAAAAGAGTCTTTAATCTGGATGACCTTCTTAAATTTGTTGAGAGTAATGGTTTTATTGGTGAAATGAAAAAAATACCTACAGCCCAAGAAAGATTTTTTTACTTTGTTGGGGTTCTTGAAATGTATTATGATAGCCCTAACGTGGATTTTGGTTGTTATATCCTTCACTCTTTTCAAAAGAGGCATCCGGAAATTGACTTAGGTATGTGCCCTCAGCTTTCCATAGATTTAGGAGAGGATGGTTACATCAAAACTTGTTCTCCTCCAGGCTGTAATCCTTTCAGGACTTATTGTACTGGTTTTAGGTTTGATTCTTGCAGAGATTATAAGAAATATTAAAGCATCTTTAGCTTTCCCGTTACCTTGTCTATCTTTTCTTCTTTGTCTGGTCCTATTGCTAGGCATGTTATTGTTGGTTTTTTGAAGAATGTTCTTCCTGCATCTTTTATAAGTGCTGTTACGAGTTTTATCTTTTCTGCTTCTTTTTTCAGTTTCAATAATTCTTCTTCTGTTTCTACTTTAAGCACTACTTTTTTCATGCCTCTTTTTCTCCATTCGTCTACTTTTTTCTTGTCGCTTTTCAGCGTTGCTTCTACAGATGCGTGGCTTGCTTGGGCTGCTGCTTTCCCTGTGCTCATCTTCAAGTTCTTTATTATGACTATTGCTTGTTTCATTTTATTGCATAAAAATTTTGTATATTTGATCTCCGAGGAAGTGTGTTATTACTATGACGACTCCTGCTATGATGATATGCTCCGATATTACCTTTGTTGGTTTTTTTCTTCTTATCTTGGCTATCTTGTAGCTGAAAAGTCCTATACACATTAATCCCCATATTACGCTTATTATCATCGCAGTAGTAAGCTGGAATAACAGGATGGGTATTATAAAAGTCAGTGGAAAAAGCAATTTTGATATGAAAGTTGATATGGTCGCTTTCCTTACATCTCTATCCTTTAAATCTTCAGACTCGCCTGAGAGGTGCATCCCTAAAGAGTCTGAGAAAGCATCTGCCACCGCTATCGTTAATATGGCCCCTATAACTGCTAATTTTGAGTGTGTTCCTGAATGCATTCCTACCATCAAACCTAAAGTGGTTATTACGCCTGAAGTGAGCCCGAATATTAACCCTCCTCTGAGAACCCTTTGCATAATTATTGTTTTGGCTTTTTGTTTTAAAAATCTTTTTGTTTACCAAACCTAGTGTCTAGAATCCTTGCTACGTGTTTTTTGAATTTCAGTTGCTCTTTTATGCTGTTGTCTGTTTCCAGCCCTATCAAATCGCTGAATAGGAACTTAGGCAGGCTTATTAAGTAATTGAAATCATCCAGGCTTTTTATTGTGTGCAAATCGCAATTCTTCTCGTAGGAATAACCATTCAGATGGTTACATCCAAAATACCTCTTTACGTTTTTTCTTTTTAGTATGTACTCAAATTCTTTTGTGAATCTTTCCTCTTGTATTTTGAAGTGTGAGAAGTCTATGCAGAAGCCCCCTATCCTTTTTAAATCAACCATTTTTGGCACGTGGTTGTCTGCATTCATCTCAAGGTAGAACTTCTTTAGGTGGCCATTCCATTTTTTAAAGTATTTGAAAGAGTTTTCGTGTATTGTTATGTGTGTTGTTCCAAAATTCTTTACAAGGAAGTCAATCTCCTCTTTTTTCATATCATTTCTGAGATGTGTGAGTGGTATGCTTTTCACTTCTGATTTGAGCAATGCTTTGTATATCTGTTTCCTTTCGTGTGGCTTGAATCTTTCCAGAAAAAGCGATATTTTTTTGATTTTGTACTTATTTATTTCTCTCAGCTTGCTTTTCCAGTCATCCTTCTTCCCCGTCAAGCCTACTAGTATCTTTTCTGAAAACCCTTTTTTTGCCATCCCTACTTCTGTTTTTTAGTCCATTTATAAATTTTGGCTTTGAAAACAGAAAACATTTTAAATCATTTGAGTTTAGTTTTCTTTGATGTTGAGGACGCATACGTGTGGTGAGTTGGACACTAGGAGTGTTAATAAGAAGGTTAGTCTTTGTGGCTGGGTTCATAGTAGGCGTGACCATGGCGGTGTTATTTTCATTGACTTGAGGGATCGTTATGGCTTGACGCAGATTGTTTTTGACCCCTCCAATAATAAAAGTGCTCATAAGGAAGCTGAGAGGCTTAGGCGTGAGTTTGTTATCAAGGTTGAGGGTGTTGTTAAGCGTCGAAAGAAAGGTATGGAGAACAAGAAGTTAACTACTGGGGCCATTGAGGTTTTTGTTGATAAGCTCGAGGTTCTTAACGAAGCAGAAACACCTCCTATAGAGATTGAGGATAGGGTGGTTCCAAATGATGACTTAAGGCTTGAGTACCGTTATCTTGATTTGAGAAGGCCTGTTATGCAGTCTCATATTAAGCTTCGTCATGACGTTGCCCAGGCTACTCGTGAGTACTTAAATAGTCAAAACTTCTTGGAGATTGAAACGCCTTTGCTTATACGTTCCACACCTGAAGGTGCGCGTGATTATATAGTTCCTTCAAGGGTTAATCCTGGCAAGTTTTACTCCTTGCCTCAATCACCGCAGCTTTATAAGCAGATTCTTATGGTTTCTGGCTGTGACCGCTACTATCAGCTTGCCAGATGCTTGCGTGATGAGGATTTGAGGATAGATAGGCAACCAGAATTCACTCAGGTTGACATTGAGATGTCATTTCTTGAAGAAGAAGACATTTATGAGCTTATTGAAGGGTTGATGAAGCATATTTTTAAGAAAGTTTTGAACAAAGATTTGAAGACTCCTTTCAAAAGGCTTACTTATGATGAAGCAATTTTCAAGTATGGTTCTGACAAGCCTGACTTGCGTTTTGGTTTGGAGTTGCATGACGTTACGAAGGTTGTGAAGGATTCTGACTTTTCAGTTTTCAAGAATGTCATTGAACATGGTGGTATTGTTAAGTGTTTGAATGCTAAAGGTTGTGGTAATTTTTCTAGGAAGGACTTAGATGAGTTGGCCTCTCATGCTGCTATTTATGGTGCTAAGGGCTTGGCTTGGGCTAAGGTTGAGAACAATGTTTTGTCATCTTCGATTACTAAATACTTAAATGAAAAAGTGCAGAAGGAGATTATGAAAATCGTGGATGCTAAGAATAACGACTTAATCCTTTTCGTTGCCGATAAGCCTAAGGTTGTTCATGAAGCTTTGGGTCAGTTGCGTTTGTTTATTGCCAAAAGGCTTAATCTTGCCAACCCTGATGAGTTTAATTTCTGTTGGGTTACTGATTTCCCGTTATTTGAGTGGAGTGAGGATGAGGAGAAGTACGTTCCTATGCATCACATTTTCTCGATGCCAAAATTTGAGGACATGAATTATTTGGAGTCTGATCCTTCTAAGGTTAAGGGTCAGCTTTATGACTTGACTTTGAATGGTGTCGAGGTTGCTGGTGGTTCTATAAGGATTCATAAGCGTGAAATTCAGGAGCGTGTTTTGAAAGTTATTGGCATGGACTATGCTCAGGCTGAGCGCAACTTTGGCTTCTTGCTTAAAGCTTTCAAATTTGGTGCCCCTCCTCACGGAGGCATAGCGGTTGGTTTTGACAGGCTTGTCTCCTTGCTTAGTGGCTCTAATGACATTCGTGATTTTATAGCCTTCCCGAAGAACAAGGCTGCTCAGTGCCCTATGGATGGCAGCCCTTCAGAAGTTGATGAGAGTATACTTAAGGATGTTCATATAAAGTTGGATGTTGTTAGGAAAAAATGAAGGTTGATAAAGAACTTATATTAAGGGTGGCTAAGAACGCTCGTCTTAGTCTTTCTGCTAAAGAGGTTAATGAGTTTGTTCCTCAGTTTAAGGAAATTTTAAATTATTTTTCCATTCTTGATGAGGTTGATGTTAAAAACACGGAGCCTTCTTTTCAGCCGATTCGTCTTAAGAATATTTTTCGTAAGGATAGCGTTGGTAAGTGTTTAAGTCAGGATGAGGCTTTGAGTAACACAGCTCATAAGAAGGATGGTTTTTTTAAGGGTCCGAAGGCGTTTTAGTATGAATAAAGTCGATGTTTTGCAGTATCTTGAGGATGTTAAAGCTAAGGAGGTTTCTGTTGTTAAGACGGTTAAGTCTATCCTTGCAGAAGCAAAAAAGGTTAATCGTGATTATCATTATTTCAATGTGATTTGTGATAAGCTTGCACTTAAGCAAGCCAAGGGGGTTGAGAAGAACCCTAAGGGCAGGCTTGCTGGTTTGCCTATTTCTGTTAAGGATTGCATCTGTGTTAAAGGTGTTGAGTCTACTGCTGGCTCTAAGATTTTGAAGGGCTACTTACCTCTCATTAACGCTACTGCTGTGCAGCGTTGTGTTGATGAGGGCGCAATCATTATAGGTAAGACCGCTCAGGATGAGTTTGGTTTTGGCAGTTTTTCTGTTAACGTTGGTGTTGGTTTTAAGCCTCCTAGGAATCCTTTTGACAAGACTCGTGTTACAGGTGGTAGTTCTGGTGGTGCTGCTGGTTTTTCTGCAATCACGAAGTTTCCTCACGTTGCCTTGGCAGAGTCTACAGGTGGTTCTATTGCTAACCCTGCTAGTTTTTGTGGTGTTGTTGGCTTTACCCCTACTTATGGTTTGGTTTCGCGTTATGGCTTGATTGATTATGCTAATTCTCTTGACAAGATAGGTGTTATTTCTAAAGACGTTGATTCTTGTGAGCTCGTTGCTGATGTTATAGCTCGTCATGACCCTAAGGATTCTACTTCTTTGGATAAGCAGCTAGCTTCTGGTGTTGTTAAGAAGGTTGCTCTTATCAAGGAGTCTTTGGATTTGGAGCCTCATGTCAAGGATGTTATTCTTAAGAAGGTTGAGGACCTTGGTTTTGAGTACGAAACTGTTTCTCTGCCCCTTACTTTTAAGTATGGTATTGCTGCTTATTATCTTATTGCAACTTCTGAAGCTTCTACTAACCTTGCTAAGTTCTGTGGTATGCGTTATGGTTTTTCAAAGGGTATAAAGGGTAGTTTTGATGAGTTTTTTTCTGATGTTAGGAGTGATGCTTTTGGTGAAGAGGCCAAGCGTCGTATAATCCTTGGGACTTTCGCTCGGATGGCTGGTTTCCGTGATGCTTATTATTTAAAAGCTATGAAGGTTAGGACAAGGATAATTGAGGAGTACAAGAAGGCTTTCAAAAAGTATGACGTCTTGATAAACCCTACAATGCCAGTCGTGGCTCCTAAGTTTTCTGAAATAGATAAACTTACTCCTTTGCAGAATTATATGATGGATGTTTTGACCGTTGGCCCTAACCTTGCTGGTATGCCTCACATTTCTGTTAATGCTGGCTTTATAGATAAAATGCCCCTTGGCATTATGTTTACTGCCGATCATCTGTGTGATAAGAAACTTTTTACGGTTGCTCGTTACTGATTTTGTAACTATATCGTCAAACAAAACTTTTATAAATTAATATATTATAACATAATTATCTTATTTAATTAAAAAGGAGGTTATAGCATGAAAAGTTCGTCCATGGACAAATTAGGCGTCTGGAGTTTCTTAGCAGGTTTAGTGATTGTAGTGATTGCAGCATTCATTTGGCCCGGAACAGATAAAGGCTGGGTCATCTGGTTGCTTGGAATACTGGGTATTATTGTAGGTTTGATTAACATAACTGGTAAGGAGGTTATGACCTACTTGGTTGCTGCAGTAACGCTGATAGTGGGCGCTGGTGGCTTTATCAACCTAGTTGATAAGCTTGGCATGGTAGCAGTTGAGACTTTTTTAAGGGCTTTGTTGAACTATGTCATAGCTTTCGTTGCGCCTGGTGCAGTGATAGTGGCCATTAAGTCCATTTACGGCATAGCCAAGGAGAAATAAAAATTTCTTCTTTTTTTTCAAAAGTTTTTTAAACTTCTTTCTTTTTCTTTTCTTTTATGGTTAAGGTGATGATTGGTTTAGAGATTCATGTCCAGCTTAACACAAGGACTAAGATTTTTTGTTCCTGCCCGAATTCTGTTTCAGATGAGCCTAACACCTTAGTTTGTGACATTTGTTTGGGTATGCCGGGCAGCAAGCCGTCTTTTAATAAAGAGGTTTTGATGCAGGCTTTGAAGGTTGCTCTTGCTTTGAATTGTAAGGTTAACAGTTCTATGTTTTTTTCACGTAAGTCCTATTTTTATCCTGACATGCCCAAGAATTTTCAGATAACTCAGTTTGAGGTTCCCTTAGCTGAGAATGGCGAGTTGGAAGGTGTTAGGGTTAAGAGGGTTCATATGGAGGAAGATCCCGGTAGGTTGGTTCATAGTGCTGCTTTAACTTTGGTTGATTATAACCGTTCTGGCGTTCCTCTTTTGGAAATAGTGACAGAGCCTGATTTCAAGAGTCCTGAGCAGGTTAGGGATTGGCTGAACAAGTTGATAACGATTTTGGAGTACCTTAATGTTTACTACCGCGCAAGTGAGGCTTCTCTCCGTGCCGATGCTAACATATCCATTGATGGTGGCGAGCGGGTTGAGATTAAGAACATTGGGGGTGTGAAGGACATTGAGCGTGCTTTGAATTTTGAGGTTGAGCGCCAGCAGAAAGAGAGGGCTGTTCGTGAAACTCGTGGTTGGGATTCTGACAAAGGAGTCACGATTTCTTTGCGTAGGAAGGAGACTGAGGAGGATTATGGTTACATTTTTGAGCCTGACCTGACTGAGTTTGAGATCTCTGAAGATCTAATTGATGATATCAGGAGTAAGTTGCCTGAGCTGGCATCAAAGCGTGCTAATCGTTTTATTGAAAACTATAAGATTGATGCCACAGATGCACATGTCTTAACCCAAGACATACTTATTGCTGAATTGTTTGAGAAGGTAGCAAAAAAAATCGACCCTGTCTTGGCAGCTCGTTGGCTGCGTCGTGATTTGTTGAAGTTGTTAAATTACAACAAGAAGACTTTGAAAGACTTGGAGATTGATGAATCTCATATTATAGACCTTCTTTCTTTGGTTGAGTCGAAGCAGATTAGCGATGCAGTTGCCAAGGACATAATGATTAAGCTTATGGAAGGCCCATTTGATGTCAAGGAGTATGTTAAGGAGAATAACCTTCTTATGGTTTCTGATGCTTCTGACCTTGAAGTTATTTGTGATGAAGTGATAAGGGAAAACCCAAGGGCTGTTGAGGATTATAAGTCTGGTAGGAAGGAAGCTCTTAATTTCTTGTTTGGTATTGTTGTGAAGAAGACTGGTGGTCGTGCCGACCCTAATGTTGTTAGGAAACTCTTGGAGAAAAAAATTAGGTGAATCAAAATAAAAATCTAGGAGTATGTCTCCTAGTTTTATCTTGATTATGGGTCTTTTATGCATTCATGGTTTATGCAGTTGTATTTTTTATACCCATGTTCTCTGCAATCCTCTGCGGTTTCGCATGTTTTAAATTCGCATTTTGGCACACAAACATCTATGCAGTTCTCAGCTTCTTCTCCACATGCGCTTGCGCATGGGTTCCATGTTCCGCCAAGTCTCTTGCATTCTTTCTCATCCATATTTTGTATTTTGCATATCTTCCTGCACCCTTCAAATTGTGTTCTTGCCTCCTTTAGGCACCCCAGGTACTTATCTCTGTTTTGTTTGTCGCATGCGTAGTGTGTCTTTACGCATTGTATTGACATGTTATTTACTTCTTTTATGCAGGCTCTGTATTCTGTCATGTTTGGTTTTAAATTGTTGCATTCATTCCTGAATGTTTTTGTTTGATTCATGCATATTTTGAATGCCTCTTTACATATTTTCTTGCCTTCTGTGTAGTTGGATTTGCATGCCTCGTAAGCTAATTTGGAGTTGTTTATGCAGTCGTCTTTACATATTCTTTCCCTATTTCCATTTTCGCTTATTGCTACCGCTGCGGTTATCCCTATGAGTAAAATTAATGCAACTATAGTAAGTTTCTTCATTTTCTTCCTCCAATTTTATTTAAGAACCCGTTTAAGGGTTTTAGCACCCCTCTTTCATTTTCTTTAGAGGTGTAGAAAATATAAAAACGTTTAGTTTGCCTTATTGGTTGGTGGTAAAAACAGGCCTCTTCCCCATCTTGCTATCTGTATTGCTCTTGCTACTCCGTATATTATGGCGAAGGATGCTGCTGCTATTGCTACCGAAAGCAGAACGTTTCCTACAGCAAAATAGATTAAGTATTTTTTTATTATTTCAAAGGTAACGTCTCTTATGCTTAAATTTATTTCTTGTTGGAATATGAACAACCCTATCCTCAGGCTTGCGTAGTATAGTGCAGGTGATAGCGGCCATAGCAGTGTTATGTAACCTAGTATTGCTGCTATTTTGTTTATCCTAAGTATCAGCAATGCCAAAAAGAGTAGGACTATGTTGATTATTGGTAACGCTATAACACTTAAGAATATGCCAATGCTGTAGCCCATTGCTATTTCAAAAGGTGTGAGCTTTACCTGTTTTACTTGCTCGTACCAATGCTTTGGTCCGTGTTTTAAGTCAAGTAATAATTTTTTCATTTTTTATTTTTACCTTGTTTTGTTTAAAAGATTTTTGTTTTAAGGATTATATACTCCAATATATTAATAGAAAAACAATTTTGCTATAAATTATTTTTGTTTATAATAATGTATATAAACAACGTGGATTTCTAACCTTTGCTACATTTTGTGGATGTATGTTTTTGTACCCACAATATATTGTGTTTGAAAAAGGGAGGTTGGACTTTGCGCTGTCCTTTTTGTTCGTCGGATGATTTGAAGGTTGTTGACAAAAGACCTACAGCACTTCATGATGCAATAAGGCGCAGGCGAGAATGCTTAAGTTGTTCTAAAAGGTTTACGACTTATGAGAGGATTGAGAACATAAACCTGGTCGTAATAAAAAAGGATGGGAGGAGGGAGCCTTTTGATCGTAATAAGGTCCGTAGCGGTATTGTCAAAGCCTGTCAGAAGCGACCTGTAAGCATTGACCAGATAGAGAAATTGGTTGATGATGTTGAATACAAGCTGCGTAGGAAAAAATCTCTTGAAATTCCCAGCAGGTTGATTGGCGAGCTTGTCATCAAGAAGCTAAGGTCTATGGATAAGGTTGCCTACATCCGCTTTGCTTCTGTATACAAAGAATTTGATGATCCGAAATTTTTTGAAGATGAAGTTAAGCTTTTGAAAAAGAAAAACAGGGGGTAGTTACTTATGGACAAGTTATACAGCAATTTGCCAGAACCGAATTTTTCTGAGAATGCCTTGACAATTCTAAATAGGCGTTACTTACACAGGGATGATACAGGCAAAGTCATTGAAAACCCTAAGGACATGTTGTATAGGGTCGCAAAAACAATTGCTCAAGTAGAGCTCAAGTATGGTCTTCCAAAAAAGGACGTTGATGTTTGGACAAGGGACTTTTATAACATTATGGCGAATGGTTATTTCTTGCCCAATTCTCCCACTTTGAGGGGTGCTGGTATTAATTCCAATCTTGCTGCTTGTTTTGTCCTTCCAATATCTGATAGTAGGAAAAGTATTTTCAAGACTCTGCAGGACGCTGTAGAGATTCAAGCTTTTGGAGGAGGTACAGGCTTTAGCTTTTCGGAGCTGAGGCCAGATGGTTCCATAATACAATCAACCAAGGGGACTTCCCGTGGCCCTCTACCATTCATAGACATCTATGACAAGGTGATTGGTGAGGTTATTGCTCAAGGTGGTGTGAGGCAAGGTGCTAATATGGGCATACTGAATTACAACCATCCTAACATAATGCAGTTTATAAGGTACAAGTCTACTTTGAATGACAAGAACGCTAAAGTTGTCCAAGATTACATCAATGAGTCAGGTCTTGACCCTAATTCTGATGAGGTTAAGATTCTGGAAAACATTCTAATAAGGAACTTGCAGCTGAGTAATTTCAACCTTTCTGTTGGTGTTACTGAAGAGTTTATGAAGATGGCAAGGGAAGGTAAGGATTATGATTTGATAAATCATAAGGGTCAAGTTGTTGGTAAGTTGAATGCTAAACAAGTTTTAGATGAGATTGTTCAGGGTGCTTGGCGCACAGGTGACCCCGGTATCATTTATCTTGACCGTATTGACAGGGATAACCCTACGCCGGCTCTAGGTAAGATTGTTTCTACAAATCCTTGTGGTGAGCAGCCATTACTTCCTTATGAGGCATGCAACCTTGGCTCTATCAACCTTGCCAAGATGGTTAATGATAAAGGCATCAATTATGACTTGTTAGAAAAAGTAACTGATTCTGCTGTGCGGTTTTTGGACAACGTCATTGATGCTAACACTTACGTGGTCCCTGAAATTGAGACTATGACAAAAGGTAACAGGAAGATTGGTTTGGGTGTTATGGGTTTTGCAGATATGCTTATACAGTTGAACATTCCATATAACTCGTCTGAAGGTTTGGATGTTGCTGAAAAGGTTATGAGGTTCGTCAATGATAAGGCTCGTGAATCGTCTAAAGATATCGCTAAGGTTAAGGGCTCTTTTCCCAATATCGAGAAGAGTATTTACAAAGAGCCTATCAGGAATGCTACCAGAACAACGATTGCTCCTACAGGTACGATAAGCACTTTGTTGGATGCTTCGAGTGGCATAGAGCCTATTTATGCCCTTTACTATGTGCGTAGCTCGATTTATGATGCTAAAGGTAAGCCTACTGAGCAACTTGTCACTGCCAACCCTTATCTTGAGAAAGTGCTTGTTGCTAACAAGATTGATTTTAAAAAAGTGGTAGAATACATTAAGAAGGAAGGCACGATTCAAGGTGCGCCTGGTGTGCCAGAAGAGATTCAGAATTTGTTTTTGACCGCTAATGAGATTCCTGTTGAGCAACACCTAAAAATGCAGAGTGCTTTCCAAAAGCATGTTGACAATGCTGTTAGTAAAACAATCAATCTTAAGGCAGAAGCTACTATTGAAGATGTTGCTAATGCGTACTGGCTTTCTTATGATTTAAAAAATATCAAGGGCTTGACTGTTTACAGGGATAAGAGTAAAGGTCCTCAAGTTTTAACTACAATAAGGCAAGATTCTAGAAGTCTCGATGATGTTCTGAGTGAAAACTTGCGTAGAGGTAGAGATGTCCCCGGTATAAGATGGTTACCTGGCGCCACTTTCCAAGCCAAGACTGGTTGCGGTTCTTTGTTCGTGACAGTTAACAGGGATAAGTATGGTCCTGTTGAGATTTTTAACAACATGAACCCTCCCGGTGGTTGCTCCAGCGCTCAGACTGCCAGCAGTGGTATTAACATATCTTTAGGCTTGCACAAAAACGTTGATCCAAGAACGGTTATAAAGCATAATAAGGCCGTTGGTTGTCCTCGTCGTAACGAGTTGGTTGGGGAAATGTCTTGTCCTCAGGCAGCCTCTCTTGTCATGGAAGAGTTTATGGAAATTTCAAAGTTGCTGCCAAATAATTATTTTGATAAGTTTTATGAGGCTGTTGAAAAATACCGCAGAATGAAAGAGGAAAAAACAAATGGTAAAGAAGCACCGGTTGTTTTGAATAATAAAAGCGGGCTTAACCTTGTTGATGCTTTGTGTCCTGAGTGCAAATCTCCATTACAATTTGGTGAGGGTTGTAAAGGTGGTAAATGCGCAAACTGTGGTTATTCTAACTGTGGTTAGTTACTTAAACCAAAATTTTATAAACCGCTTTTTTCTTTTTGTTTTCCATGGTAAAAAAAACTGTTAAGAAAAAGGAACTTATTTCCAAGAACATGTCAATTAGTGAGTGTGTTTCAAAATATCCTGAGACTATTCCTGTTTTTATGAGAAATGGCTTGCATTGTATTGGCTGTGTTGTTGCTGCTTATGAGAATATTGAGCAGGGTGCTATGGCCCATGGCATCGATGTTGATAAGCTCATTAAGGAACTTAATGAGTCTGTTAAAAAGAAGAGGTAAGCATTAAATTTATATACCCTCTTTATTTTTTCTTTTATTCTAAGAGGTGAGGTCTTTGTCTGAGATTGTTGAGATAAGGGTTCACGGTCGTGGTGGTGGAGGTGTTGTCAGCGCTGGTTACATGATAGCTGTTGCTGCTTTTTATGACAACAAGTACTCTCAGGCATTCCCAATGTTTGGTTTGGAAAGGAGCGGTTCTCCTGTTACATCTTATGTCAGAGTTTCTAGCAAGCCTATTGACTTGAGGTCTCAAATCTATGAACCAGACTATTCTATAGTTCTTGACTCCACTCTTATAGCTAATGAGAAAGTTGATGCAGGGGTTACTAATTCTATAATAATCAACAGCAAGAAGCCTATAAAGAAGTTGAGCCCTAAAACTTTTGTTGCTGACGCTTCCAAATTCGGTGATGCTTTTGGCAACGTTGCCATGGTTGCTGTTTTTGCCAAGTGCACTAATTTGATTTCCCAGCCTTCGCTGCTTAAAGCAGTTGAGGAGATTTTTGGTAGGAAAGGGCAGGAGGTTGTTGATAAGAACAAAGCTATTGTTGATAGGGTTTTCAAGGAAAAAACCTGTCCATTGGAAGTGAGAAAATGAACATTGGTGCTGTTATTGATAAGCCTGGTAACTCAAAGGATTACAAGCTTACTGGTTGGCGTAGTATGAAGCCTAAGTGGGATAAGAAAAAATGTAATCAGTGCATGGCTTGCTGGTGGCAGTGTCCTGATGTTGCAATACCCCAAAAAGATGGCAAGAGGTTGGAAACTAATCTCGATTATTGCAAGGGCTGTGCTATTTGCTCTGTTGCTTGTCCTGTCAAAGCCATAACAATGGTTTCGGAGGAGAAATGAAAAAGATAGTTGAGTGCAGTCGTGCAATCGCGGAAGCCGTAAAGCTTTGTAATCCCGGTGTAATCCCTTGTTATCCTATTACTCCCCAGACCCACATTCCAGAATATCTTGGTAGTTTTGTTAATAATGGTGAGCTTAAGTCTGAATTGATCCATGTGGAGTCTGAGCATTCTGCTATGTCCGCTTGTATCGGTGCTTCTGCTGCTGGCGTTCGTACTTTTACTGCTACTGCTTCCCAAGGTTTGGCTTTGATGCATGAAGTTTTGTTTATTGCTTCTGGTTTGCGTTTGCCTATTGTTATGGTTGTTGCTAATCGTGCTTTGTCCGCTCCAATTAATATTTGGAACGATCATCAGGATTCAATTTCTGAGCGTGATTCTGGTTGGTTGCAGTTTTATGTTTCTGATTCCCAAGAAGCTCATGATACTATTTTTCATGCTTACAAGATTGCTGAAAAAGTTTTTCTTCCTGTGATGGTTTGTGTTGATGGTTTTACCTTGTCTCATGTTTTTGAGCCTGTTGACCTTCTTCACGAAAAGGACGTTCCTAAATTCCTTGGTGATTTTGTTCCTGCTTTCAAGCTTGATCCAGAGAAGCCTGTTATGATGGGCCCTATAGGTTATCCTAAAGATTATATGATGTTTAAGATTCAGCAGCAGGATGCTATGCTTAAGTCAATTCCTTTGATTAGGGATGTTAATTCGCAGTTTAAGGAGTTGTTTGGTCGTTCTTATGGTAATGGTTTGATTGAGGAGTATAAAACAAATGATGCTGAGTTCGCTTTTGTTTGTATGGGTTCTATGTATGGTACTGTTAAATTTGTTGTTGATGAGTTGAGGAAAAAAGGCCAGAAGGTTGGTGCGATTAGAGTGCGTTGTTTCAGGCCTTTTCCGAAAGAGGATTTGAGGAAAGCTTGTAAGGACATTGATGGCTTGGTTGTTTTTGACAGGAACATTTCTTTGGGTAATGATGGTGCCCTTTTCACAGAGGTTAAAGCTTTGTTGCCTGAGAAAAAGGTTAAGGGTTACATAATTGGTTTGGGTGGTTGTGACATTACGCCGAAACACATTTTTAGGTCTATAATAGAGTTCAAGAAGGATGTTGGGTGGTTGTTATGATCCTTGGCTTGCCAGAAGATGAGTATATTGCGCCTGGTTCTAGGCATTGTTCCGGCTGTGGCCCTATGCTTGGTTTGAGGTTGTTGTTGAAGGCTGCTGGAAAGAACACGATCGTTGTTATAGGTACTGGTTGTATGGAAGTTGTCACAACTCCTTATCCCCAAACTTCTTTTTTAATACCTGTTATCCATAACGCTTTTGAGAACGTTGCTGCCACTGCTTCTGGTATCGAGGCTGCTTTGAAGCATCAGAAAGTTAAAGACACAAAAGTTTTAGCCATTGCTGGTGATGGTGGTACTTTTGACATTGGTCTTCAGGCTTTATCTGGCATGATTGAAAGAAATCATAATGTTTGTTACGTGTGTTACGATAATGAAGCTTACATGAATACCGGTGTTCAGCGTTCTGGCTCAACTCCAAAGTTTGCCTCTACCACCACAACTCCTTATGGCTCAAAAATTCATGGCAAGGTTGAGGTGAAAAAACCGTTGCCTTTTATTATAGCTGCTCATCGTTTGCCTTACATGGCAACTGCTAACATTGCTTACCCGCAAGATTTGTACAAAAAAGTAAGAAAGGCTTTTTCAGTCAAAGGTCCTACTTACATTCAACTGTTTGCTCCTTGTAACCTTGGCTGGAGGTTTTCTCCTGCCTTGACGGTTAACGTTGCTAGGCTTGCTGTTGAGACTAACTTTTCTCCTCTTTATGAGGTTGATGGTGGTGTTTTCAGGCTTAGTATAAAAAATGATAAGCCAAAACAGGTTTTAGAATACTTAAGACTGCAGGGCAGGTTCAAAAACCTTACAAAAGAAGAAATTGATGTTTTGCAGAAAGATGTCAACAAGGAGTATGATTTTTTGAAAAGCTTGGAGGGGAAGAGGTTCTTCCCTTAGAGGTATTGTTTTATTATTTTGTATTCTTTTCTTGAGAACGTTGCAGTGTCTGAGAATGTTTTTTGTTCGTGTGATGTTCTCATGACTTGTAATCCTAAGGTTAGTGTTCTTCTTGCCATTGTGAATTCGTTTATGCGTTTGAATCTCCATGGGAATATGTATTGTTTTAATTTTTTTAGGTCTTCTAAATAAACTAAGTAAGGGTGAGAAACGACCTCCACTCCTGTTTTTGGTTTACCGTACTCAAGTCCGCTTTTTAGGTTGTGTATTTTTTCTTCTTCCTCACCTAAAATCCTTAGTAGTCCTTCCTTGAATTCTATTATCTCGTAATAATTTGGTTTTACCTTCATAAGTAATCCCTTATGCTTTTGAATTCTTCTTCTGTGAACGTTGCAAGGTCTGATTCGTTTCCATTGATTATTTTTATCTGCAGCCCTCCTTTGAACTTTCTGGCTTCTGTTTTTTCATTGATTTTTATGAATTTGTTTGACCTTGTTCCTTTGATTTTTCTAAGGTCTGATAATGGTAGTGAGTATTTATAATTTTTTTCTCCATTTCGACAGAATTCCAGTCTGCATTCCTGCTTGTAAAGCTTTGCTGATTCTTCTCCCATCATTTTCAGCACTCCTTGTTCTAGGTTGATCCAGAAATAGTCCCATGGGTGTATAGATTTGTTGCTCATTTTTCTTTAATCACCCCTAGAATTTTTGATTTTTGCTGTTTTTGCAGCTTACTTTTTTAATGTGGTGTAGTTTTTAAGTGTTTTGTATTCTTCTTTTGACAGAGTGAATATCTCAAAGGGTTTGCCTACTCCCATGTCTACCTTAAATTCAAGCCCTCCTGATAGGGTTTGTCTTGCACCAATTCCTTTTTTTATGTCAAGGAACATGAACCTTGTTAGAAAGCTTCTCTTTTCTACTTTTTTTATTTCTTCTATATTTACAGAGAATAGCTTTGGTTTCGTCTCTGGTGTTGTCTTATCTTTTGTTTTTGATTTGCTCAGGTACAACGTTGATTCTTTTTCAACATATATTCCTTCAGAAAAAATATGTGCTCCGTAGAAGCTTGGGTCCCATCCCATTTTTATCCAAGAACTTTTTTGACGTGTTCTTCCTTAACTACGTCTTCTATGTTTTCTACCGCATACCTGCATACTTCTTCGCAATTCTTTAATAATTTTCTTGGGTTGTAGTCTGATTTTTTTAGTATTAGTTTTATTATGTCGTCTGATAGTAGTTTTATATTTCCTATCCTTTTTCTTATCAGTTTTATCGCATCGTCATTCGTTATCTTTCCCAATCTTATTACGTTGTCTTTTGTGATTGCTTTTTTCATGCTTTCGCTCATACCCACTTTTTTCATGTCTTTGGTTACTAGTATTACTGACTTGAATTTTTTTGCTTCGTAAAGCTTCATTATCTCTTCTGAATCTTCTTTGCTGAGGTCTTGCGCCTCATCTAGAAGCAGGATTAAATTTTCATCGCCACCGCTGAAGAATAGTCTGCTCCAGAATCCCATCCTTCCTTCTATCAGCGCGTCGAAGTCGATTTTGCTTTCAGTTATGTTGCAGCTGTAGTAGATCACCTCTTTCTTTCCTCCGAATGCGTGTATGATTTTTTTGAGGATTAGGCTTTTTCCAGCTCCGTAGTCTCCTTCTATGAAGAGTATGCCTCCTTCTTTTACCTTCTTTACTACTTCCTGCATTGCAGCTTCATGTCCGAAAATAGAGTCTGTGTATGCTGCTGGCTTTATGCTGAAGGGGTTGTTGTAAAATCCTAATTGTCTGTACCATAACTCCATATTTTTTCACCTAGTAGTATTTTTCAGCTATGTCCTTGTCTTTTTTTGTTTCTTTTTTTTCTTTTTCTTTTACAGGTTTGAAGTCGTCATCTATTATCGTTATAGTTGTTGGTCTGTATCTTTCGTCCTCTACTTTTTCAACCTTTATTTCTATCTCTTCTTTTTTCTTTTTCTTTTCCTCTGCCTTTATTCCATCCAGAACCATGCTTAGGTGTTCTTTTGTCACCGTTTTTTCTTTCTTTTCTCTTATGGCATAGTCTAAGACTTTTGAGCAGTATATCATGAGTGTTTTCATGTTCTTGTTGGCTCTCTTGTAGAGCTCCTTGATTATGGGTTCTGGCAGTGCTGGGTTATTGTTTAGTCTTGCTTTTACTATTTCAACAGCCTCGTCTTCACTTAATTCTTTTATTTTTATGACTTTGGCTATCCTTTCTTTTAGGCTGTCTGAGAATCCTACTTGTTTGTAGTTTGTGCCTGTGAATATCACGGCTCTTATGTAGTTCTGGTCATAGTAGTATTTTACTCTTTCAGAGTTTTTCTTTGTTAGTTCTTCAACATCGTCCATTAATAAAATCATGTTGCTTGGTTCCTTACCCATTAACCTTTTCCAGAATCCAACGCTTTTTTTCAAAGTTTCGGCAAGGTTGACGTTTTTGTCTAATTTTTTTCCATCAAGGTATATTATTTTTCCTCTTCCCTTGAATCTTGCTATTACTCTTTTTAAGAGGGCTGTTTTTCCACTTCCCTCTTTGCCTTCTATGAAGAGCATGTCTCCTGCTGCTATCCTGTAGAATATTTCCTGTATCGTGTCTTCATATCCTACTAGCTTTGTGTCTTCTGTATCAATAAAAGGGTCCTGTTCGAAGTCTAGTTCTTCGTACCACTCCATTTATGCCACCTTCATCTCCTCTGCTTTTTTTCTGTAGTATTCCGCTTCTTCGTAGTAGTCGTCTGCTAAGAAATCATCGCCCAAGTTGTAGTATTTCTCACCTTTTTTGTGTGCCCTTGCTGCTTTTCTGTAGTACTTTTCTGGGCTTTTCTTAAGGGCTCTGTACAGTATGATTATAATGATTATGCCTATTATTACATAGGCTAAATACCACCAGTTCATGTCCTAAAAGTGCCGATTTTTTTTTATAAGCTTTTATTTCTTTTAAAGTATATTTCTCAAAATTCTCGTTGGAAAATAGGTGGGTTTTTATGACTAAGTGGTGGCTTCCTTTAGTGCTGCTATTGCCACCTCTAACTGCTTTTCGTCAGGTTCTTTTGTTGTTATTTTTTGCACCAATTTTCCTGGCCATGTCATTATCTTAGAAAAAAGGCTTTTTTCGTATTTTGAGCTTATCTTTATTATTTCGTAGCTTATTCCTGCAATTGCCGGCAGCAATAGTATTCTCCAGAACAGCTTCCATCCAAAGCTCAGTTCTTTTGGTATGAATATGTAGACTATGATGCTTATAACCAAAACTGTTAGTATGAAGCTTGATCCGCATTTTAAATGTATTGTTGAGTATTTTTTGCAGTTTTTTATGGTGATTTTTTCTTTTGCTTCGTAGCAGTTTACAGCTTTGTGCTCAGCGCCATGATATTGGAACAGCCTTTTCACGTCCTTCATCCTTGCTATGAACAGTAGGTATCCGATGAATATTGCTATTTTTATGAACCCATCAATCAAGTTGAATAGGTAGTTATTGTTATAAACATACTTTGAGAAGAATTGTGCTATTGTCAAAGGTATGAACTTGAAAAGGAACAGGGCAAATGCAAACGCTACAAGCATCATTACTACAATCATTGTTGTGCTTAACGGCTTTTCTTTTTCTGTTTTCTGTCCTGCTGCTATGTTGGCGGAATAGTTAAGTGTTTTTATCCCTACTATTAATGTTTCTACAAGGTTTATCATCCCTCTTATTATGTATATTTTTTTGAATTTCTTGCCCAGAAAGTCTACTTTTTCCTTTTTTGTCTTTATTTTTCCTTCAGGTGTTCTTATCGCTGTTGCTATTATGTCATCGTTCCTTATCATAACACCTTCTATGACTGCCTGACCGCCTACGCTGCTCATTCATAGAAATCCAGTTTTTATTGTTTTATATAACTTTCTGATAGCGGCTTTTCTTTATGCCCACCATTTCAAAAATAATGTCATCAAGTTTTGGTCTTTCTGGGTCGAATTCCTTGCTCAGTTTTTCTAGGGTTCCTTAGGGTGTTTATTGGTTTTTCTTCTGGGGCAGATTAGCCAGGAATTTGTTGTAATGCCTCTTCAGTTGTTTCTTCTGCTGTTTCTTTTGTTTCAAAAACATGGTCCACAGTATTCTTGTCTATCATGATTTTTTACTTCTGCTCTATTCCCACGTAAACATAATTTTGGAAGTATTTTTGCACTACCTTCTTTATGTCCTGCTTTGTTACTTTCTTTATTCTTTTTATGTATTCTTCCGCCCCTTTCAAATCCCCTACCAATTCCCAGCTTGCTAGGTTGTCCGCCATCTCATGGTTGTCCTCGTTTTCTAAGTAATAGTTCCCTTCTATGAATTTTTTTGCATCTTTTATTTCCTTGCTACTTACCTTGCTCAGATTCTTAACTTCCTTCAGTATTATCTGCTTTATTTCCTCTATGTTTTTCTTGTCCGCTCCATAGTATATTGCTATCCACCCGTAGTCAGTTTCTGCATCATGGTAAACTCCTAAACTGTATGCTAAACCACGTTTTATCCTTATTTCGTCGAATAGTTTTGAGCTCTGTCCCCTTCCTAATATTGCCCTTATAACATCTATTGTGTAGCTGTCCTCATGTGTCCTTGGCACTGTTTTGTAACCTATTACTATGTAGCTGTGGAGTATGTCTCTGTTTTCTGTGTGTGTTTCAATCTTTTCTTGTTCTGGCTCTTCTACCTTCTCTCTTTTGTGCACTTCGCTTGGTTGGAATGTGAATGCTTGCTCTATTTTTTGTTCTGCATCTTTTATATTTCCAACTACTGTTATGATGATGTTGTTTGGTTTGTAGTGTTTTTCGTAATAGTTTATTATGTCTTGTCTTGTTATGCTCTTTACAGCTTCTGGAGTTCCGTATATAGGGTTCTTTGCTGGATGTTTTTTGTAAAGTTTTTTCTGTAACAAAACCCATTGGTATCTTTTTGGGTCATCGATAACCAAATTTACTTCATCAAGGACAACGCTTCTTTCTTTTTCTATGGCTTTTTCATCAAACAATGGGTTTTGTATTAAATCTGCTAAGATTTCCACTGCTGTTTGGAAGTATTTTTTGAGTATTGTTACGTAATAAATTGTTTTTTCTGTTGACGTCATCGCGTTTATCTCTCCACCTAAACTTTCTATTTCATTGGCTATTTGTATTGCTGTCCTGTTTTTTGTTCCTTCAAATAGCATGTGCTCTATGAAGTGTGATATTCCAGCTATTCTTTCGTCCTCGTAGTTAGAACCAGCTTTCACAGTTACTTGAATCGTTACCGATTTTGTGTTTCTCTTTTCCGTTATTATCGTGAGTCCGTTTTTTAGTATCGTCTTTTTCATACAATCACCTTAATTTTTTGAGTATTTATTAATTTTGTTCGATGAAGAATTAGACAAGTATTTTTCCATCTTTTATTATTAGTTTGCCGTCAACATAAACCCTTCCTTCTTTTCTTAAGTCTTTGATCATGTCCCAGTGTAGTGCTGATTTGTTTTTTCCTCCACATTCGGGGAAGGAGTTTCCCAAAGCTAAGTGTATGGTTCCTCCTATTTTTTCATCAAAGAGTATTCTTTTCGTAAATTTTTTTATCCCGTAGTTTATCCCTATGCCAAACTCTCCCAACCTTTTTGCTCCTTTGTCAATTCTTATCATATGTTTTAAGTAGTCCTCATTTTTTCTTGCCTCTGCATGTACAACTTCTCCTTTTCTGAATGCTAGTTTTACTCCTTCTACTTCTTTTCCTCCGTAAACTGCTGGGAACTCGAAGTGTATGTGTCCATAGGTTGAGTTTTCTACTGGTGATGTGAACACTTCGCCGTCTGGCATGTTGTGTATTCCTGGTGAGTTTTCTCCTTTTCTTCCTTCTATGCTGAATCTTATGTCTGTTTCATTTCCTATTATCCTTACTTCTTTTCCTTTGTCGATTATTTTTTTGAGTTTTCCTCCCTTCTTTTCGACTTTTTTCCAGTCTATGTTTGTGGCATTAAAAACAAAGTCTTCCATTTCGTCTAGTGACATCTCTGCGTCTTGTGCTAGAGCATTTGTTGGGTATTCGACAAGGACCCATCTTCCTCTTTTGTGTATGTAGTCTGCTATTGGTTGTGTTACTTTTCTTCTTAACGCTATTTTTTGTGGGTGTATGTTTGTCAGTTCCCTTGAGTTGTATGTGGCTCCTATGTCTATCTCTGCATCTGTGTGTTTTGCTTCGTACATGGTTAGTTCTGGGAATTTTTTTAGTTGTTGTTTGCTTGCGTATTTGAAGTAGGCGTATGTGAAGCCGGGCATTCCGCAGTGCATTATGGGGTATGCGCCTTTTTTTAGTATTAGTTTGTAAAGCTCTAATGCTAATGGGTATGCTTCTGATTGGTAGTTTACTACGATTCTCTCTCCTTTCTTTACTTTTATTGAATGGTTGACTAGAATGTCTGCCAATTTTTCTACTCTGGGATCAGCCATGTTTTATTTTTTGTTTGTTTATTATTTAAATCTTGCTATGTATGTTTTTCTTTTGCATAATGCTTAAAAGGTTCGTGTTAATTATTTGTTTTATGGTTAAGGTTATCACAAAGTATTATGCCCTTACCTCTGTCAAGGGTCCTGAGGAGCAGGTCGGTCTTATTTTTGAGGTTGATTCTACTGGTAGGCTTGAGGAGCTTACTAACTTCCTTCATGTTTCTAAGGTTAGGGGTGGTAAAACCTGCTCTTATCAGGCTAACATAAATGTGGATAAGTATGGCAAGAGTTTGGGCAGTCCTGATTACATAAGGTTGAAGGTTAAGAAGGATGCTTCCTTAGTTATTGCCAAGCAACCCAGTTATGCAATGCAGGTTAAGGCTGTTTCCAGAAAAGAAGCTTTGGTTAGGGCTATGCAGGCTGACCAGGTTAGGAGGGAGGGTCTTGAAAAGAGCATTACAGTGATTTCTGGTGCTAATCCTACTTTTGGTTTGCCTCCTGTGGTGTATAAATTATAAGAAAAAAGGTTTTTAGTAGCTAAGCCTAAAGACTTCTATGAGCTGTGTTGGTATGCCTTTCCTTACCCCTATCTTCTTCTCGTATTCCCTGTAGTCCATCATTGTTATTTTCATGTCTTCTACGTTGAATGGGTTGTCTGCGTCTTCTGAAAACACGTGCACTTTTCTGTTCTTTATGTCTATTTCAGCTACCACATGAACCTCGTCTATTATCTTTACGTTCTTTGTGCCTTTTTTGGTTGTTTTTATGGTTATTTGTGCCAGTCCTTCCACTTCTATCATGTCTCTGTGGAAATCATCCAGGATTTTTGGCTTCATCCTTACTTCTAGTGTTGTGTGTGTTCCATCAGCCTTGTAAAGGTCTGCATTTAGTGTTATTTTTCCTCCTGTTGCTTCTGAGTCCACTGTCCTTAGGTCTGCGTAGAAGTAGGTGCTGTCTTTTGGGCTTCCTTCATATGGTAATTCCTTTATGGTTGCTTGTCCTCCTCTTGCTTCAACATCTGCTTTTGCATTTGTTGCCAGCACGCCTTTCCTTATCTTGAAGGGGGCCGTGTTTGATATGTAGGTGAAGCTGTTTTCTCCGTTTTGTGCGAAAGCTTCAAGTATTGCATCGTATTGTCCGAAGTCGCCGTCTTTGGTCTGCCACTTGACCTCGTATTTGAGTTCTGATGGCTCCATTGGTACATAGCCATATCCGTAGCCGTAGCCGTAGATGGTTTGTTTTACTCCTATGCTTGTTCCATCGCTCCCGTATCCTGTTCCCTGCCTGTAGCCGTAGCCATAGTTGAGGACTTGTACTGGGGTTATGATCATGTCTTGGCATCCTGATATTATTTCACCGTTTGGTTTGAATTTGCACTTTTCCATGCCGTTGAGTTTTAGCGTGAGCTCTTTTATTGGAACCCTTTCTTGGTCCTTTATGTCTATCTTAAATGTGAAAGTTACAACTTCTCCTACCTTGTATGCTAACTTGTCAGTGCTTATGCTTACTTCTACTGCCTGTGCAGGGACTACTAGAATGAGGACTATTAGGATAACGCTTGTTAGAATTAAACTTGTTATTCCTCTTTTTAGCTGTCCTTTTTTCATCTCTGTGACCTTTA
>JAWABC010000001.1:0-35831 GCA_038884815.1 Candidatus Nanoarchaeia archaeon | reverse complement strand
AATTCTAAAAGAAGGAGATAGGGCAAAGCTGAAAAAGAGGTGCAAAACAGCAATGCCCTACACTAACCTGGAGGTTTACTTTTCATGGTAACCAATGATGAGGGAAGTAATAAATAACTTATGAAGGCAAAATAGAGAAGTATTTTTCACAAGATTTAAAAGCCGTTTTTAAAGGTTCAGCGAAAGCTTTAATAATAAAAACAAAAACCTAACAACTATGCCAAAAACAAAGGAGCAAAAGAAGAGAGAGATTGAAGAGGGTGAATTAGAAGAGAACATATACACTGAAGAAGGCAGAGAAGAGATGTTTGAAGAGGACGATGAGATAACAGACTTAGATGAGGGATTCATGAAAGGCTACGAGGAAGGGGCAAAAGCAGCAAAGTGCCCTGTCTGCGGGCAAGTTGTGGAATACGATTTCGTGGAAAGGGAAATAGACGAAGATGTGTACAGATTCTGCTCAGAGGAACATGCGGACTTGTACATGAAAAAAATAAACAGGAGAAGGGAACACAGAAGGACCTAGAAGAATTTTGACAACTTAACCTGTTTCTTTATATTTTCCAACAGCTTACTTGAAGAAAAGATGTACCTCAAGTCGTAATTGAATTTTTCCTTGACAAAGCCAGCAGCATAGTTCAACATAGATTCTTTAGAATCAAAAAACAAAGGTTGGGAAGACAAGGCCTTCCTGCTGGCCTCCCTAACAACCCACACTCCAAGTGGCACAGCATACTCTCCAGTAATAAAACGGAGAGCTAAGACTGAAGACTGGCGCCTTGTAGAAGAAAGCTTTTCCAAGGCAGGAAGCCTCGAAGCATAATAACCACCACCACAATTATCAGCATATTCTTTCCTACCATCATAAGGTTCATAATCCGTGGAGAACTGAATCTCAGAAGAAATATTCCAAGATGACTTAGGAAGGTAAGTTTCGAACAACTCATAGGACCACACATCAGAAAAAAACAGGAAAAGAAAATAGTTGCCCAGATAACCACCAAAATATGCTTGATAATCAGAGGGAGGATAATTTTTTATTTCAGAAATCAAGTTCTTACCTAAAGTATCATCAACAGCTGTGATGGACCAGCGCGTAGGTACAAGCTTACGATTCTTCTTCAAACCAATATTACCTATGGAAAGGATTCTGGATAAAAAATTCTCATCAAACTCATCGCTGTAAAGGTAAAGCATGGCATCAGCAGCCTTAAGGTCTGAATCAGAAACAACCTTCTCAACCTTCTTAGAAACTTTAGGGTTTTCAGTCAATCTCACCTTTTCAAGCGGGGCATGAGGACCCATCGGAGCAACCATGTCATTAACGTTAACAAAAAACTTAGGTTTCTTCTTCAGATTAACCTCAATGTCAACAGGTCTGGAAGCCATACCAACCTCCTGGGCTATGTTAAGAAACTTTGTGCGTTGCTTAATATTAACGTTAAAACGAGAGTTAACAAGAGAAGAACGCAAGTCAACCAATTCTGGGATTTTGTAATCATTTAAAGACCAATGACGAGGTGCATCATAACGCCAAGCATCATCAGCTGTGTAAGGAGGACTTAAAATACCAACGTTTAGATAAGGGTAGCCAACATGACCTACAAAAGGCGCAGGAGAAGAACCATAAAAATCCTTCTCAACCATCTTCTCAACCCGGAACATGGCCTCGGACCTTGCTATTATTGGGCAATAAAGCCTACCACAAAACCTCCTACCCTTACACTTGACACAAAGAATCTTCATAACCATGAGATGTTTTTAAAATATAAAAGTTTTATGTTAAACTAGAACAACAAAAAGCTTTTTAATAATGGAAAGTATAGAACGTAAGAGATGTTATTGAAAAAAAAGGCAACACTAATTTTTTTGTTCTTGATACTCTGCACAGGATTTGTAAGCGCTAAGTCATACACACTTGAAAAAGCAAAAATAGACATCAGCGTAAATGGTGATTCAAGCATATTGATAAATGAGACAATAACGTTCAACTTTGATGGAGGTTTCACATATGCTTACAGGGACATAAAGTACGGGGAAGAAAGAATAGAAAATATAGACGTGTATGAGAAAATAAACGGGAGACTGGTGCCTTTAGAATACGAGACTTCAAATGTTGGAAAAAACACGATAAGAGTGAAGTGGTACTATGTGGCAATAAATGAGAAAAAAACATTCGTGATGAGCTACACCTTAAAAGAAGCATTAAAGGTATACAATGACGCTGCAGAATTCTACTGGAAAATTTGGGGGGAAGGCTGGGAGGTGCCTCTGAAGGAAATAGAAGGAACGTTTGAACTACCAGAAGAAGTGGAAAACAACAAAGACGTTTACACATGGGGCCACCCTAAACTTGACGGCAAGATAGCAATACTTGGAAACAAGACCATAGTATTCCAAGCATTCAACGTACCGACAAAACAATGGGTTGAACTAAGGGTTGTTTTCCCACCAGACTTAATAAAAAGCACGGAATATGCAAAAAAGATAGATTCAGATGGCTTACAAAAGATAATAAAAGAAGAAAACAGCCACCTCAGCGGGTTCTCAGGGTTTTTGATAAACAAATACAGAGTATACTTCTTGGTAGGGCCTAGTATAGTAATAATACTTGTATTCTTAGCATTTTATTTTTTCACAGGAAGAGAGCCAAAAACAATAGGGTACAATGCCATATATGAAAGAGAATTGCCTTATGATTACTCTCCAGCAATACTGAGCTCGCTAATAAACCAATTCAGCAAAATGCCAAATGCGAAAGACTTCACTGCAGTCATACTCCACCTATGCCTAAAAGGGCAATTAAAGCTAAGACCAATTCAACTACAAAAAAAATTCAAAATTTTCGGCCCTGACCAGGACTATGAGATAATATTCCAAAAAAAGGACATTTCAAAGCTGACAAAACAGGAAAAAATTGTAATCGATATACTAAAACACTATGCCGATGGTGACTCTATAAAATTTTCTGAACTGAAAGATAAAATAAAAATGACAAGTGAACGTCTCTATTTCAGAAAAAAATTCTTGGAATGGCAGAAAGAAGTAAAAGAAGAAGCGATATCCCAAAAGTTTTTTGAAAAAAACAAATTTGCCATAATCTTCTATATAATATGCGGGGCTTTTTATGCAACATCATACTTCTTTTTCTTCACTCACAATTATATACTTATAGGCATGGGATTCATGATTTCATCGTTCATTGGCTTGTTTGTTTCATTACTATTTAGGAATGCACTACCAAGGAGATCTAAAAAAGGAGCACTACACTACAAAAAATGGATGAACCTAAAAAAGTTCCTCAAAGATTTTAGTGCTATGAAAGAACACCCGCCAGACTCCATCGTCCTGTGGGAGCATTTCCTTGTCTATGCAATAACTTTGGGCGTGGCCGACAAAGTACAAGAAGGGATGAACCTCATATTACCAGACCGCAACGTGCAATCAGCAATATTCGTAGGAGGAATGAATTACCATACCTTCAACGTGGGAGCATTTGTCAACACTCCAAACAGCTTCAGCTCTGCTTTCGCTTCAGCATCAGCCACCTCAGGCTCAGGAGGTTTTGGCGGAGGAGGTGGAGGAGGTGGAGGAGGCGGAGGTGGAGGAGCAGGATAATCTTAAACACAAATTATATAAACAAAATTACAAAAAAAATTAAAATGGGCTTAAGAGGACTGATAAAAGACATACTTTTCATATATCTTGGATTCATGGTGATAAGGTTATGGTTCACAGGAGGAAAGATAACAGCGAGCATGGTTGTCGTAACCATAGTAATATTCTTCCTTATAGGGTGGTTCATGCTCGAGAGAGTAGGGATACTTGAACATGATTGAGGTGAAAAAATGATAATGATTAATTTTAAGACATATGAAGAATCGACAGGAAAAAATGCTATCAAATTAGCAAAAGCAGCAGAAAAAATTGCAAAGGAAACCGGACAAAAAATAATAGTAATACCACCACTCTTGGACTTAAAAGAAGTTGCAAAAAAAGTAAATATTGACGTTTATGCACAACATGTGGATGAAAAAGATTACGGTGCAAACACAGGAAGCATTCTAATAGAAGCAGCAAAACAAGTAGGAGCAAAGGGAAGTATAATCAACCATTCAGAGAACAGAATACCTATAGAGAAAATACAAAAAATAGTTGAAAAAGCAAAACAACAACAATTTACAATAGTAGTATGCGTACAAGACATAGAAGAAGCAAAAAAAGTAGATGCATTCAAGCCAGATTACATAGCTTACGAGCCGCCAGAACTTATTGGTGGCAACGTATCCGTATCGACTGCAAGACCAGAGGTCATAAAAGATATTGTACAAAGCGTAAGCACATCGGTAATTGTGGGGGCCGGAGTAAAAAACAAGGAAGACGTGAAAAAAAGCATAGAGCTCGGAGCTAAAGGTGTTCTAGTTGCCTCAGGAGTTGTAAAATCAAAAAGGCAAAAAAAAGCAATAAAAGAACTGGTAGAGGGGCTGAAATGAAACAAAAAGCATTATTCATAAATCTGGACAAGAAAATAGGGAGAGTAGAAGACATTGAAGGATTTGGACCAGTAGACTTTGCAGTAAACAACTACGAAAAAGAATTTTTCATGTTTGGGATGGGGCCACTTGCAGGGTCCATAGTACCCGGAACTCACAGGTTAATATTTGTAAACAAATCACCCTTGTGGGAAGGCATAGTAACGTCAACGGCAGGGGGAGCAGCGCATCCCATGTACAGCCTCGGAGTTAATTACGTCGCAATCTCAGGAAAAGGAAAAAAATACCAAATATTAAAGCTAAAAAATCAACAAGTAGAATTTTACGATATAGAAGAAGAAGATTTGGAAAAAATATTTAAGAAATACAAAAACAAGAAAGGAGCTCACGCCTTGCAAGAATACGTATTTGACAAATATGCAAAGGACTACATAAACGACAATGCGCAATTCAGAATACTCGTTGTAGGACCAGCAGCACTCAAAACAAACTACGGGGCGATAGTAAGCACAGTCATAGATAAAAACCATTTTAGAGAAGGGGTTGACTCATGGGCAGGAAGAGGAGGATTTGGAAGTTTACTGGCACAAAAACATAAAGTGGTGGCAATAATATACGGCGGCAACTACGAGAATGATGCAAGGCTAAAGGACTTACAAAAAATAAACAAGATATTCCAAGAAGAATTCAAAGAAGTAATGGCAAAGGCAATAATGAATGCTGGCAAAAAATATTACTATGATGACACTTTAAAATCAGGGGGCACCTTCGGGAGCAACTTCACAACCCTCAAAGAATGGTTCTTAAGTTTCAACTGGAACTCGGTTTATTACACAGATTCACAAAGACAAGAAATGTACAAAACACTAATCCAGGAACATTACTTAAAACAATTCAACGAAGAAATAATACAGCCAAAAAACTTCACCACATGCGGCGAAACATGCCCGATAATGTGCAAGAAATGGGATAAGAAATACAAGAAGGATTACGAACCTTACGAAGCAAACGGCCCGAATTCTGGAATATTCGACCAGAGGGCGGCAGAATTACTGGTACACAGGATAGACGAACTTGGCTACGATGCCATAGAAGGCGGCAACATGATAAGCTGGATAATGGATTTAATAGACCAGGATGTAATAAACCCTGAAAATTATGGCTTGCAAGGAAAACCGAGATTCAGGTACGAGAACTTTGATGTTGTTAATGATTCAAAACACAATGCTGAATATGCAATACAGATAGCGGAGATGATACTTACAGAAAAAGGAAAAATATTCCAAAAAGGGATAAGGGAAGCAAGTAGAAAACTAGGAAAAAAGGCGATGAACCTAGCATTGTACACACCGAACTGTGAAAACGGAAGCATAGCACCATGCCAGTACTGGGTGCCAGCATTTTTCTTACCAATACCGATACAAGGAAAATTCCTAAGCGATTACGAGATAGGATTCAAAACACCTTACGAATTGGGAAAAAGCTCAGCAGACAGGATAATTAAAGAGTTGTACTCTGAAAATACAGGGATATGCAGATTCCACAGAAAATGGTCTGAAAAGCTTATAGAAAAAATGGTAAATAGTTTGATGGGGTTGAATATGAATTACTATGAGCATCACAGGAAACTCGTGCAGAGAATAAGGAATTTGAACAATCTGTGTAAGCAACCACAAATGTGGGAGAGTGAAAAAGTAATAGATGTTATACAAATGTATTACGAGAAGCTTTACAGGGCAGACCAACAGAATAAGGAACTGGAGGAATGGGTGAACAAATTCAGAAAAGACAAGTGGAAAGCAGCAGAGGAATACTGGAAAGAAGTAATAAGGGGGGTCAATGAAGTAATAGACAAAAATAATAAAAATATTAATTAATGCTCAGGCAAAATCTCGTTTCTAGCTGCAAGATACCAGTGGACAGGAACCTTTGTTTCTACAAAATAGCAACCACTACCCACAAAATGCTCATTAACCCTGAGCCCTATGCCAAGCTCTTTGGTTTTTGTGGCCTGATCCAAAAAACTTTTTAGTGTTCTATCATCTATAGTTTCACACATACAGAGCCTTAAGTTTCCTGCTGTGGCCTCAGCAGTATCCTTTGTTAAGATTACAACATCTGGATGTTTAACACTTTCACCTACAAAGCCCTGTGCATAGAATATTTCCTTAGCAGCCAACTCAAAAAACTCCTTTGCTTTCATCTTAACCCCCATCACCCTTGTTTTGAGTAAATAAGAAAACATTTAAATATTTTCAAATTCCCGAATATGTATAATAAAGAGGTGATATTCATGCCAAAGGTTACAATCTCAGTAATAAAGGCAGACGTAGGAGGATGGCCCGGGCACAGCACAGTACACCCAGAACTCATAAAAGAGGCTGAAAAACAGCTTAAAAAAAAGAAAAAACTTCTAATAGACTACCACATAAGCCATTGCGGAGACGATTTAGAGCTGATAATGAGCCACAACAAAGGGGTTGACTCAACAACCATACACAAACTCGCATGGGACACTTTTGTTGCATGCACAAAAATAGCAAAAAAACTAAAACTATACGGAGCAGGACAAGACCTTCTAAAAGAAGCATTCTCAGGAAACGTCAAAGGAATGGGGCCTGGTGTAGCAGAAATGGAATTCACAGAAAGGCCAGGAGAACCATTAGTTGTTTTCATGTTGGACAAGACAGAACCAGGAGCGTTCAACTTCCCCATATTCAAGATGTTCGCTGACCCGTTCAACACAGCAGGACTAGTAATAGACCCAACCATGAGGCCAGGCTTCAGGTTTGAGGTCTGGGACATAATGGAACACAAAAGAATAATGCTTGACTGCCCAGAAGAAGTATACGATTTGCTAACTTTGATTGGTGCCAGGTCAAGATACGTAATAAAAAGGGTTTACCCAAGAGGAGAAAAACTACCAAGAGACGAGCCAGTAGCAGTGATGTCAACAGAAAAATTATACCAGACTGCACACAAATACGTGGGAAAAGATGATCCTTGTGGCATTGTGAGAGCACAGTCAGGGTTACCAGCACTGGGAGAAGTTTTAGAAGCATTCTCATTCCCCCATCTAGTTGATGGGTGGATGAGAGGAAGCCACAACGGACCACTAATGCCAGTTGGCTTAAAAGATGCGAGATGCACAAGGTTTGACGGACCACCAAGAGTTGTAGCCTTAGGTTTCCAAGTTGCAAACGGAAAACTGGTAGGACCCGTTGACCTGTTTGAAGATGTCGCTTACGATTTCACAAGGAGAAGAGCACAAGAAGCAGCAGACTACATGAGAAGACACGGGCCTTTCGAACCTCACAGGTTACCCTTAGCGGACATGGAATACACAACACTTCCGGATGTGATGAAGAGACTAAAAAATAGGTTCCAACAAGTAAAGTGAGATGGAAGAAATTCTAAAAAAAGTACCTGAACAGATAAAGGAAGCAACAAAACTAGGAAACATAAAAGTAGAGAAAGCAGACAAGATAGTAGTGTGCGGTATGGGCGCTTCCGGGATTACAGGAGACATACTCAAAGATTTGCTAAAAGACAAGATAGTTATAACAAACAAGGATTATGAAATACCAAAATACGTAGACAAAAAAACACTTGTCTTTATAGTGAGCGCATCTGGAGAAACGGAGGAAACCATAAGCTGCTACAAAAAAGCGAAGAAAAAAACAAAGAACATAGTGATAATAACATCAGGTGGACAACTTGGCATTGAGAAAAATGCAATAATAATACCGCGGATAACACCAACAAGGTATGCTCTGCATTACCTATTCTTCCCTATGCTGAAAATACTGGAGAATTCTGGCATTATCGGGAAACAAAACATAGCAGAAGTTATTAAAGTCATAAAAAGCTTGGACAAGAAACAAACCAAAAAATTAGCAAAAGGGCTGAAAGGTAAGGTGCCGATAATTTGCGTGCCAAACAAATACAAGTCAGTAGGTTTAAGGTGGAGGCAACAATTCAATGAAAACAGCAAGATGCAAGCAATAGAACTTGAGTTTCCCGAACTTGACCACAACGCAATAGAAGGATATGAAAGACCAGCAAGATTTGAATTAATAGTCATAAGGCATAAAGGTGAAAGTAAGAAAGAAAAAAAGAGAATTGAGGCAACAGAAAAAATAATAGCTAAGAAGATAGAAGTGAACGAGGTGTGGATGAGAGGAAAAAGCGACTTAGCAAAGATATTTTATGCTATACACTTCGGAGATTGGGTAACATACCAACTAGGAATTCTTGAAAGGATTAACCCTTACGAAAACAAGCTAATAACCTACTTGAAAAAACAACTGACAAAAAAATGAAAGTAATAGGACTTGACATTGGCGGAACGAAAATAAAGGCAGGACTCGTTGAAGGTTCAAGAGTGATAAAAAAGATAGAAGTTGAAACAAAAGCCAGCCAAGGAAGAGATAAGGTAGTGCAAAAAATAACAAGGCTTGTTGACTTACTAAATGATAAAAGCGTGAAAGGGATAGGAGTAGGGTTTCCTGGGATGGTGGATGTTAAAAAAGGCATTGTGATAAGGAGCCCTCACATAAAATGCCTAAATGGATTCAACATAAAAAAACACTTGCAAAAAAAATTTAGAAAAAAAGTAATAATAAGCAATGAGGTAAAGGCTGCAACACTTGCAGAGGCAAAATATGGTGCAGGAGTTGGTCATAAAAATTTTGTTTTTATAACGCTAGGTACTGGAATAGGGGGTGGCGTTATAGCCGATGGAAAAATGTGGTGTGGGAAAGGAAACGCAGTTGAAATAGGACACATGACAATAAACTTTGACGGGATAAAAAGCACGTGCTGTAACAACTATGGTTGCTTTGAAGAATACGCTTCGGCAAGAGCAATACAAAGGACATTCGGAAAAAAGATAAACCCAAAGACTATAGCAGAGCTGGCAGAAAAAGGGAACAAAAAAGCAAAGGAGGCTTACAAGGAGTTTGGCAAGCATTTAGGGGTGGGATTAGTAAACATAGCAAACAGCTTTGATCCCGAGGTTATAATAATTGGAGGGGGACTGGCGAAAAGCTGGAACTTATTCCAAAAAGAAATGATTAAAACAATCAGACAAAGAGAGTTCGTAAAAACAAAAATAGCAAAAACAAAACTGGAGGATGGAGGTATAATAGGGGCTGCACTACTTCTAAAAGGAATAAAAAAATAATAAAAAATACTTAGGCTTTTTTACCGCTAAGCTCTTTATAAATCTGGCCATATAAAGTGAAGCCAATAACACCACCAATGAAATAGGCAGCAGGCTCACCAACCCAAGGAATCCAGCCAAGAACCAAACCAACGCCTATCGAAATAAGAAGAGCAACAAGCCAGACAACAAAGTACTTGCCTGTAAAAGCCTTCTTAAAAACATCTGAAAAGGCGAAAGCCTTGGAGAAATTGTTAAAGTTGACGTAGTTCAACAGAGCCATCGGAGAAACATAGGCAGCCAGCAAAGCCAAAATACCTGCTATGAACAGAAATGGCATGGCAGCAATTATCGCGCCACCAAACTTAGCCCACTCAGCGCTTATAGCCTGAGAAATTGCCATGGAATCCCCAGTCAACAAAGCAGTCCAGCCAACCGTTGAAATCAGAATGCCCAAAAAAGAAGCAATACTGATCACTCCAATCACAATAGCTGGCAAGAAGTATAGTATGTAAATCACAGTCGCCAACAAACCCCTAACAAACAAGTCAAGCCAGTCAGTCCAAACAGGGGACTTGTTAATAGGAACCTTTTTCTTACTCAAACCTGTGCACTCAAGTATGTAGCCAAAAGCGAACCACCTGACAACAGGTAGGATACTCAGAAGTATACCTATAATCAGGTTCTTAATGTCCAAAAAAGGCCTTTTTACAGAAGCTGAATAATCAACCATTTTGAAAACCTCCTTTTCAATATATATTTTTATGTAAAAAAGAGTATTTAAAATATTGCTTTTAGAAAAACATAAAAATCCATAAATTCTAAAATATACACTAAAGAGGTGGTCCAATGAAGAAAAAAAAGAAAGAAAACCTTTCTGGACTATTCATACCAGCAGGGATATTCCTCGGCATGGGATTCGGATTTTTACTCGATGAGGTTGTAGCAGGGATGTTTATAGGATTAGGAATAGGTTTCCTCGGGATGCTGCTGTGTAATTCTGTGAGGAATAAAAAATGAAAAAACATACTGCGCTAAAAACAATAATGGTATTATCAATACTGGGGATGATATTTTCAGGATACCTAAGCTACACAGAACTATTCTCAGGCGTCTGTCCTATAGGAGGGTGCAGCAATATAGGTGGGATACCAGTGTGCGTTTACGGGTTCACGATGTACTTAGTAGTATTCATAATAAGCATACTAGGCTTAAGGTCAAAAGAATAATTCAGAATTTACACCTAATGTCAAAACCTCTCCCTGAAATAGTTTTAAACAAACCCTCTAACAAATCAGTACCGGCATAGCCAGCAAGAAGACTCATCTTGTAATCCAAATTCAGAACCATACCAGCGAAGGTACCTATAACGACTGCAATGGCGGTTGTTGTCAACCAATAATCCCACTTAATCTTTCTCCTTTTTTTAACAGCCTTTGACAAACCAACCGTAGCCCTCACAGCACCACCAAAACCACCCATTATACCTGCGAGCAGTATGTCATTCATAACATCAACCTCCTTTTTGATTAATATTGATGAAAAACTAGTTTAAAAAGATTTTCCAAACACAAAACATTTAAAGCCGAAAACCCAAAAACAATAATATGGAGAAAAGAGGTACAAAAACACAAAAAGAAAAGATTTCCGAAGAGCTGAAACAAGGAAACATAAGCCTGATACTCGATTCCTACAACGACATATTCTCAAGCTTTGACCCAAGACCATACTCTGAAAAAGCGCTTTCTGACGATTTCCTCACAGAATGCAAGAAGGCATCGGTGGATAAACGGGAAGAAGGGTTAGAACTGAGGTTATTAATTCCAAGTCACAGAAGGAACTATGATTATGAGCAACAGATAAGAAAAAGGCTGAAAAACCATTTTCAGAAGCACTACAAAGAAAAAGAGAATGAAGTAAAGAAGACCAGGAAAGAAGGACTGATCTGGTTTTTGCTGGGTGCAACCCTTATATTCATCGCAACATGGCTCTACACAAAGGAAGGGTTCCTCTTCAACATGTTATTTGTGCTGTTCGAACCAGCTGGTTGGTTCACATTATGGAATGGGCTTGACAGAATATTTGTAATGCCTAGAGAAAAGACTCCTGAACTTAAGTTCTACAGAAAAATGGCCAACGTAAAGATTTACTTCTTCAGCTACTAACACAAGCTTTATAAACAAGGGCATAAGCAGAAGACAAAATGAAAGTGTCAGAATACATAAAAACATTAACACCTGAGGAAAGGGAGAAACATAAGGATTTGATAGAGGAATGCCTTGAAAGAGAAGAAAAACTAAGGAAGCTAAACATAGAAGACAAACTAAAAGAATTGAATTATGTGGAGAATAAGTGTTATGAGGCACTCAAAGAATTACAGGGTGCCTTAACAAAATTGCAAAATGAACTGAAAGAAATGTACGTAAATGCGATAGCAGCAAGACAACAATCAAAAATATTGAAAGAAAAGATAAGTGAAATACAACTAAAAATGATGAGAAAAGAGGATTTCTACAAGGCTTAAAAACAAAACTTTTAAAAACCCAGTTTCAGAACAGAAAAGGATATGTCAATAGGAAAATACTTAGAACAGGAATACAGGAACCCGAGCGATGAATTTAAAGCGATATGGAGAGAGAGGATGATAGCTTGGAGAAAGGAACCAGCAATCACGAGAATAGAAAAACCCACAAGGGTAGACAGAGCAAGAGCCCTAGGCTACAAAGCAAAGCAGGGATACGTTGTGGTAAGGGTAAAAGTAAAAAGAGGAGGAAGGACAAGAGAACAGTTCAAAGGTGGGAGAAGACCAAAGGCATACAGAAGGAGAAAAATAGTCGGAAAAAACTACAGGTGGGTAGCAGAAGAAAGGGCATCAAGAAAATACAAAAACTGCGAAGTCTTAGGAAGCTACCAAATAGCAAAAGACGGCAAACACTACTGGTTCGAAATCATACTAGCAGACAGACAACTGGTAAGCAAGTACAAAGGGATGGAATGGCTGGCAAAGTCAAGAGGAAGGGCATTCAGGGGAATAACCTCAGCTGGAAGGAAATCTCGAGGCTTAAGGCACAAAGGCAAGGGAGCAGAAAAAATAAGACCAAGCCTTGCAGCACACGGAAAAAGAGGTAAAAACTAAAACTTCTTCTTAAAAACATAAACTTTAGGCCTAGACAACAAAAAGACTAAAAACAAAAACAAAAGTATCAATACAAAAAGTGAAACCACAAGCACAAGGATGAAAGAGCCTAGTAAGATTATAACAAGACCAACAACTGGAAAAAACAAAGAAATTACAATTCTGCTTGATAAGCTTATCATTGGTTTGCCATGGTGACGGAGAGAACTCAACTTAATAAAAACAAGGATTGCAATTAATATAAAAGCACCAAAAAGGAAGTACTTTAACATGAATTAGCAATACAAATAATGTTTTATAAAATTATCCTTTTCACTTCTCAATTTCAAAAAATATTTAAAGCACAGAATAAACCAAAGAGGTATGGAAAAGAGGTTACTAGCAATAATATTTCTTTTAATATCCATAGCGAGCGTCAGCGCAATGACCGTGACGCTTGGCGGGCCTACAGGAATGCAAACGTCAAGCACCATCAACTTTGGGTGCAGCGTGATCGCAACAGATGAAAACCTAGCATCATTGACTCTATGGCACAGCATAGACGGAATATTCCAAGCAAACCAAACAAACTCAACAGCAGTAACAGAAGGCTCTGAGTACATATTCACAATAAACAATGTGCCAAATGGAGGGTATGAATGGAACTGCATGGCATCTAACAGCACCAACAATGTTTTTGCCTCATCAAACAACACCTTCCTAGTCAATGTAGCACCAAACAGGGCTCCTGTATTCACGGAAATACCACAACAGATATGGCCAAGGAATGAACAAAAAAGTATTACGCTAAGCAACTACTTCACAGACCCTGATGGAGATAGTTTAACGTATAGCGCAAGCACGAGCACGGGTGTTTCAATATCGATAAGTGGAGCAACAGCAACCATGACACCGCAAAGCTGGTATGGAACTGGGACTGTAACCTTTACTGCCAATGATGGTAAGGGAGGGGAGAATAGCACAACAGTAAGCATAATTGTCACATTTGTGAATATGCCACCCTACAACAAAACAGAATACCTGAATAATGTAACAATGAAATTAAACGAGACAAAAGTGATAGACCTAGATGATTACTTCGGAGATTATGATGGCGACACATTAACCTACACATTCAGGTTCACAACAAGTGATACGCACCACATAAACATAACCATAGACAACTCAACAGCAGAGGCAAGAGTTGAGCCTGAAAAAGATTGGACTGGAACTGACAAAGCAATATTCACAGCGTACGACGGTCAAGGAGGAAGCCTAGACAGCAACGAAGTAATGATAAATGTGAGCGGGCAAACAGAAACAGGCAAACATGCACCCGTCATAACATCGAGGTCACCACAAATAAACCCCCTAAAAAATGTTGGTGATGTGGTTGAGTTCAGCATACAAGCAAAAGATGATGACAATGACACACTCACAATAAGATGGTACGTTGATGATGAAGAACAAAAAGAATCAAGAAACAAGAACGGCTACACCTTCTTAGCATTATCACAAGGGGTCTATATCATAAGAGCGATTGTGAGCGATGGAGAGCTTTCAGACTCAGAAAACTGGACAGTAAATGTACAACCCATAGCAGGGCCTACACAACCAGAAATACCAGAAACACCACCACAACCACGACAATTATGTGGTAATGGGATGGTGGAAAAAGGAGAAACATGCTCGACGTGCCCACAAGACGTGGTATGCCCACCGGAGTATGTATGTCAAGACGGGAAGTGCACAAGAATAGTAAAAAAGTCGAACCTTATGCTAACAATCATAGTAATCGGAGGATTCTTAGTTTTTGCAGCAGCAACCCTGCTGATATACAAGTACTACAAAAGCAAGACGCTGTTTGGAGGGTGGAAACCAAAGTATACAGGAGATGCAACCAATGTTAAGTTAGCAATAAAGCAACCAGAAGCTAAAGAGGTTGCAAAAGAAGAAACAACACCAAAGTGGGATGCAACAAAAAAATCTGTGAATGAAGTTTTACTAAAACACTACGTAGAAAGAAGCTTGACTAAGGGCGAAACTCCGGCAGCAATAAAAGAAAAGCTTAAAAAAGTCGGATGGTCAGACGACAAAATAAATGAAGCATTCAAAGCAGCAGAGCAAGACAAAACGCTGAAAAAATAATGCTATCCGAAACACAGGTAAAGGAGATAAGAGAAATCATAGAGAATTCTGAGAATCCGTTATACTTCTTCGATTGTGATAATGATGGATTGGCATCATACATCCTACTATACAAAAAGTACCAAAAAGGAAAAGGAGTTGTTGTCAAGGGCAGCGCAACCTTGGATGTAGCATATCTGAGGAAGGTTGAAGAGCACAATCCCGACCTTGTTGTGGTTCTAGACAAGCCTCTAATAAGCCAAGACTTCATAGATAAGGTACATGTGCCCATCATATGGTTAGACCACCACCCTCTTTCTGATGTTAAAGGGGTCAAATACTACAACCCCCGACAAAAGTATCCAGATCTTTATCTGCCAACAACATACTTAGCGTACCAAGTAGCAGATGGCGAGATGTGGGTAGCTGCACTGGGAATAATAGGGGATTATGCAATACCAGACTTTATAGAAGAATTCAGAAAAAAATACCCTGACTTAATAGGCAAGGAAAAAGAGCCTGGCAGAATAATCTATGAGACAGAATTTGGAAAACTCATAAGGATGTATAATTTCCTGCTAAAAGGAAAAACATCAGACGTAAATAAATCAATAGCAATACTAACAAAGATAGACGAACCATATGAATTATTAAACAAAGAAACACCAAGAGCAAAATACCTTTGGAAAAGAGCAGAAAAAGTAGAAAAGGAGTACAAGGAATTGCTTAACAAAGCAGAGAAGTGGGTAAAAAAGGATGAAATTTTACTATTTACTTATCCTAGTAAAAAAATCAGCCTTTCAGGAGACTTGTCAGTAGAGCTTTCTTACAGGCACCCTGACAAAATAATAGTGGTTGGGAGGGAAAAAAGCGGAGAGATAAAACTAAGCTTTAGAAGTAGGACCAAAAGGATAGATGAACCATTAAAAAAAGCACTTACTGGGATAGAGGGGTATGGAGGTGGGCATGAATACACGTGTGGGGCCAACATAAAAAAAGAAGACTTTACAAGATTTATTAAACAATTCAGAGAAGCTATTCAAGAACAACCCTTGCGTCAACAATAACAGCCTGTTTGGCATTAACAACCAATGGGTTGATATCAAGCTCAACAATCTCAGGATGTTTTTGAGGCAACCTTGAAATTCTCAACAACAACCTCTTAATAGAGTTAATATCATGCTTGCGGCCACGGGCACCGGAAAGGATGCCAAAAGCCTTAGTTTCTTTAAGCATGGAATCAACATCTTTTTTAGAAAGAGGACAAACTCTAAACGAAACATCCTTCATAACCTCAGTGTAAATACCACCCAAACCAAAAGCAACAACATGACCAAAGCTGGAATCTTTCTTCAAGCCAACCAAAAACCAGTCACCAGGAATAAATTTTTGCACCAAAAAACCATCAGCCTTAATTTTTTTCAACTCATTAACAGCTTTCTTCAACTCCTTCTTATCACGAATATCCACCTCGACAGCACCTTTCTCAGTCTTATGGACAAAATCCCTTGACAACAACTTAACAACAACTGGGAAACCAAGCTTGTTAGCTTTAGAAAAAACTTGCTTGTCATTTTTAGCGATCAACCTTGGAACCACGTTAAAGCGATTCCTAGCAAGAAAATCCTCAGCCTCCTTTTCCAACAAAACACGCATAAAATAAACATAACAAGGAAAGTTTATAAATTTTGTTAGTAGAAGAACGTTTATGAATTTAATACAAAAAGCGAACAAGGTGTTCTTGAAAAATTTTAAGGCAGAGACTTGGTTCGAGAGGGCAATATTCCTTTCATGGTACTGCAGCAAAGGAGACTGCAATTTTTGCTACATGAGCATACAAAAACCAAGGATAAAGAACCCAAAACTGGCGAGGAGAAGGATAGAGGGCATATTGAAGGAAGCAGAGATGTGCAAAAAGCAAGGATGGAAAATAGAATTCTTATCAGGAGGGTATGATAGCTATACAATAAAAGAATTAGTGGAGATAACAAAAAAAGTTTATGAGGCAACAGGACAGAAGCAATGGCTCAACATAGGCGTTTTATCAAAAACAGAAATGAAAAAATTCAAGCCTTACATCGAAGGAGTTGTTGGAGCAGTAGAAAGCATAAATGAGAAAGTAAGGAAAGAGGCATGCCCAAGCAAACCCTTGGAAGAAATAAAGAAAATGTTGATAGAAGCGGATAAGTTAGGATTAAAAAAAGGGATTACGATAATAATTGGTCTTGGCGAAACTGAAAAAGACATTGAGAAACTACACAAATTCATAAAAAAATACAAAATAGATAGGGTAACGTTCTACAGACTGAACCCACACAAAGGAACGATTTACAAAAAAGGACCAGAAAGCGAATATTATACCAAATGGATTGCAAAAACAAGAATAAAATTCCCAAAAATTGAGATAATAGCAGGAAGCTGGGTTAATAAGCTTGATGAAATTGATTTGTTGTTGAGAGCAGGAGCTAATGCAATAACAAAATTCCCAGCAATAAAACTCTTTGGCACGAAATATGCAAAGAAAATAGAAGAAAAAGCAAAACTAGCAGGAAGAAGATTTAGAGGAAGTCTAACTCATAGTTATTTCTGATTGATAAACCGCTAGACGAAAAACTGCAACAAGACATCAAAGAAAAATTTACACAACACCCCGGGTATGAGTGCATAATAGAAATACCAAATGATATGACCCCTGCAGAAACAAAAAATCAACCTTCCACGAATCCATCCACTACAATATTAGCAGGGTTTTCTTTTACCAACCCGTACTTGATACCAACAATTTTCATCCCAGGAAGAATCAGGGACTATACTATGAAAAAATACAAGGAAGGTAAAAAAGAAGAGCTAACAAAACCTATCGAATACCCTAAATTCGAATTATAAGTTTACATCTATTAATAGAATAATGAAAAAATTACCTCACTAGTTTTGTTAACTACTCAAGAGCTTTTTTAGAACTTTTATACTTAAGGAAAGCCTTTTTATTTTCATAATTTATCAGATACTGCGTTGTTTTGTTAATGTAATTATCCCTGAACACAATTTCCCCCACTGCGCTATCTTCTGGAAAGCAATTAGCTATCTCCTCAAGCTTACTCTTAGCTTCTCGGCGATTCTTAAAACCTACCTCTACGTACAAGTTATTCTTGTTAATAAAATAAATGGAGTAATGCATGGCTAAAAACCAAAGGTAAGCTTATAAAAACTTTTTGATTACAGAAACATAGTCATTATTCAAACCACCAAGACGATAAATAACAACTTCCTTCACACCCAGCTTTTTTGCAATTTTCAAATCCTTCTCAAGCTGAGAAGGTGAGAGTATCCGTTCATGACCTTTAATGCCCTTAGCAATTGTTCCATAAGCAACTATAAAGTTCTTGCCGAACTGCTTCTTGCCACGTTTTATCTCAGAGAGTATAAAGGGTTCGTCAAACCTGCGCATGGAGTGGTAAACCATCCTTATGACTTTACTCTTATACTTGCCTGAGTCAAAATGAAGGCCGAACAAGGAAAGGAGGTCCTCATTAAGCTTGCCGTCAGGATAATACTCACAAACATAAACATCCTTATGCTTCTTAACAAAATCCTGAATCAACTTCTTGTTGCTGAAAAAATTAAATGACCGGAAATAAAGATGGACATTCGTAGCGAAAGGAATTTCCGCATCTATCATAACAGGGATGTTTTTGCCTTTAAGCTCGCCAAGAACTCTTAAAAGTGCTGATTTATCGGAAAAGGGAGAAATCCAATAACCTTCCAACTTATCAAGAACAGGCCAATAAACAACTTGGATAACATTCTTGCCTTTGACCATGGCCTTGTACTTCCTGAATTCCTTAAGGCTCCTAGCAGCTATGTAAACCTTGGTAGGCCACTCAACAAGCTTCAGCTTAGAAAGGTTCTCTTTTTTTGGAAACTCCTCAAAAAAACTAACAATCATAAAAAAAATGTGATTAAACTCTTTTATATATTTTTTGAAATGAGTAAAGATTTAAATACATGGAAAAGATTGACTATAAAGATGAAAAAATTAATGGTGATAGTAACAGCACTGATTCTTTTACAGATAGCAACAGCCGCAGAGGAAAGCTACAGCAAGTACTCAAGCTTAGACCTTAACATAGAGATATTCACAACGATACAGGCTGAAAAAAAATCAAGCAAAGCAAGCATAGAATCTTTACAAGCAGACCTTGAATTGTTCCCTATAAACACAGACGACCAAGAAGTTTTAAGCTTAGATGTTAAAACAGAACCTCAAGCAGAAGTAGAAAAAGGAGAAAGAAAGATAACCATCACTTGGGAAGAGCCACAAAAATACGAGCTCACATACAACGTAAATTCTGACGTAAGGACATACAACAAAATAAAGAAAATAACAAGCAAGGTTGACTTCCCTATACAAGAGCTTGAGCCTGAAGAAAGAAGGTACACAATGCCATCAGAATACATAGACATAAATGACCAAATAAAGCAAAAAGCAGCAGAGATAGCAGAAGGGGAAACAGACCTGTACATGGTAACATACAAAGTCGGGGAATGGGTAAGGAAAACCATAAAATACGATCTGAACACATTGACAGCAACAGTGGTACAAAAATCATCATGGGTTCTAACAAACAAAGAGGGGGTTTGCGATGAGATAACAAATCTGTATATATCAATGATGAGAAGTTTAGGCGTGCCAACAAGATTCGTTTCAGGAGTCGTGTACTCTAATGTTAATTACCAATTCGAAAACCATGGATGGGCAGAAGTCTACATGCCAGGTCAAGGATGGATACCAGTAGATGTGACATTCGGACAGTACGGATGGGTGGATCCCGGTCATGTAAAAATGCAAGACTCACTTGACTCAGGAGAGGCATCTGTAACATACACATCAAGAACAAGAGGGGTTGAAATAAAAACAACACCACCAGACATAAAAACAAGAGTCCTTAAGAAAGGAGGAGAGGTAAAAAAACTAGCAAAACTGAAAGTAGCACCTTTAGAAGACGAGGTAGCGTTCGGAAGCTATACGATACTGGAAGTTGAAGCAGAGAACACACAAGACTATTACCTGCCATTAAGCTTTACACTCACAAAAGCCCCACAGACAGTAGAGAAAAACCCATCAATACATACAGTTCTAAAACCAAGAGAAAAGAAAAAATTCTACTGGACACTAAAAACACCTGACAACCTAGATAGCAACTACATATACATAGCTGACATAGAGGTAACGAGCAACTTTGCAGAAACAGCAGAAAGCGAAATAAAATACGGGCCTGGGTTCAAGAAATACACAAAAGAATGGGCTGAACAAATACTTGAAATGCTGACAGAAAGAGAAAACAAAATACTGTTTACGAACATAGAGCTGAAATGCGAAACTGACAAGGAAATGTACACGAGCTCTGAAAACGCAAAGATAACATGTATGGTCAGGAATCTTGGAAATAAAAATTTAGACAAAATAAATGTTTGCATAAAAGACCAATGCAATGAAACAAAACTTACAATAGCCGAGCAGCGAGAAATAGAATTTGAGATAGAACTAAGAAGGAATGAAACATTAACGGTCACTGCCGAAACAGAAAAATACATCAAACAAACAAGTATAACGCTGAACGTTCAGGAAATACCAGACATAAAAATAGTAGCGTACGAACCCAAGAAACTTGGCTACAATGAAGAAACAACGCTAAACCTAACACTGCTCACCAGAACAAAAGCAAAAGACATCAGAATAATAATAAAAAACGTCGGGGAAATAACAATCGAAGAGCTTGAAGGAAGTTATACAATAGAAATACCTGTTAAAGGAAAACAATTCAGAAGAGGGTTCATACAGTTACATATGGAATACAGCGATGAGAGCGGGGATCTAATAAAAAGAGATGAAGAAAACCTTGAGCTAAACATTTTAAATCTTCCTTGGTATGCAGAACTACTTAATTACTTGAAAATCTAATAAGTTTTGGCAAAGTTGACAACGAACTTGGCTTTCTTGCCACAAGCAACACAATCAGAAAATATTCTTCCCTGCTCAAAAGGAATATTGGTAATCTTAGCACCTGTTTCATCCTTAACCTTATCCTCGCAAGCACGGTCACCACACCAACAAGCCTGCAAGAAACCACCTTTCTTAAGCATCTCCTTTAATTCCGAATAAGACTTAACCTTATGCGTGTTCTTCTTCAAGAAGTCAGAAGCCTTACTGAACAAATTCTTATGAATTTCAACCATCAAGCTACTAATTTTTTCAGGAAGCTTAGTAAGCTTGACAGGCTCTTTCTTTAAAGTATCACGCCTCACAACAATAACCTGCTTCTTTGCAATATCCTTCGGACCTATCTCAACCCTTATAGGCACACCTTTCAACTCCCACTCGTTAAACTTCCAACCAGGAGAGACCTCATCACGATCATCAAGCAAAACCCTAAAATTGTTTTTTATTTTAGACTCTACATTTTTAGCTTCCTTCAAAACCTTATCCTTTGTTTTAGCATCAAAAATGGGAACTATAACAACTTGAGTTGAGGCAAGTTTTGGTGGAAGGACTAAACCTTTATCATCACCATGAACCATCACCATAACACCAATCTGCCTTGTTGTTATGGCCCAAGTGTTCTGGTAAGCAAACTGCTTCTCCTTGTTAGCATCCAAAAAAGTTATGTTAAAAGCCTTTGCAAAATTCTGCCCGTCATGATGAAAGTCAGGACCCTGGACAGCCTTACCATCAGGCAATAAGTGCTCAATACTTGAAGTAAAAACAGCACCGGCAAACTTCTCCTTATCAGTCTTTCTTCCTATGATCCCTGGAAGTGCCAACAGTTCTTCATTAACCTTCTTGTAAATCCCAAGAATTTCCTTCTCTTCAGCCAACGCCTCCTTTTCCGTTGCAAAAACAGTATGGCCCTCATTCCACAAAAACTCACGAGACCTCAAAAAAGGAACAGGGTGCTTGAACTCCCAACGAACAACGTTGTTCCACTGGTTATAGCGCAAAGGAAGGTCACGCCAGGACCTAATCATTTTTGAAAAAGTAGGATACATTATAGTTTCAGAAGTCGGGCGAATAGCAAGCCTTTCATCCAATTTTGTGTTGCCAGCTTCTGTAACCCAGGCAACTTCAGGAGCAAAACCCTCAACGTGCTCCTGCTCCTTAACCAAAAACTTCTCAGGGATAAAAAGAGGGAAATAAACATTCTGTATGCCAACCTTCTTAAACTCCTTATCAACAAAGCCCTGTATCTGCTCCCAAATAAAATAAGCACCAGGCTTAAGAATGTAACAGCCGGAAACAGCGCTGTACTCAATCAGGTCAGCCTTCTGAATAACCTGCGTGTACCACTCACTTATATCTTCAGACTTCCTGACCGTTAATCCAAGCTCTTTGGACATAAAAAGAATTCAAAGAAACGAGTTATATAAAACTTACGCTACCTTCTTATAAGCAGGAGCGTTGTTCCTTATGTACTCAACAACATCCTTGACATATACAAGCTTCTCAGCATCCTCATCGCTAATCTCAATACCATAGTTGTCCTCAAAAGTCATCACAAGCTCAACCAAGTCAAGGCTGTCAGCACCAAGGTCATCAACAAACTTCGACTCCAAACTTATCTTGCTGGGTTTGACATCCAGCTGATCAGCAATTATCTTTATAACATCATCCTCCAACATTTTCAAAACCCCCTACAACTTCTTGACTTCAGACAAAACCTTATCCATATCCTTCCTGTAAACCTTATAGACATTACAGTTCTTGCACCTGCCAAGATGAACCTTCCAATATTTCTTCTCATCAGGAGGCAAGTCCTTTATGAAAGCAGCCCAGTCAAACTCGTAACAAGACCTGCCAGACAAATAAACAGGACAATGGGATTCATCTTTAGGAAGACCCTTCACCACACATTTTTTATTCATATCCCAACAAGGAACCTGGACCATAAAACAAGGTAAAAAAAGAGGTAGTATATTAATTTATCTTTTTAACAAAAAATTTAAATATTATCTTAACTATAAAAAGCACTATAAATGATATTAAAAAAGAGTTTGATATTTACAATACTAATTGTGAGTGTAATAATCGTTAGTTCTAACTTTGCTATCGCAGCTGGAGCTGTGAAAATAGCAACACTTAATGGAACCGCATCAGGTGATATGTTCGGTAATGGTGCTGGCATAAGTTCTGATGTTAATGGGGACGGTTATGCTGATGTTATTATAGGGGCTAATTATGCTGATCCTTCAGGTGTTACCGATGTAGGCATCGTGTATGTCTTTTTTGGAGGTCCTAATGGTATACAAGATACGGATGCTATGTATGCTAACATAACCCTTAACGGGACTGTAGGACAGATTGGTAATGGTATCAGTACTGGTGATATCAACAATGATGGCTATTCTGACATTATCATAGGTAATTCGCAAGAAAATGACAATGGTGGTAGAGTGTATGTTTTTTTTGGAACAAACTATACATCTCCAGTTAACGAAAATGCTGTATCCTTTGCCAACATAACTATCAACGGAACGCTAGCAGGAGACCAATTTGGTGTCTCTGTCGAAAGTGGCGATATAAATGGGGACGGTTATGCTGACATTATAGTAGGGGCTAATGGAGCAGACCCTACAGGACTTACCAATGCCGGCCAAGTGTTTGTATTTTTTGGAGCCAATTACACTTCAATTATTAATGAAGATGCTTCATTATACGCTAACATAACAATTAATGGAACGGCAATTGCTGATGGATTAGGTTATCATATCGGCAGCGGAGATATAAACAATGACTATTATGATGACATAATAAGTAATGCTGGGAGCGATGTTTTTGTGTTTTTTGGTAGTGATATCAGTATGTTATATACAAATACAACCAATTCCAACATAACCCTCAATGGAACACAAATAGATGGAAACTTTGGTGCATTTATCTCTAGTGGAGATATAAACAATGATGGGTATGCGGATATAATAGTGGATGCTGATGGCACCGCCAATGAACTTAATGAAGCTGGTCAGATTTTTGTATTTTTTGGAGTGAACTATACTTCCATAGTTGATGTCGAGGCTACAGCATATGCAAACATTACATTTAACGGATCTGCAGAAGAAAACTACCTTGGTTATTACATCAGTTCTGGAGACGTTAACAATGATGGTTATGATGACATAATAGCATCAGTTTATTCCGATCCTTTGGGTCTTGCTGGTGCTGGTCAAGTGTATATATTCTTCGGAGCCGATTACAACTCAATCATCAACGTGGACTCTTCATCTTATTCTAATATAACCCTTAATGGGACGCAAGCTGGAGACACCTTTGGAAGCTTTGTTTGTAATGGTGATGTTAATGGTGATGGGTACACAGAGGTTACAGTAGGGGCCTCTTATGCTACTGACTCTGGTCAAGCTTATGTCTATGCTTACGATGACATAGCTCCTGTTGTTAGTTTAGAGCCTGTTGACAATAGCGATGATGCTGACGGATTGGATGTAGTATTTGGTTTTACAACTATTGAATTGCATCCTGACACGTGCACTTTATACTTCACTAGTAGCTTAATAGAATGGCATGCTAATCAGTCTGTTACTTACACAAATAATGTTCAGACAAACTTCACAAGCATTAATTTAAGCGATGGCACTTATACATGGAATGTGGAATGCAATGATACAGCAGGAAATACTGCATTTAGCAGTTCCAACTTTACCCTAACAGTAGGAGCCATAACGTTAAACGCACCAACAATTACTGAACCTAGTGATACAACAATAGGGATAAGAGACAGCATAACATACAAGTGTGAGAGTAACGTAGCAAGCAGTTGGACATGGACGCTGACAAAGCCAGACCTAACAACAGTAACAAAGACAGGGGGAAGCACAACAACAGACACGGCAACCTTCACCGGAGATGATACAAACCAAGCAGGAACATACACAGTAAAATGTGAGGTGGAAAACTCTAATGGGAATAAAGCAAGCACGAGCAAAAACTTCCAGGTATTCTACTCAACAAGCTATGGAGATGGTGGTGTTGGGATCACAGGAGAGATTGTTGATGAAGGAATTACCAAAGAACCTAAAGAAAAAACAGAAGGTATAGAAATACCGGGGCAAGAAACACCAAGCCAACAACAAGAAGAAAAAACTACAACAATACCAACTCAACAAACAAAAACTGGTATCGGAGCTGTTGGAGTAATAATATTCTTAGCATTCTTAGCAGCAGTAGGAATCATAACAGCATGGTTCCTAAAAAAGAAGAAATAATGAAAAGAAAATAAACAAATACTTGTGAGGATATAACAAAAGCTTAATAAAAAACAAGAATTAAACAATACTATGCAAAAAAGAGGGCTTGGTCTTAGCAGGAGGGAAGCGGCCAAAAAATTAGAAAAATACGGCTACAATGAGATAAGAGAGCTCAAACACATTTCTGCATTAAAAATACTATTAAGACAGGTAAAAGGAAACTTCATAATATACCTGCTTCTAGTTGCAACTGTAATATCATTCATACTTGACAAAGCGATAACAGGATACACCATAATAGTAGTAATACTGATTGTCATAATTGTGGGATTTCTGCAGGAGTACAAGGCTGAAAGGTCAATAAAAGCCTTAAGAAAGATGATAATGCCCATCTCTATAGCAATGAGAGAAGGCAAAGAAACAGAAGTGCCATCAAGGGAGATAGTGCCTGGGGACATAATACTTCTAAGAACAGGGGAAAGGATACCAGCAGACTGCATCATCCTGGAAGAAAAAGACCTTGAGGTTGACGAGTCAACGCTGACAGGAGAATCAAGGGAAGTGAAGAAGAGCGCTGCAAAAGACATCAGGAAATACAACAAAGACAACATAATCTATATGGGAACATACATCACCAAGGGCAAATGTACAGCACAGGTAATACACACAGGGATGAACACGGAATTCGGAAAGATAGCAGGGATGATATCAACAGCAGAAAAAGAACTGCCATTGCAAAAAAAATTCAACAAAATAACAAAACAGATGACCATTGCATCGATTATAATATCGGTTATAACAGGAGCAATAATGCTGCTGACAAACACCCCAGTCACAAAAACAGTCCTGTTTGACACCTTACTTGTTGTGATAGCACTGTGCGTATCTGCTTTCCCAGAAGGGTTCCCTGTCGTGCTCATATCAACGCTCTCATCAGGCGCCTACAGGATGGCAAAGAAAAACGCAATAGTGAACAGGATGTCAATAATAGAGACGCTGGGAGAAACAACAGTAATATGCACCGACAAAACAGGAACAATAACAAAAGGGGAGATGACAGTCAAAAAGATTTACTTGGATGGAAAAACATTCGATATACAAGGAGCCGGATACGAGGCGAAGGGAGACGTGCTGCACAATGGAAAGAAGATAGACATAAGAAGAGCAGAGAACCTGCACTTACTTTACAAAGCAGCAGTTTTGTGTAACGATGCAATAATACAGAGGAAAGGAACTGACAAAGAGTACAGCATAAACGGGTCAACGACAGAGGCAGCGCTTCTGATAATGGCAGCAAAAGCAGACATATTCAAAGAAGATTTTGAATGCACTAGGAAGGAAGAGATACCATTCACACCTGAGAGGAAAATAATGTCTGTCCTGTGCAAAGAAAAAACAGGATATTACGTATACACAAAAGGAGCACCTGAAATACTTCTAAAAAAATGCAAACTGACAGAACGAGAAAGAAAAAAAATACTACAAGAAAGCAAAAAACTAACCTCGAAAACATTCAGAGTAATGGCATTAGCATATAAAAAATCAAATGAGAAAATAAACATAGAAAACATAGAGAAGGGGTTAACATTTCTTGGGTTAGTAGCCATAGACGACCCGCCAAGAGAAGAGATTAAGGAAGCTGTCGCATTATGCAAAAAGGCAGGGATAAAAGTAAAGATGATAACAGGAGACAACAAACAGACAGCACTTGCAATAGCAAAAGAAGTTGGAATAAAAGGAGAAGTGCTAACAGGAGATGATTTAGACAAAATAACAGATGAAGAATTGCCAAAAATTATAAGGAATATAGGGATATTCGCAAGAGTGAAGCCAGAACACAAAATAAGAATAGTAAAAGCGCTCAAAGCGAATGGTGAGACAGTAACCATGACAGGCGATGGTGTTAACGATGCACCAGCGCTGAAAGAAGCTCATATAGGGGTGGCTATGGGGAAGGCAGGAACTGATGTGTCAAGGGAGACATCAGACATGATACTCAAAGATGACAACTTCGCAACCATAGTAAGCGCTATAAAAGAAGGAAGGACAATATTCAACAACATAAGAAAGTTCGTATCATACCAACTATCATGCAACTACGCAGAACTGCTAATAATACTTTTGGGAGTGATATTAGGGTTACCTCTACCCCTGCTGGCGCTACAAATCCTTTTCATGAACTTGGTGACTGACAACCTACCCGCATTAACACTTGGTTTCAACCCTCCTTCACATGACATAATGAAGGTAAAACCGAGAAAAGACTCTAATCTTATAAACAAACAACTTGTTATGCTAATGATAATAGCCGCAGCAGTAATATCAATAGGTGTTATAGGACTATTCTATTATGAAATAAAGATACTGAACCATGATGTTGACACTGCAAGAACGACTGCACTAGTAACGCTGATACTTTTTGAAATAGTAAATGCGTTTAACTTCAGGTCATTCAGAAAGCCAATGCACAAAATAAAAATATTCGCAAACAAATGGTTGGTATTAGCTTCAATAACATCCATACTTACCACGATGGCAATAATATACACAAAAGCAAACACTATATTTGACACCGCTCCGATAGGGCCCTGGAACTGGATTTTTGCAGTAATAATATCACTAAGCATAGTAGGTATATTTGATGCTATAAAAATAATCAACATAAAGAGGGGTAAGGTAATAGAATAAGAACAAATTTTCTTATTTTTTATTCTGAAAGATTTACGGATTTTTGAGCGAAAGAGTAATAAAGCTCATTGATATTGGAGAGAGCATTCCAACAACCATAAAAAACATTTCTAAAAAATGCCCAACTTAGAAGAACACTGCAAAATGAGTAAAATGAGAACAGGGAAAACATACAAAGACCTACATATCTGGATGGATGAATACCACAAGGAGATGGGAAGGAACCACAGAGAGATGAGACATTGTATAGAATACCTTCAAGAGGTCAAAAGCAAATGGGGTGACGAAGGTGTAATAGAGTATCTGATTCATGTAATAGCAGATTACAAAGACACAAATTATAAACTAATAGAAGTGATAAAAAACATAAACGAGGGAAAAAAACAAAAGACGAGCAGGCTTTACGACCTTGTTGAAAAATGGAGCAGAGGTAAAGAGTTCCCAAAATGGAGATACAGAAAAGATTACCCACCATTTTGACCGTTTTCTAAACTTATATAACATGGGCCTAGAGGGATTTGAACCCCCATCTCACCGTCCGAAGCGGTACGTGCTTTCCAGGTTACACCATAGGCCCTTTATATAAAGTAAATCTGGCTTTAACCTACCACTTAACATCTTTAGTCTTTGTTCATATGTGGTGTATGGTGGGCAAAAACCAAATTTATCCCACACTAAATATCTTGAAAGTTTAGATGGGTTCTCTGTTCCTATCAATTGCATCCATAAGTTTAAAGCTTTGACTCCAACTATTTGCATTTTATACTTCTTGTTTTCTGTAGGCACTTTTGGAATGTATACATAAGTATGCGCTTTAAATCCCAATAGTTGAACTAGGTATTTAAGGTTTTTTGCTAGGTTTTTTGAACATGTGGTAAATAATATCCTAGGGTAGTAATTCCTTGTTTTATGGAATGATAAAGGGTTACCAATTTTCTTATCAAATGTGAAACAGCCATCTGTATCAAAATAACCTCTTAGAAATGCAGTAATTAAATCAAGATCTTTTGAATACAATATCTGTTTAGGTACACTTGCAGTTAAAGTTTTATTACCTAATTTAAATCCTGCTCCTTTTAAAGTGTTAATAATATGAGAATTAGATGTTCTAAAACCATAAGTACCTTTTGATTTAAAATATTTACCTTTTATAGACAAATTAAATGCTCTATTAAATAAAGGGATAACATGTCCTACATAATAATCCTTTTCTTCAATACCCCCACTAACTTCAAATTCTTTACCATTTTTCCTGAGGTGACCATCCCCTGCATGAATTCCGCATATTTCAGCTACTTCTGAACTTATAAACATTAATTCATATCTAATGTTGGTGATTATAAAAACCTTATGTGTACACTTGTCGGATGACGAGATAAAAGGCTTTCCAAACATAATACCAAAAAATCAGAACCGAGAAATTATGATTAATGCGCCATGAACAATTGCAGAAATTACTGTAATAATAGCAAGGATTTTGTGGTACTTAAACCTGACCTTGCCCCTCATGCTCATAAAACCAAGGATGGCTGTTGTGAAAAGCAGAAGAATCGTCAATATACTCAAATATGCAACTACAGACATGCCACCAATCATGTAAAAACTTATTGACTGCAAAACCATACAAATCAAAACGCTGGAGGGTATTTAAAACTTTTTGTAAATGGACTTGAAATCCATAGGTTTTTTAAATAGCCAAAATGTTTGAAATAAAGAAATGAGCGATGGAACGCTGATAGAGCTTAAAGAAGTCTGGAAGGTTTACCAAATGGGAGAGGCAGAGGTTGAGGCGTTAAGGGGGGTAAGCCTTAAGATAAAAAAAGGAGAGTTCGTAGCCATAACAGGGGCAAGCGGCAGCGGTAAAAGCACACTAATGCATTTAATAGGATGCTTGGACAAACCCACACAAGGCACAATACTTCTTGAAGGTAGAAACATATCCATGATGAGCGAATCAAAACTCGCAGAAATAAGAGGTAGGAAGATAGGGTTCATATTCCAACAATTCAACTTAATTCCAACGTTAAATGCCCTCGAGAATGTAGCATTGCCAATCGAATTCCAGAATAACACAATAGACAAAACAAAAGAAAGGGCAAGGAAACTGTTAGAGGTGGTAGGGTTGGGTGACCGGACACATCACAAACCCACGGAGCTAAGCGGAGGACAGTCACAAAGGGTTGCGATAGCAAGGTCTTTGGCAAACGACCCTGAAATAGTAATGGCAGACGAACCGACAGGAAACCTTGACAGCAAAACAGGCAAGTACATAATGGACTTCTTATGCGAGTTGCATGAAAAACAGGGCAAGACTGTAATCATGGTAACGCATGATCTGGAATTGGTGAATTTTGCAAAAAGGATAATCAAGCTGAAAGACGGTAAAATAGAGAGCGATACAAACAAACATAAAAATAGAAGGAGGAAGAGCAAATGAAGAAAAAAATTACATCAACATTTCTTGTTTTAACTGCTATGCTGCTCAGCATAGGATTGGTTAATGCCCTTGACATAAATGTGGACAACTACTACCCAACGCCGGTACAGGCAGGAGAATACTTCACGATATGGATAAGGGTCAGCAACAATGAAAACAACGCAGTACAAAACTCAGCAATAAGATTCAAAGAATCTTACCCTTTCTCTTTAGACCCGACTGAAGAACCAGAGATAGTGATAGATACGCTTAATGCAAAGAGCGCTGTCACAAAAAGATTCAAAGTTAGAGTAGATGAACAAGCCAAAGAAGGAGACAACTCAATAGTTTTTGAATACAAAGACTGTGCAGGATGCCAATGGAAAGAAAAAACAATGCCCATCACGGTAGTGGAAGCACAAACTAGTTTTGACGTTGTGCTACAGGAGATAACAACAGAAGGGGTTTTCATTGCGATAGCAAACATAGGAAAGAATCCAGCCAATGCTATTACAGTAAGCATACCAGAACAGGAAAACTTTATGACAGAACTAACTTCAGCATCCATAGTAGGAAACCTTGAAAGCGGGGACTACACCATAGTGTCCTTCAAGATATCACCAAAACAAAGAGGAGTATCTGAGAAAAAAGAGTTAACTGTGCAGGTTGACTACACAGACCCCTTCGGAGCAAGGAGGACTGCAATAAAACAGATTCTAGTGAACCCAGCAACGCTAAGCGGATCAGCCATGACAGGAACCGCAGGAACATTTGCTGGGAGGACAAGCACAGGAACAACATCAAGCTTTTTGAAAAACACCTGGTTCTGGGTTTCAGTAGCCTTAGCGATACTTCTTGTTATAGGACCGGTAAGAAAGCTTTTGGGAAAAAGGAGACTCTCAAAAAGAATCTAAAATGAGGTTGTCCAAAAGCATAAAGCTGGCTTACAATATTCTGAGCCACAGCAAGCTAAGAAGCTGGCTTTCAATAATAGGCATAGTAATAGGAGTAGCATCTGTCATAGCAATCATGTCCCTCGGAGAAGGAATGCAGCAAGCCATGGAAGAAAGACTTGGAACCTTGGGGGCTGATGTAGTAACTGTTTCCCTTGGGTATTCCAGGGCCATGGGAGGGCAAGCAGAGTTCAGAATGGCAGGCGACAATTTTGGAGGACGGACTACAACAACCTCTGAAAGAACAATACAAAACCTGACAAACAAGGAAGTGCAGGCACTGAAAATGGTGCCCAACATAAAATACATACAAGGAGTTGTTTCCAAAAGGGCAGACATAGGATATTTAGACCAGACAATATCAGCAACCGTCAAGGGGGTTGACACAAAAGTCTGGAAAGACATGGAGACCACAGGGCTTGATTCAGGAAGATACCTAACACAGGGGGACAGCAACGTTGCAGTAATAGGCTACAACATAGCAACCGAAAGATTCAAGCAGGACATACCAATAAACAGACAGATAACCATAGAGGGAAAGCCATTCAGGGTTGTGGGGGTACTTAAAGAATCAGAAGGTTTGGGAATAGGAGGACAGTCAGGCTCAACTGTTTACATACCCATCGAAGCTGCAAGAACAACGCTGGAAGAAGTTGACCCAAAGGAATTCACATCCATAGAGATAAGGGTTGAGGACACAGACTTAATCGAAGACACAATATCACAGATAAACTCAAGGCTGATGCTCGTAAGGGCAGAAAATGAAAGGACAAAAAGCTTCTCAGTAAGTTCAGTAAAAGAAATGCAGGAAACCATATCACAAAGCCTAAGCACAATGACTTTATTTTTAAGCGCTATCGCAGCCATAGCTTTACTTGTCGGAGCTGTCGGGATAGCAAACACGATGTTCACCACGGTATTAGAAAAAACAAAAGAGATAGGCATAATGAAATCAATAGGGGCAAAAAACAAGGACATAATGTTAATGTTCCTTTTCAACTCAGGAATGGTTGGGTTGGCTGGAGGCGTGATCGGGGCGCTGGTTGGGATAGGAGCTTCATATGTTATGTCAAGCATAATAACAGCCAACATAAACATGGGAAGGATGAGATTGGGATCTGCAGTGGTAACACCAGAGACGCTGATACTTATTCTCGGATTATCCATAGGCATAGGGATACTTGCTGGTGTGATACCAGCGTACAGGGCATCAAAAATGAACCCTGTGGATGCCTTAAGATACGAATAAAAATATAAATAAGAAAATTCTATAAAATAATATGAAAATTTTCAAAATAATCCTACCAATAATTCTGATTCTATCCTTAATAGCGAGCGCACACCAGCCAAGAATAGTATACAACAAGGATGCAACACCAGACAGACCCATCATAATAAAAGACCCTGAAATCTCGAGGGCATTTTACGGAGAACTGGATGGAAATGAAGACAATTATATGATCATATCAGAGAAACCATCCAAACTTTACCTCAACATACTAACTCCTTACAACCTGATGGAGAACAGGAAAGACTTCTTTGTAGAGGTAAGGGATTTTGAAAATGACAGGGTGACTTTCTTAGACGGGACACAGGGCGAGTGGAAGCTTTACTATGAGAAGTTTGGCAGGGATTATTACATGATGGGACCTGAACTAAGAAGGGAATTGGAAGAGGGAATATACTACATGAATGTTTCAAGCAACGACAACACAGGCAAGTATACATTAGCTGTGGGAGAAATAGAATCATTCCCTCCTGGAGAGATACTAAAAACATTCATTAGCGTGCCAAAAATAAAGATGCAGTTCTTTGGAAAGCCATGGTACAAGGCATTCACAAACACAGTAGGAATTTCAATGCTGATAGTACTTCTGGGCATAATAGCACTGATTGTGTTCATATTAAGAGTCCGTAAAATGACAAAGAGAAAGCCAAATTCACCAAAGCAGTTAACAAGTTAGCAACCAAAGAGATTAACAATGCCCTGACAAACTTAACTTCCAACAACGACATCAAGAGGATAGCTTCAACAACGAAAACACAAAATTCTACCACATAAAAATTAAAGCCAGAGCCATAGGCAAGGTTAGCAAGAGGCCATGTAAAAAGGTTTATGAGAAAAACACGCGATGAAATCTCAAAGAAATTCTTTCTCAAGAACAACAAAACAATCAAAAACTCAAGTAAGAAGGTAATCAGGAAATAAAAAAGAGAGAAAATCATTTCTGCCTTTTCTTAATAACCAAGAATAGTATTATGAAAAGAGCAACCACTGGAATTATTATGTAGAGGTAAACAAGGCTGTTTCGCTCAACATCTGTGGATGCAGCCTTTTTCTGAACAGATTCCAAATCGACCGTGTAGTACTCTGTGTAAGACTGCTCGGTACTTGACTCTGGAACTGTCTTCATCGTTACTATGTCGCTAATAACTTCCTTAGCGCCCTTGGAAGCGAGGTAAGATTTCAACTCTTCTTTAACATCAATCTGAACTTTGGAGTTACGAGCCCTTTCCTGGATGTCAACAAAAGCGGAGTTCACATTAGACAAAAAGTTACTGTCAAACTTCGATTTTTCAATGGCAAAAACAGAAAAGTCACAGAACTTGTAACCACCTGGAATAATACCATCATCTTGAATGACTTGGGCAGGGCACATAGAAGGACCTAAATAACCAACCTGAAAAAAAACATAGTCAGGATAATCTGCCATGTTGGAAATAACGTTCTTAACTGTTATGGTGCGCTCACCAGGCATTATGACGTCAGCACAAACAAAGCTGACAAAAGACACAGCAAACAAAACCGATAGAATGATTATTTTTTTCATAAATAAAATATATGCTGAAAAATATATAAATGTTTCCTAAACTTCAAACTAGAATAAAACTTAATGCTCAGTCTTTAAATCAATAACCTTGTTGAAAAACATAGAAATTTCCTCAATCACCTTCTCCTGATCAGAATACTTAACTGCAAAGAAAATGGAATTCGCTTCATGACTTTCTATCTTATTAATAATGAGAGAAATAAATTTAGTAACAGCATCTTTATCTTTATAGATATAAAGATTTGTTAATGAATCAAAAATTATGTACTTAAAGTTATGATTGAGAAGCCTGCCAATGAGGATGGAAAGCTCAGTTAAGGAACTAGGAGAACTCACAAAATAACAGCCATCAGTCTGGCTGGGAACGTCCATCACCATCTTAGAAATACCATCTATAAAAACCACGTTATCTAAGCTAATATTGTTCTTAGCAAATAAGTCTTTCAAAGAACCAAAAGTCTTGTTAAGCGTAACATAACCTACAGTGTTGCCAGACAAGCTCTTCATTGTATCAAGAACAACAGTACTGTATTCCTGACCAGGGATTACCAAGAGGACGGTTTTGTACTCATCCAACTCCTTCTTGATATCCATCTTAACCAACATATTCTTTAACCTTCTTGACCAAAGTGTTTATGTCAAAAGGTTTTTGAATAAAACCAACTATGTTAGGAGATTTAAGAAGCTCTTCCTTCTCAGCTTCTGAAACACGCACAACACTCAAATAAACAACCTTAACATCTTTCAGTTTCGGTACTATATCCTTAACGGGGGTGCCTGGCATCATTATGTCAATAAGAATCAAGTCCGGCTTTTCAGCTTTAAGTTTATTCAAACAATCGTCAGAGTTAATTGCGGTAATCACCCTATAACCATTTTTTTCTAAAATAAGTTTGATAGAGTCCCTAATATCTTGCTCGTCATCAACAATCATTATGACTTTAGCCACCTTTCTTTACACCCCTTTTAAGACCCTCCTCAACACTTTTCAAAAAAGAAGAGGGGCTGAAAGGCTTCTGAATAAAGCCGTCAACGTTAAACGTGTCCACTTCATCTTTAGGTATTATTGAGACATAAAAAATTTTCAACTGATGATTCATCTTCTCCCTAAAAAGAGAAAGCAATTCGTAACCAGACATTTTAGGCATGATTATGTCCAACAAAATCAGGTCAAACTTTTGTGACTTAACCTTCTTAATAGCTTCCTTACCGTTCATAGCTACAGAAATCTTATGACCTTCTTTCTCAAGAAGTGTTTTCATAGTATTGCAATCGGATTCGTTATCATCTATTATCAATATATTAGCCATTGTAAACCACCCAACTAAGTTAGTACAAACAAGATTTATTTATATATTTTTTTATTTTTAAAATAATATTTAATTTTCAAGAAATTTTCAGCAAACTTTATATACAATCAAAAATAAGCAATAATACAATGGCAAACTCCTTGGGAAGAGCGGTAGCAATACTTATAGGGACAATAGTTGGGGCAGGAATTCTGGGGATACCTTACGTAGTTTACAAAGCAGGATTCTGGACCGGAATGCTGATGATAGTAGCGTTAGGCATAGCACTACTGCTACTACACCTATACTTAGGAGAAATTGCTTTAAGAACAAAACAAAAACACCAACTAGCAGGGTATGCGGAAAAATATTTAGGGGGATGGGCAAAAAAACTCATGTTCCTAACAATGCTAATAGGAAGTTATGGGGCTTTAACAGCATACATCATCGGAACGGGAGCAACTATAAAAGCTATATTAGGTGGGTCGGAAATACTAT